>CAYFYM010000296.1:0-3431 GCA_964347405.1 uncultured Candidatus Bathyarchaeia archaeon | reverse complement strand
TACGAGATCGTTAAGGTCATAGACGGCTCGGTCGTGGAGCGTGATCTTGAGGAGATCACGTGGAGCTTGGAGATGGCGGAGAAGCAGGGGTACACGCATTTCATGCTCAAGGAGATATACGAGCAGCCGGATAGCCTAAAGAACGGGCTCAGGCTGCAGGAGCAGTACCTCAACCTGTTGACACAGTTCCTTGACAGGGGCAAGGAGGTGCTTCTCACGGCGGCGGGCACCAGCTACCACTCCTGCCTCGCTGCGTCTTACATATTCTCGAAGCTTTCGCGGCTGACCACCATACCCGTGGTATCATCGGAGTTCATCGAGCGGTACGGCTCCACTGTTGGAATCGACTCCATCGTGCTTGCGGTGAGCCAGTCCGGCGAGACCTATGACACTTTGAAGGCGATCGACCACGCCAGGATGCGGGCAGGCACCGTTCTAGGAGTCACCAACACCGTGGGCTCCACACTGACTAGGGTTTCCAGGGCCTACCTGATACAGCAGTCTGGGCCTGAGATCGGCGTAGCGGCCACGAAGACCTTCACGTCTCAGGTCATCGTGTTGTCCCAACTAGCTCTGAGGCTGGCGAAGCAGAGGGGCAAGCTGAGCCAAGACGAGCTTGATGAGTATGAGAAGAAACTCAAACAGATACCTGAGTGGGTGGAAAAGGTAATTAAAAACAACTCTGAATCCATCAAGGCCCTCGCGGAGAAGTATCAAGACGAAAAGCTGTTCCTCTTCCTCGGCAGAGGCATAAGCACCGCCACCGCCCTAGAGGGCCGCCTCAAGCTTCTGGAGATCACTTACGTCCCATCGCTGGCATACCCGGCGGGGGAGAGCAAGCACGGACCCATAAGCATCATAGAGGACGACGTCGCCTGCGTCTTCGTGTGCCCACGCGGAGAGACCCACCCCCAAATAATCGGCAGCATCATGGAGATGAAGGCCAGGGGAGCGAGGATCGTATCCATCTGCGAGGAGGGCGACGAAGAGGTGAAGCGGTTCTCGGACGACTACATAGAGATGCCCCGCGGGATACCTGAGGAGCTGTCCCCGGTGCCCTACGTGGTGCCGCTTCAGCTTCTCGCGTACAACCTCGCGGTCCTCAAGGGTCTGGACCCGGACATGCCGAGGAACCTGGCTAAGAGCGTCACCGTCCCATAGACGATAGCCTTAAGCAACTCCCTGTAACATTTTCTTTGATCGGTTTGTTCGACGTGCAGTCGGTCCGAGAGGATTTCCCAATACTGAAGAAGGGCGTCACATACCTCGACAGCGCCGCCAGCAGCCTCACGCCGGAACAGGTGGTGCTCAAGGAGATGGAGTTCTACAGAGAGTACAGGGCTAACGTGGAGCGTGGCGTCCACCGATTCAGCCAGAGAGCCAGCGAGGAGTACGAGAAGGCCCACGAGGAGATAGCGCGGTTTATAGGAGCCCCCGGCGTGGAGAACGTGGCGCTACTCAGCAACACCACGGAGGGCATCAACCTCGTAGCCAACAGCCTGGACTGGAGCAGGGACGACAAGATAGTGAACACGGTGATAGAGCACCACAGCAACTTCATCACATGGCTGAGGGTGCGTCAACGCCACGGCACGAAGCTGGAAGTCGTGCGCTCTACACCCGAAGGCGTATTCGATCTAGCCGACTTCGAGAAAGCCATAGATGACTCGACAAAGCTGGTAGCGGTCACCCACGTCTCCAACGTCCTCGGATGCATAGTACCGATAAATGAGATATGCGAGATCGCCCACGAGCATGGAGCCAAGATGCTGGTGGATGGCGCCCAGGGCGTGCCACACATCCACACCGACGTGAAGGACCTAGACTTGGACTTCCTCGCCTTCTCCGGCCACAAGATGCTTGGCCCTACAGGCTCCGGCGGCCTGTACATCGCCGAGGAGGAGCTGGCTTCTACGGAGCCTCTTTGCATCGGCGGAGGCACCATAGCCGACGTCAGCATAGACGAGTACGTCCTCGCCGCTCCGCCGATGAAGTTCGAGGCCGGGACCCCCAACATCGCCCAGGTGATCGGCCTCGGCGAGGCGTGCCGGTACCTCAACGGGGTTGGCATGGATAACGTCGAGAAGTGGGACCTAACACTCGCCAACAGGCTCATAGAGGGCCTGACCGAGATCGAGGGAGTCACCGTCTATGGCCCCAAGGATCCAAAGCAGAGGGTGGGGCTGGCAACGTTCAACGTCGGGGACATGAACCCCCACGACGTCGCCCTAACCCTCGACACGGAGTACAACATAGCGGTCAGATCGGGCCACCACTGCGCGCTGCCTCTGATAAAGGAGCTGTTCAGGCTCAACGAGGGGAACGTGAGGGCATCCACGTACCTCTACAACACGTTGGAGGAGATAGACACGCTTACGTCGGCTGTAGAGGAGATATCCAGATACTAAACTCTACCCAGATTCTATAAACCACTTAAACCGTCCACCGAGATAATACCGTGAGATGTCCAGGGTCATAGTCGACAAAGACCACGTCTGGAAGGTCTTGATGGATGTCGGCGCCAAGAAAAACGTGGAGCTACCCCTATTCCAGGTGACCAGGGACGTATTCGTGGAGGCCGGCTTCGCCGACAAGATAAAGGCGCTCATGCTGGAGAACGACCACTATCTTCCAGGGAACAACGTGACCAGCATCGAGTCCCCCCAGAAAAGGAAGATACTGGGCAAGGCGCTCTTCGTTTTAGTGTGTTTCCTCAAGGACTACGCGGAGAACATGACGGGGTCGCTCAACCACTTCCTGTTCGGCGAGATGAGGGACCACAGGTACAGGCTCATCGCGGCGGCGGACGAGTATCTCACAAACGAACGCTTCAAGTTCTTCATGAGGGTCATCACCCGAAAACCAGAGCTCGTCCAGAACCTGGTTCTCACCCATCAGAAGTAGAAGCCAGTTCCTTCAGGCCACCGGCTCGTCCGCCCGCTCCACGATCCTAGCTATTTCGGCCGGAGTCAGGGTTATCCTGAAGTTGCTAACCCTCACAAGTTTAATCGCGCGCCCCGTCTCCTTGTCTACCTGGCCCACTATCCGCACCAGGCCGGCTCTCTCCAGCTCCCTTACCCTGTGCTGAACAGTCGTGTAGGGTATGTTCGTCTCGGCCGAGATCTGGGTGATGTACTTTGAGCCCTTCTGTATGTGAGCCAGTATCCTCCAGGTGTGTTTCTTGCCTAGGACCCTCAGCTTACCCTGGATATCCTTCTGAGCCATCAGAGACATTCACATACACCTGAACGTTAATCTGTTCTAGGCCTGTTTATTAAAACACTTGTGACGCCGCCGGCTCTGCGTCATTCCTCGGGTGGGCCGCCCCCTCTTAAGCCGAATGGGTCCAGGGTCTGCCTCTGGATGGCCTTGAAGAGGCCCAGCATGCCGTTCCTCGGGCCCTCCAGCCTTATCTCTCCTTTGCTGCACGA
>CAYFYM010000295.1:0-5551 GCA_964347405.1 uncultured Candidatus Bathyarchaeia archaeon | reverse complement strand
CAGCACGGGAGAAACGGGCTGCTATTCGAGCCCAGGAACGTGGACGACCTGGCGTCCAAGATAGTGGAGGCGGCGGACAGCCCAAGACTGGCGGCGGAGGCCCGGCAGACCATACTAGGGAGGTTCAACATTGACAGGAACTACAGGCGCTACCTGGAGATATACAGGGAGATGACACCCTAGACGGGAGGCTTAATAGGCTTGGCCCCACAAGACTCCGCCATGAGAGTCGCCGGCGTCGACGAGGCGGGCAGAGGCTGCGTCATAGGGCCCCTCGTCGTAGCCGGCGCCGTGTTCGAAGAGGAAGACCTGCCCCGCCTCACGGAGATAGGCGTCAGGGACTCAAAGCGGCTCACCCCGAAGAGGAGGCTGGCCCTCGCAGACAAGATCTGGGACCTGGCGCTGGACGTGTCTTTCTTTGAGCTGCCTCCACGGGTCATCGACAAGGTTGTTTTCAGGGGCAGGCCCCTCAGGAGGCTGAACTACCTGGAGACCATGGCCATGGCCAAGGTGCTCAGGGACCTGGAGCCCGACACAGCCTACGTCGACACGTGCGACGTGGACCACCTGCGCTGCGGGGAGCAGATGAGAGGCGTCCTCGGCTTCGACGTGGACATAGTCTGCGAGCCGAGGGCCGACTCGGTCTACCCCGCCACGGGCGCGGCGTCGATCCTGGCGAAGGTGAGGAGGGACCGCGTGGTCGCTGGGCTCAGGGAGCTTCACGGCGACTTCAACTCCGGCTACCCAAGCGACAGTAAGACCTCGGAGTTCGTGGCGGAGTGGTTCAGGGAGCACGAACAATGCCCGCCGTGGATGAGGGCCTCCTGGGCCACGGTTAGAAGACACACGACGAGGATCAAGCAGACTCGGCCAACGCCATAGCGTGGTCCTTCTCGTAAGGGTCCAGCTCGACGAGCTCACGCACCTTCAGGCCGCCGCGCTCCAGCACATCCACCTGGGAGGCGTACACGTCCCTGGGCCTCTGCCTGACGTCCACGCTCCGGGACTTTATGGACAGCATGGCCCAGCCGCCGCCCTTCAGGAACATGGACGCGTTCTTGACCACTATCTCTGCCTGGTTCGGCTGGGCGACGTCGGCGAACAAGGCGTCCACCATGGGCACGAGAGAAGCGTACTCCGTGGGCTTGTTGGCGTCGCCCAGTATCGGCGAAACGTTTGAACGGTATCTCGCAACCTTGTCGAGGAGGTCCCTGAGAGCCCGGGGCGCGAAGTCCAGCGCCCAGACGTGGCCGGCCTCCCCCAGTATGTCTGATACGTGGCTCACGGTGGTGCCCGACGCGGCCCCCAGGTAGAGAACCGTTGCCCCGGGCCTGACCGGCATGTAGCTCACTCCCTTCATCGTGGCGGCGGCTAGCTTGCTCCTTGTGGGGTTCCAGCTCCTGTACTCGACGCCGTCCACCTGATAGGTGGGCTCCCCGTAGTAGGTCCTGCCGGGCGTCATGTTCCTGGTGACGAGAAACGTGTTGCCGTCTAGTTGCAGCCTGTATATCTCAGGGAAAAACTGTTCTAGGCTACGGGGCAATGGCATCGCTTAGAAGGTCGGCGTGGCGGATTTAAGTCTGTGTGGCCTCGATGTTGGTGGTCATCATCTTGGCCTGGTCCACCGCCAGCTTCTGCAGCCACGTGAGGGGCGTCTTAAGATCGCCCATCCGCTTGGCGAAGTGGTGGCAGTTCAGGTAGGCCGGCGTCTTGCAAACCCTGGTGAAGAAGTCCTTCGTGACGGGTACGCCGCAGTCGTGTAGGAACGGGCAGTCTTTCCTGTTGAACTTTTCCTGCAGCGCCTCGGATAGAGTGGACACCGGTTTCGTCTCCTGAAACAGTAATATAGATCGGTGATATATAGAGGTAGTCCCTGACAACCTGCAGGATCAAAGGTATGGATGCTAGATCCATTGATTTCTACAGCGTAAACACCCAGTATGCCTTCATCATTTGTTGACTTGAACATGTACTATCTATTGATTAGTGTTTATCCATAGTATATTGTTTATCTTCGATACATTATTGCATGTTTAAGTAAATACGGTTATTTACTGTTCAAAGTAATATCAGAATAAAAGTAGCATCATGCAGGCGGTTTCAGTAAATTTTTAGCCTCCAAGGGTTGCCGGCCGCACAGGCGTGGGGAGTTCCGGGACAAGGGTGTTACTGGTTAGTATAGCTTAAGTTAAAGCCTCTATGAGTCAACCTGATGAACCCATGAGCGAGAACATCTACGTAGGCTCCAAACCCATACTCAACTACGTCACCGCCATCGTGACGGCGTTCCAGAGGGCGCCCAGCGTCAACGTCCTGGCGCGGGGACGCGCCATAAGCAGCGCCGTAGATGTGGTCGAGGTATGCAGAAGAAGCTTCCTAAAAGACCTGAACGTCGACGAGATCAAGATAGGCACAGAGCAGATGGGCAGCGACGACGACCTGAGAAACGTGTCCACCATCAACATACAGCTGTCGGTGAACGCCTAGCCTTCCTCAAGCTGCCGCAGCAGGTCCTCCGCTATGAAGTCCCCGCTGAACACGTCGGCCCTAGCCGCTATCGCGATCTTCGCGGCCAGGCTGCGGGCCCTGTTACCCCTTCTACCCCTCGGGGCCCCGTGCACGTAGGGGTGCTGGAAGAGCAGGCCGTGCTTCGGCGGCCTCGCGTTGGTCTTGAGCGCCCTGAACATGGCCTTCTCGGCGCCCAGCACCTGTATGGTGCTGGAGGGCATCATGGCCATGCGTCTGAGGCTCCCCGCCTTCTGGATGAGCTTGGCGCCGAGGACCGGCCCAGCCAGGTACGCGACGTTGGCGGCGATCTCCTCCGTCAGACCCGAAACATAGTCTGTGAGCTCGTCCCTGCCTCTGTATAGGTTGAGCAGGTTCGTCGCGAAGGACTGGACCATCGCCAAGTCGTCCGGGTCGAACGCGGCGCCCATGGACGCCTCGGCTGCGGCGGCGATCCCCTTGGCGTCCCTCTTCTTGAAGGAGAGCTCCTGTAGCCCCTTCACGGTGATGCTGGACCTGTCCCCGAACGCCTGGATTATCTTGGCGTAATCCCTGTGTTCCTCGACTCTCCGCCCCAGCTCGGGGAAGTGGACGCCGTACCACTCTTCCATCCTCCCGGAGAGGTTGTTCAGCACGGCGTCCATCTCCACGAGCAGCTGAACCGTCGGCATGAGCAGGCTCTCCCGCTCCGAGAGCGCCTCATGGACCTCAGCCTTGGCGACCTCGGTGTTCACGGAGTGCGAGAACTCGCCGAACTGCTCCACGGAGTCTATGAACCCGGCCTCCAACGCCATGCGCTGGATGTTCTCCCTCAGATACTCGCCGGCGGCGGGCACGGCCTCCACGCTTACACTGAAGCCCATCTCCTCGACGGACGCCATCAGCGCCTCGTTCTGCCCGGCGACCTCATCGACGCCCATCCCCCGCAGCTGGCCGAGCACGCCGGCGGCCTCCCTGGTCACCTCGCCTTCCCTCAACCGTACCAATGCCCGGGCGATTTGTCTAGCGTCCCTCGGGTAGTGCGACTCGGCGATGACCTCATCCTCCTCGTCGAAAGCGTGCACGCCTATGATCGATCCAAGTAGTGTTGCCTTCAGCTCACTCATCTCCGAACCTTTATCAATGTGCTGGGTGAGTACGTAGGGGAGACTTGTCTAAAATAAGCTTAGCCGTGGAGGTAGCCGGGCTAAGGCTCCGGTCCCCCCTCATGAACGCGGCGGGCGTCCTAGGCATGAGCCCACCCATTCTCAAACGATTATACGACGGCGGCGCAGGCGCCGTGGTCACCAAGAGCGTCGGCCCCGTGCCCCGGACAGGACACCCGAACCCCACCCTCGTCAGGACGTCGTGCGGCGCGTTGAACGCGATGGGGCTGCCCAACCCCGGCGCCGAGTACTTCGCCGACGAGATCAAGACGCTCAAAGATATGGGGGTACCGGTCGTGGCAAGCTTCTTCGGCGGAACAGTCGAGGAGTTCGCCATGGTGGCGGGCACCCTGTCTGAGGCAGGCGCCGACGCGTTGGAACTCAACGCCAGCTGCCCCAACGTCCAGGAGGAGCTGGGGATGCTGGCGGCGGACGCCGGGAACGTGGAGAAGGTCACCGCCGCCGTCAGAGAGGAGACCCGTCTACCGTTGTTCGTGAAGCTCAGCCCCAACGTCACAGACATCAAGGAGATAGCGGAGGCGGCCGAGAGAGGAGGCGCGGACGCCATAACGGCTGTGAACACTCTGAAGGGCATGGCCATAGACATCGACTTCAGGAGACCGGTGCTCGCAAACGTCACAGGCGGCCTATCCGGACCCGCCGCGAAGCCCGTCGCACTCAGATGCGTCTGGGAGGTGGCGGAGGCGGTCGAGCTGCCCGTCATAGGCTGCGGCGGTGTCACGACATGGAGGGACGCCGTCGAGTACTTCCTCGCCGGCGCCACGGCGCTGGAGATGGGCACCGCGGTGATGACCCACGGATTCGAGGTATACGGCCAAGTCAACGAGGGGGTCCGACGCTACCTGGAGGACAACGGGTTCAGCGGCGTAAAGGAGGTTCTAGGACTTGCACATCAAACCGGAGAACAACAGAGCAGTAGAGCTGACGGATGTAGTGTCAGAGTGTAGGGACATTTCCTCGCTCCATTTCCGAGACGAGGAGACCCGCGGCGCCAAGCCGGGCCAGTACCTGATGGTTTGGCTCCCCGGCGTGGACGAGGTGCCTATGTCCGTCAGCGGCATAGACATGGACGGCCTGTCCCGCATCACCGTCAGGATGGTGGGCGAGACGACCTTCAAGCTCAACGACCTCAAACCCGGCGACAGGATCGGCTTGAGGGGCCCCTTCGGGAACGGCTACAAGGCGCAGGGAGACAAGCCGCTTTTCGTGGCCGGCGGCTCGGGCGCCGCGTCCCTGATGCCCCTCGTGGAGGAGATGCTAAGGAGAGAGACCACCCCCACCTTCGTCCTCGGCGCGAGGAGCGCCGACATGCTACTTTTCGCGGATCAGCTTGAGGACACCCTCGGTGATAGACTCATAGTGACCACCGACGACGGTTCACGGGGCTACAGCGGCTACGCCTCGGGCTACGCCGCCTTACTGATGGAAGAAGACGGTTTCGACACGGTCTACACCTGTGGACCAGAGCTCATGATGGCGAAGGTCTACCAGTCGGCACAGGAGCATGGGATACCCGTACAGGCCAGCCTCGAACGCTACGTGAAGTGCGCGGTGGGGCTCTGCGGCAACTGCGCCATAGGCCCCTACAGGGTGTGCAAGGAGGGCCCCGTCTTCGACACGGAGATGCTGGACGAGGTCCGAGGCGAGTTCGGCGTGACCCAGATGGACGCCTCAGGCAGGGCGATACGGGTGGAGCACTGACCAGAGAGATTATCAACCCAATCCAACCCAAGTATCCATAATGCCTGTGAGAAACGTGCGGAGAAGGTACCTTGCCCTACAGCTCCACTGCGAGACAGAACCGTCTAAAGCCGAGTTGAGCCGAGCCATCTCGGACGAGATCCGTTTCCTGTACGGCGTCAAAGGAGCGGCCGAGACGG
>CAYFYM010000294.1:0-11317 GCA_964347405.1 uncultured Candidatus Bathyarchaeia archaeon | reverse complement strand
CGGTGAGCTGAGTCTCCTTCAGCGTGAACATGTACCAGTCCCGGTTGTTGTCATGGCCCGCGTACTCGTGGTATACGTACGGCGGCCTACTGCCCTCGTACTCGGTGCCCAGGTACCTGCCGTACCAGTCGTACACGATCCTGTTCCCGTCGGGGTTCAGGCTGGGCACTAGCAGGAACACGACGTTCTCCAGCACCTCCTCCATCTCCGGGCTTTCCTCCGTCGCCAGCCTGTGCAGCAGCTCTATGCTCATCTGGCTGCCGCCGACCTCGGTGCTGTGTATGCTGCAGCTGATCATCGCCACCGTCTTACCCCTCTCAACGAGATCGGCTGCCTCCTCCTCCCCGAGCCCTACGGGGTTCCCCAGCCTAAGCTGTATCCTCCGAAGCTCCTCGAGGTTCTCAAGGTTCTCGGGCGACGAGACGGTGGCAAGTAAGAAGGGGTTGCCCAACGTGGTCTCTCCCAGCTCCTCCACCTTGACCCGCGGCGACGCCTCGCCCACCTTCATGAAGTACTCGACTATCTCCGGCCAGTCAGCCATCTTACGGTCTGTGCCGACCATGAAGCCTAGATGCTCCTCAGGGGCCGGGACTCCTTCTATTGACATGGTTTAGCATAGATCACACGTCTAGTTAAGGTCAACGAATAAACCTAAGAACAGGCAGGACAACCAATAGAGAATGGACACTGAGCCCAAAGAGGACGAACTCAAAGAAGACGCCGAGGTCGAGCAGTCTGAGAAGCCTAAGTTCAAGGGCCCTAGGGAACCCAACAACACCGACTACCTTGCTGGAGCCATGCTCGCCAACGGAATAATATGGATATGGATGCAGGCGCTTAGCCTTGTCGGGGAAAACGCGTTCATCGTCCCCAAAGGCTTGTTGACGGACCTCAGCTTCCTCATCTACATCTTCGGAGGCTACTACGCGGCAACCCAAGTCTGCAAGAGGGCCGACACCCAGCACCTCATCGTGGGGCTGAAAACGGCGGGCTACTCCTCAGTCATGGCGCTGGTAGTCATGCTCACAATGATAAGCCAGTTAAAACTCGGCATAGTGTTGTCCATACCAATAAGCCTCTTCGCCGGTGGCTTTCTAGCTGGATACATGCGCGTCAGGAAACGCCTCCAGAAGAGGCGGCTCGAGCTTGAGGCAAGTTCTTAAATCTTCATCTACTCTACAAGACATAGCATCCGTGACCCGAGATGTTTTGGGACCAAGAGGTAACGCCTGAGGACGTAGACGAGATTATCGAGTGGACGGCGAGAGAGATCTATAGGTACGGCATGGAGACCGCCGCCATACTCTTCCTTGAGAGCTTTAAGCCTATGAGCAGGGTGGGTGCGAGCATGGGGCAGGTCTTCCTGTTTCCATTGCTGCCTCTATTCGGCGACAACGCTATCGTCAAGGGGGACAAGTTCTTCCGGATCTACCAGGAACACGAGAACGTGGAGAAGCTGATACAGAGGCTGGAGGATATCGCGGCACATGGAATAGAGCCTAAAGAAAAGAAGACAGAAACTAAAGAGCAGAAAGAGGAGGAGGATGTGGAAGAGAAACCCGTACAGGAAAAGAAAGGCTGGAGGAAATATCTTCCTTTCTGACTTCATTATGACAAGATTACTGTGTTTAAAAGATCATTAGTGCTTCATAGTTTCCTAAATGTTTTTCTCATCAAATAAGAGTAACAATCAGTCATACAATGAATACTAGATTATAGGAATCAAGAGGCGTGAACTAAACATGTTATTAGCTTCATTTTAATAACTAAAGGCATAAAGATAGTAAAATATTAGCAGATTATGCTCCTACCAGAAAAAAGTATTATATATACAGAACAGTGATAGAAAACTAAGTCTATCATTCATTGAGCCGCGTACCGCGCTCCTAAAGGGATGACGCTGTGTGGCTCAGTGGATAGGCTACCAAAACGGAAGGAAAAAAAATGGCAATAATAGTAACAGGACGGGTAATGACTTTCATACTAATGGTTCTGACATTCATAGTGATGTACTACTACATGGCGATAAACAAAGAGGAAGAATACCACATCAGGACGCTGCCAGCGATGACCGCCATCCCTGAGGCCGTAGGAAGAGCCGCCGAGATGGGGCAACCAGTATTCTGGACCCCCGGGATAGGCGGTGGACTCAACGACTCCACGCAGGGACCTCAGATCCTTGCCAGCATCAGCATCCTCGAGTACGTGACAGAGGAGTGCGCGAAGGCTGGAGTACAGTTAGCTGCATACTGTCCATTACCGGACGCTATGCCTCTAGTCGAGGAGACGATGAGAACTGCATACCTGCGGCAAGGCAAACCAGAGGAGTTCAACGTCGAACAGATTGTCTTCATATCTGGCCAGTCAGCCTACCTAAGCGGCACCCTAGGATACTTTCAGAGAGCCAGGCCTGCTTCTAACATCCTCATGGGCGGATTCTACTACGAGTCCGTCGTCATCGGCGAGGCGGGAAACCACATAGGCGCAATGCAGATCGGCGGAACAAACAACACACACCAGATGCCATTCCTCGTGGCCACATGCGACTACATGTTGCTAGCAGAGGAGCTGTTCGCAGCCGGCGCCTCCATAAGTAGGGACCGAGACATGCTAGGATCCATCAAAGGGGAGGACATCATGAAGTTCATCCTCGTTGCGCTAATCGGTGTAGGCTTCTTACTCGGCGCAGCTGGCATCACTTTGATCGCGGATATGTTGGGGTGGTAATGAAAAATGTCACAAATGTTGAAACGAGAAGTCGTTTACGCCATCACTGGCATAGTAACAGTGATCATGTTCCTAGAGTACTTCTTCTTCCCTGAATCTACACCATGGGCTGAGATGATCAGGACATGGGCAGTAATCGTCTACAACATCTCCCTTGGCCTCGGCGCTGTGCGTCTCATCATGGCTCACAGCATGAATATCCAGAGGAAAAGGGAAAACTGGCAGTATAGCGGTCTTCTACTCGCAGCCTTGGCAATCATGGGACTGACCGGCTTTGCCGGATACTTCATGACAGGTCAACAGACCAATAATGCGATCTACAACTGGATGTTCAATTACATCTACACGCCACTGGGCGCAACGCTGTACCCCATCACAGGGTTCTACATCTTCTCAGCCGCGTACCGGGCCTTCAGGGCTAGGAACATCGACGCCGCCCTGATGCTCATCGCAGGCTGTTTCGTCATACTGAGCAACGCCCCTGTAGGTGAGGCCATCTGGGTGGGATTCGCAACTATCGGCGAGTGGTTCAGGTTCACCGGCCAGATTCCGGGAATGAGGACCTTCGCACTGGTAGGAACCCTCGGCATGATCGCATACGGCTTCAGAGCGCTACTGGGTAAGGAACGCGGATTCTACGCGGGAGGCGGAGAGGATTGAGCTTCTCATTAGCCAACATCGACCGCCGGGTATTCTACTGGATACTCTTCATCGCGTTGATGGTGCCGTTCCTGAACCCCATCGGGTTCCCGATAAAGATCGCTCCAAACACTAGAGACCTTTATGAGGGGATCACGGGCGACTCAGTGGAGCCAGGTGACGTGTGGATACTCAACTTCGGCTACGGCGTAAGCGCATGGCCGGAGTGCCACCCTGGTGTGACTGTATGCGCCAAGGCCTTGCTTAGGGAAGGCGCCAAAGTGATCCTCATGGGACCACACACAGACGTAGAGCTGACATACAACCACCTACTGGACACGGCTAGAGAAGACTTCGATGCTAAGGTGTATGGTGAAGACTGGGTGTTCTTGGGTTACATCACTGGCGGCGAGTCGGCGATAGCCCAGCTGGCCTCCAACATGCGGAGTGTCTACCCGACAGACCACTTCGGCACACCGCTGGACGACATCCCAATGATGGCAAACGTCAACACATGGCACGACGTCTCGGGCGTGCTGTCCTCGGACACAGGTGACTGGGGCGGATACTTCCTGACAATGTGGCAGGAAGCATACGGAGTACCGATGGCGCAGATCGGAATCGCGATGCTGGGCTCGACGGGCATCCCCAGATGGCTGGCCGGTAACTACTTTGGCATGAGCGTCGGCTCAAGAGGCGGCGCAGAGCTGGAGATGTTAATAGGCGAGCCGGGTGACGCAATCATAGCCATGGACAGCATCAGCGTAAGCCACCTACTCGTCGTGATAGCCGTAATACTAGGTAACATTGGACTGCTATTTGAAAAAGGGAGGAGAAGCTAAATGGCGTATCCAACAGCGACACTGGACGTGATCGGTCTCTGGACCGGCTGGGTCCTGATGCTAATGATCTACAGCTACCCGCTGTACAAGGAGAACCCGGTGTACCGGTTCGCTGAGCACCTCTACATCGCCGTCATGCTGGCGGTGAACCTAGTGGTGAACTTCAGCAACGTCATGAGGATCTGCGTAACCCCGATGATGACGGGAGACGTCCTGATGATAGTACCCCTGATACTAGGTATCATGATCTACGCGATGCTGATACCCGAGTTCCGGTGGGTAAGCAGGTATCCAATAGCGTTACTGGTAGGAGCCGGCTTCGGCCTCGGCATAAGAGGATCCATCGGCCCTAACATCCAGGACGCGATCGTGAGCACCATCACGAGGCCGACGGACGGAGGCGCCATGGCGTGGATCAACTTCCTGTACATCGCTGTAGGGTTAATATGCAGCGTACTGTACTTCCTGTTGACCTACGAGCACTCAGGCGCGTTGCAGGCGCCCACGAGGATAGGCCGTCTCTTCATCATGATCGGCTTGGGAGCCTACTTCGGTAACACCGTGCTGTTCAGGTTCACGATGCTGACAGGTAGAGCGCAGTTCTTCCTACAGGTCCTGAAGCTAATACCGATGTAATCAACCCACTTTTCTTTTATCTATTTTTTACTGGAATCCACGTAGATATTATAAGCTGTGAGGGCTGACTCAACGTGATCGCCTTGGACAAGGAGACGCTGGACAAGCTGCTGGCGGACGGGCTTATATTGAACCGGGTGAAGCTTGAGTGTCTCTTGATGCCCTACATGGGTCTCAGACCCGTCAGCCAGATAACCGTACCAGCCGAGTTCCCGGACGGTCTGGGGATGGGGCAAAGAATAGACCGAGCACTCAAACCCCAGATGAGTAGGCTTCAGGCCGTAACAGAGCCCAGAGCCAAGCTGAAGGCGGTGAACGAGACCAAGAAACTCATGGAGAAGCAGTTCGAGACGGTGGTCGAGGGCTCCGAATCCTACGCAGCCTACTATCGTTGGAGCGACAGGCTCGGATTAAAGTCGGAGCAGGCCCAAGTCCGTCCCACCGTCCATGAGATATTCATGTTCAAGGACAGAAGAGACAGGAGAGAGCTAAAGAGGCTGATCAGAGACAGGGAGAAGCTAAGGGCCAGAGTCAGAAGGAGACCGGATCCCCGGATGAGCCGCGTACGTTTCGCTTACCCCGAGGAGTTCAACGCCGAGTGGATAAACCGCATGGGGCGGCTTCTGGGGTACCCCGAGTGCTGCATCAAACGGTACAAGCAGGACAGGGTGAAGGGCGTCAACGTCGAGACCCGGGCAGCAACGCAGCTCGCCGAGACCCTCAAAGAAGAGAAGAAGCTGGACACCCACGCCTATATATTGGGCTTCTTCTTCCCCTGCCGCCCCGACTGCCCCGACTCCACGGAGAAGGGCATCAGGTGGCACCAAGAGTTCTCCGAGATGGATGAGAGGCTGGGAGCGATGTACGAGGAGCTGCTCGGGGTGAACGCCACCATGGTGCTCAAACAGCCCGAGCTCATCAACAGGTACCTATCCCAGTTCCAGAAACCCGCGCAGGAGAAGGACGGCGCAGACGATTAAATACAGGTAGACAAGATCAAGACTGGTTGCAGCACGGTGGACGCCGACGAAATAGCTAATTTTTTCCCGCTGGACCTCGACGCCACGGAGCCGGCCCAAGTCTCTGGATGCGGTGAAGCCCGGCTGTACAGGGTAAATGGGTCTAGGATGATTCCTGTGGGGGAGCCGGTGGGGGCCGTCTACATCGTGGACACCGTTGCAGGCGGGGCGGTCGCATGCCACCCTCACATAGTCGGCGACGACCTTAGGGCCCTCTGCAGGGATGCGGCAAACCACTTCGTAGAGGCAGCCAAAACCGTGGGAGCGTTAACCGAGGACGCGGCGATACTGCACATACTCAGGGCGGGCGCGGGGTACATGGTGGCCGACATCATGAAACAAGCACCCATAGTAGCCGTCAGGACCGAGTACAGGACAGACGGGTACAGGGCCCACTCGGACGACCCCAGGAGGCTAGTGGTCTCCTACCGGAGCTACCCGGAGGGCCTGGACGAGGCGGCGACGATCGTGGTCCCCGACACCTACGCCACGGGGAGGTCCGCCGAGGCGGCGCTCCTGGACCTCATGGATAACGGCTTCAGGCCGGACAGGATAATACTCTACGGGTTCATAGCCATCCCTGCGCTGATCCGCCTCGGCGCCCTATGCGATGAACGCGGCGTAGACCTCCACAGCTTCGCCATATGCGACATCGCTCAGCTCGCCCACAACAACTACGACATGTGCATCTACGGCCCGGACGAGAGCCTGTACAGGGAGACCCGCCGCAGAGCGGCGCTGGGCAGCGTCATCGACAGAGCGACGCTGCGGAGACTCCTACCGCACTACGTCCCGGGGCTCGACCAGCCAGGCGACTGGTCGGAACGCCAGAGCCTCCTCTTCGACGGCGTCGCTAACAGGAGCGGCGACATCAGGGGCCACCTTTTGAAGAGCATCAGCCTGATAGAGACTCTTACGAGGATGAACGCCGGAGAGGAGTGGTACACGGAGACCCACGACGAGGCTGCGAGGACGGAGCTGAGCCTCCTGAGAGAGACCCTCGCGGGATACGATCGAGCCCGCGACGGGCAACTTTTTTAGCCTATCCCCGAGAATGGGCTGAGATGCAGTACCACATGGTGGTGACCGAGAGACGCAACCTCCGCTGCACATACTGCGGCGGAACCAGGCACCAAGATGGGCTGCCCCTCGACCACGTGTACTCCATAGAAGACCTCAAGGCCTTCTTGGAGAAGGACCCGGAGCCCGTTATAGGGTTCTACGGCGGCGAGCCCCTCACTGACATTGATTTCATGTACGAGGTGATGGATGGCGTACCCGCGAAGGCCTACACCCTCCAGACCAACGGCACCCGCCTCAACGAGATCGATAACGCCCACCTGCATAAGCTCCACAGCATCCTCGTATCAGTGGACGGTCCACGCGACGTGACGGACACCTGCGGGGGACTGGGCACCTACGAGACGGTGATGAGGAACCTAAGGAAGGTCCAGAAAAGTTGATTTTAACACCTCTAACCGCCATTTTTAATACAGCTAAGGGCTTGGCTTGTGAATCTCTAAAAAATTTCCTGAATACTCCCCAGCTGCCCGTGTCAGTGTTTGCGTACTACTTGCTATGAAAAAATAGGATAAGGTACTATTTTCCTTTCCTACTTAACCATAACTCTTTGTTATCTCCTCGTGTCTTTGCACCACGATATATCATACAACCAATTAAAAGCGAAGTACCCCACCTAAGATATGTCATCAACATATAGTTTTAAAATAGTAAAATATTCAGACTTTTATGACCTCTCATCAAGTTATAATAGAATGCTGTCTGGATTATGAAAACAGTGTTTGCATGTCTAGAAATAATTTCCATTCATTATTTTCGTTTAGATTTTGTTTATAAAATCTATTACGCGCGTGATCTCGCCTTCTGTATTGTAAAGGTGGGGCGAAAACCTGATCCTATCGTATCTTAACGAGGTATAGAATCCCGTTCTGGTTAATTGTTCGTAGATTTCCCTAGTTTTTCCGTGTTTGTTCTCGATTATCACGATTGAGGTAAGGTCTCGGCTCTCAAAAGGACTGGATATTTTGTATTTTTGTCTGTCGAGTTCATTAACTATATTCTTGGATAGCTTCAAGTCATGCTTCTCAATTGACTTGATCCCTTTATCGAGTAGATACTGAACTGCGCTTGTCCAAGGAATATTATTGAAGAAGTTGGCTGTGCCGAAAACGTCGTATTTCTTCCCCCCAAGGCTCTCGCTTGTTCCGGGATTGATATTGTCTAAACCGTAGCCTTCCTGCATGGCGAGCCAGTAAGACTGATTATAGTCCAGCTCTTCTAGTAGTCCAGGTTCTATCCAGCAGAAACCTGTCCCATATGGACCGCAGAGCCACTTGTATCCTCCACTGGTGATAGCGTCTATCCTTGTTTTCTTCATGTCAAGATGTCTGCAGCCGATTGCTTGGCTCCCATTTACCACGAATTTCACATCGTTATCGTAACAGATTTTTCCCATCTCGTCTAAATCGATTGCGTGACCAGTGTAGGAATTGACCCAAGTGGTGCAGAATACGCGTATCTTCTCTGTGATTACTTCCTCAAGCTCATTAGGAGTTAATGGATTCTTTTCTGGTTTTATTTTCTGTGTCGTAACCCCTAGTTTTTCCAAGCCTTGCCATGGGAGTATATCCGCTGGAAAATCACCATCAACAACCAGTACCTCGTCTCCTTTTTCCCACTTTATTCCATTGGCTAACAGATGCAATCCATAAGAGGCGCTGTTTCCGATTATAATTTCTTCAGGGGAAACCTTGATGAGTGCCCCTAAAGCATGTTTCAGTTCATCTGGGACTGAGTAGAATAGAGAATCGGAGATAGTGTGTGGATTTTGTTTCAGGTTGATGGCTTTTTTCAATACGTTTATGGCGACTAGTGGCATAGGTCCCTGCATTGCGCAGTTTATCCATGAGTTTCCGTCAAAATCACTGAACTCGTCCTTGGTTTGGTTCATTGTGCTTCTTGGTTACTGAATCGGACACAAAGGTTTTGTACTGTCACATGATGGGGGTTAGTCGTTTTTCTCCTGATACAGGTACAGATAAGGAATCAGATTCGAGAATACTTTGTTCTGCCCCTTCTTCAGGTGCTCAGATAGTGTGGTTCTAACAACTTTTTCCTTTGATGCAATGGTTTGCAGGTTCATCTTCCGAGGGAACACAAAGTATCCATGCCTGTAAGCTGTAAGTAATGCGTCCAGTTGATTTTTCGTGAGGTTTGAGAAGATAGAATCAATATTCAATATTAGGGTGGACGATAGTTGTCCCTCGATGATTGATTTCTTCTCTATCTTGTACGTGAATCCGTTTTCCTCGAGTAGCCTCATGAACTCCGTGAGGTGGTCGTGTTCAAAGGAGATTACTCTGTGGTGTTCCCATCCTTGATAAATTATGATTGGGGTTAGGTGCATGACATTTGCTTGCTCTGCGTTTTTAGCTACCGAGTTTTTGATGTTGCAGGTGCATAATTTTCTGATTAGATGTATATTGTGTCCGTTTGATGAACGAGTTATCACATTATCAGTTAATAAGCTGTGTTCAAGTATCTGCTCATAGTCGGTTGGGTTATCGGCTACTATCTCGATTATCTCGTTTTGATAGTTGCACCAGACGTATATCTTAATGCCAGGATGTTCCTGAGTCAATCTAACATGGAGGCAATCGTGAGTTACCTTGAATATTGCTTCATACAAGAGTCTTCAAGTATTCTTTAGTCTTGTAGGATATATCTATAAACCCATCATATGACAGTACTAGTAGGCTATTTCTGAGGGGTTATCTAGTAGATG
Organism: uncultured Candidatus Bathyarchaeia archaeon; assembly: GCA_964347405.1. Lineage (GTDB taxonomy): Archaea > Thermoproteota > Bathyarchaeia > TCS64 > TCS64 > RBG-16-57-9. The sequence goes on along the minus strand of CAYFYM010000294.1, from coordinate 1,649 downwards.
GTCTATCCCAGCGAACTCCTGGATGGTGATTGAGGCGATTCTAATTTTCAGATCAGGAGTCAGTTTTGAGAAAACGGTCATGGGGAGCCCTCCAATGCTTTCACAGTCATCTTCGATAATAATATCAGGAGGATTTCGGGCTACTAATTGTTGATAGGTTTCGTCGGAGGAGCGGTATAGAAGTTCTCCTTCCGGGAAGCGGTGCTTGGCTAATACCTCTTTTATCTCTTGTATCTCGTTGAGTTTAGTTCTTGAGGTCATGTACAGTATTTGATGTCCCTGTTTACTCCATTTTGTGAGCTTTCTTGGAGCTTCACCGATGGGAAGGTATGATGAGAACTCGTAGATTGAGGGATGTTTGTCTATGACCTGTTGAACTATAGTTTCTCTGGTTTGATTAAGGGCTTCTTTATGGTATAAGATTGTTCCCTCAGTGAATACCATTACTCGCATGAGTGTCAAGTGTTGGATTACTAAAATAAGACTTCTACATTCATATGACGGGTTGATGCGTTTTTATTGAATTAATAAATAATAACCGAGTTACAATGAATGGATCTGTGTCAGTTTAGTGCTCATATTGATAAAATCTAGTCTGAAGACACAGTTATGACGATTATCGAGAAAGGCTGTGTCATACTAATCCATCATTTCTGTCAATAATATTATGTTCGCGAACCAGACGATGTTCTGGGGCAATAGCTGGTTCGAAAGGGTATGCGAGGTCACCCGTCTCATGATACGTGAGCTGGAGAAACTGGTGCCCCTCGCGGAGGGGCTCATGGATATGGGCGTCCTGCCGATGAACGCCTTCGTTACCCTGAGATAAACAACGGGTGAGAGGTCATACCCTAGGAAACATCATAACTCTCCACGCCAATGTTCAGCCATGAACGTCGAGTTCGGTGTATTCATCAGCCCAGAGCGCCCCGGCTACGGGGATATTCTCGGCGACGTCCTCCACTGCGAGGACCAAGGCTACCACAGCGTCTGGACCAGCGACCACCTCATCGGGATGTACAGTAACCCCGGCGACCCGAGGTTCGAGTGCTGGACCACAATGGCGGCGCTGGCGGCCGACACCTCCACCATAAGGCTTGGGCAGCTGGTGCTCTGCAACCCCTTCAGGCAGCCCAGCCTGCTGGCGAAGATGGGGGCCACACTGGACTCCATCAGCGGCGGCCGCCTCATACTGGGCCTGGGAACAGGGTGGCACGAGGGCGAGTTCAAGGCATACGGCTACCCATATGAGGGCGCCGCGGCACGCGTTAGAAGACTGGACGAGGCCGCCCAGATAATCAAGAAGATGTGGACCGAGGAAGCGCCGAGCTTCGAGGGACGCTACTACCGCATAGAGGAGGCTTTCTGCTCGCCGAAGCCCGTCCAGAGGCCCCACCCGCCGCTCATGCTGGCGGGCAGCGGGGAGCAGCTGACGCTCAGGACGGTGGCTAGATTCGCGGACATCAGCAACTTCGCCGCGTGGATGGGGTCTCCCAGCGACTTCAAGCATAAAGCGGAGGTGCTTAGCCGCCACTGCGTGAACGTCGGAAGGGACTTCAAAGAGATAAGGCTGTCCTGGGCGAACTATACGTTGATAAGCGGGGACAGGGCGAGCGCCGAGATGAGCCTCGACAGGTACACACGAAGCA
>CAYFYM010000293.1:0-2877 GCA_964347405.1 uncultured Candidatus Bathyarchaeia archaeon | reverse complement strand
TGTATTCAAGGTGGAGGTGGAGCAGAAGGGAGCCACGCTCGTGGGCACGGCCAAGAGCAGGCGGGGCGAACAGACGGTGCCGCTGATACCCGTCTCGGATGATCCCCGCTGCAGCGAGTTCTGGGTGTACGGCGGCGAGACAGGGAGGATGAAGGTCTGGTTCGCGCTCGACGCGGAAGAGGCAAGGCTGTACCACGAGAGATGGGTCCTCAGGAGGCCCCTCTAGAGGTCCTTCAACATGGCTACGCCGTTGGCTTCGTCCATGTACTGTATGAGCTCGCCGCCGTACAGGTAGAAAACCAGGCCCATGTCGGCCTCCCTGACGACCTTGCACTCCAGGTCCGTGTCGCCGAGTCTCACAGTGGAGGTCCCGCGGTCCACGGTCAGGGTGAGCCTCGCCGCCGACACCCGCTGCGGGATGAAGGCGTCGGCCACGTACCTCTTCCCCGGCATGAGGGCGCTGGACTGGAAGAGTATCTCCCAGTACCCGGGCATCTGGTTCTCGATCAGCAGGGTTCCCTCGGCCGCCTCCTCGGTGAGCTCCATGGTGTCGCCGTCGGTGCGTATGGTGACGTTGACCTCGCCTCGGCTGAAAGCGGCGCGTATCCTGGTTTGTCTGTCTTCCTCCGTGGCGTTGAACTCGTAGCTCAGGGGCCTGTAGAGGTTGTCGAACGTGTACTCGCCCCTGAGCAGCAGGCGCTCGCCCTGGTAAGTGATGTTCGTGGTGGAGACCATGGTGTATTTGGCTGATGCTCCGTCGCCCTCGCGGCCTGCGACGACGTAGCTGTAGGCGCCCACCAGCTGACCCTCCCTGTAGAAGCTGTACACGTGTGTTTCGCCGACTCGGAGCTCGGGGAGGGCTATCTCGATACCCGTCTCCGGGTAGAGCCTGTCCAGGTAGAGCTCTACGAGGAGGGTGGCGCCCAGTATGAGCACTATGCCTGCGACTATCAACTGGCGCCTCAAGCCGGTTCAATGATATTGGAGGCTGCCCGTGTTTAAAGGTAAGCCGATGGAGGCGGCGACCGGTCTAGGCGGAGTAGGTCTGGAGGGCGTCTTTGAGGTTGTCGGCGGCTATGGTTAGTTTGATCTTGAGGAACTCGAGCTCCTTCAGGTATCGCTCCCTGAGCTCCTGCCTGTTCTCCACCATCATGCTGGTGTTGGCCGGGTGGGGGCTGCCGGGGCTCCTGAGGTTGTTCAGGGCGTTGAGGGGGTCGCTGATCTTCTCGGCGATGCCGCTGCTCACCTTGACGTCCTTGTTGAACAGCTTTTTGGCCGCCTTCTGCACGTCTTCGGGTTTGAGCTGCTCCAGGGTGCGGCCTTCCTCTATGAGGGTATTCACTACTTCGGCTGTTACCTTGTAGGCTTCGCGGAAGCTGAGCTGCTGCTCGGCGAGTGTCTCGGCGAGCTGGACGGCGTATATGTAGCTGCCCTGTGTCTGGGCCTGCATGGCGTCCGTGTTTACCTTCATGGTGCGTGTGGCGCCTTCGAGTACCTCTATGCTGGTCTTGGCGGTGTCGAAGGCTCTCCAGAGGGGTATCTTGGTCTGCTGGAGGTCCTGGTAGTAGCCTGTGGGTAGGCCCTTGACCATGGTGAGGAGCTCCGTTAGGCAGCCGTATGCTTCGGCGGTTTTGCCTCTGACTAGCTCGATGGTGCTTGGGTTCTTCTTCTGGGGCATTATGCTGCTGCTGCTGCTGTACTCGTCGCTGAGCTCTACGTACCCGAACTCGGCGCCGCTCCACTGGACGATGTCGGCTGCGAGTCTGCTGGCGTTGGCCATGAGTATGGCGAGGACGGCGGCGGTCTCGACTGCCCAGTCGCGGCTGCTTGTGGCGTCTACGCTGTTCTCCTGGATGCCGTCGAAGCCGAGGAGCTCGCTGGTCCTCATCCTGCTTATCCTGAAGTTGGTGCCGCCGATGGCGGTGGCGCCGAGGGGGTTGGTGTTGACGCGTGCGTAGCACTCGTTGATGCGTTTGTAGTCGCGGAGGAAGCTGTCGGCGTATGCCACTAGGTAGTGGCCGTAGCTGCCTATCTGGGCTTGCTGGCCGTGGGTGTAGAGGGGGATGGGGGATTCGGTGTGCTTGTCGGCGACCTCGCAGAGGGTCTTGACGAGGTTGAGGGTGTTCTCCATGATCTCTACGAGTTCCCGTCGGGTGACCATCTTCATGTCCACCATGACTTGGTCGTTGCGGCTGCGGCCCGTGTGCATCTTGCCGCCGACTTCGATGCCGATCTTGTCTATGACGCGGGCCTCGATGTACTCGTGGATGTCCTCGTACTCGGGGCCCACGGTGAGCTCGCCGTCGGTCCACTCCTGTTTTACTTCCTGGAGGGCGGCGAGTATCTTGACGAGGTCTTCTCTGGGGAGGATGCCTTGCTCGTGGAGCATTATGTCGTGGGCCAGGGTCCCGTTGATGTCTTCCTCGGCCATGCGTAGGTCCTCGGCGACGCTTGTGTGGAACCGTGCGGTTCTGTCGCTGAACTCCTTGGCTAGCCTTGTCCTGAATAGGTTTGACAACGTTGTTGCACCGTTGACTTGTCTGGGTGGGTGGATGGTTTAAATAGGTTACGGGGGCTGGTCGACGCGTTCTTTCTGGTATATGCCGTCGTATGGTTTCTCTACTTGGTCTGTTTGGAAGAATATGAGTTGGGCTATTCGGGCGTCTTGTTTGAGGCGGGTGCCGTGGGGGTTGTGGACGGTGAGTAGGCTGCTGCTTCTGCCGGTGTAGCCGGGGTCCCAGACGGCTGTGGCGATGGCTGCTCCGTTTCTGAGGAGGGTGGACCGTGTTCTGGCGATGGCGGCTAGGTCGTGGGGCATTTTGACTGTCTCGTTGTATATTACCTTGTATGGGCCTGGGGGTAGGTTGAACCAGCCTT
>CAYFYM010000292.1:0-2114 GCA_964347405.1 uncultured Candidatus Bathyarchaeia archaeon | reverse complement strand
GGAGAGCTGCCGTCTGCTACATCATCGGTGTTGTCATCCTTTCAGCAGGGGCCTTCTCCGGGAGAGACTTCTCGAACCCGGCTGAGGTTATTGAGGGCGTCGTCTTCTTGGTGGGCTTCATGTTCATTATGTTGTTCATGTACAGGTTGGAGATGCAGGGCCTCATCCTGTGGTGGGGCCGGGGGACGCAATACAGTTGCAGCAAATGGAACGATGGTGCCCGTTTCCATGGCATTCATGCCGTAAACGATATAGCCGGGCTGGGTGGTATGTTCAACCCTAAATCAATTAAAAGTGAGTGACTTGAAACACATCCTAAGCGACTTCGACCTATCCAGCGAGGAGCTGGGCGAGGTGCTCAGCCTCTCCACGGAGATAAAGACCAGCCCCGAGAGGTACCTGCATGCGCTGGAGGGCGAGACCCTCATAATGCTCTTCGAGCTGCCCTCCCTACGCACGAGGGTGAGCTTCGAGGCGGGAATGAGTGAGCTCGGCGGCCACGCCATCTTCTACGGCGTCTCCGAGGGCGGGTTCAGCAGGAGCGAGACGCTGGAGGACGGCGTCGCGGTGCTCAGCAGGTACAGCAGCTGCATCATGGCCCGGGTGCTTAAACAGGAGGCCATGGAGAGGATCGGGGCGTCGGCGACGGTGCCCGTCATAAACGGCATGACAGAGAAGTACCATCCCTGCCAGAACATGGCCGACCTCCTCACCATCCAGGAGAAGAAGGGCGGTCTCCCCGGCCTGAAGATCGCCTACGTGGGCGACGGCGGATGCAACACGGCGGCGTCCACCGTCATCGGGTGCACAAACATGGGGATGAACGTGACTGTGGTCTGCCCCGACTACCCGGAGTACAGCCCAAGCCCAGGGCTCCTAGAGAAAGTAAAGGACAACGAAGGCAATGTCAAGGTGGACCACGACCCGTCGAAGGGCGTGAAGGACGCCGACGTCATCTACACCGACGTCTGGGTCAGCGCAGGCATGGAGGACGAGAAGCAGAGGCGAATGAAGGCGTTCCCGCCCTACCAGGTGAATATGGAGCTTGTCGAGAAGGCTAAACCCGACTGCATCGTCATGCACTGCCTGCCCGCCCACAGGGGGCTGGAGATAACCAGCGAGGCCATGGACTCGCCTCAGTCAGCCGTGTTCGACCAGGCGGAGAACAGGATGCACGCCCAGAAGGGGCTCCTACTCTGGCTTCTCAGAGACTGAAGCCCCCCCTAAAATCTTATATGGGCACCCTACTCACGGTTTCCGATCGCGTTGATCCTTCTTGACCGCCAGAGGTGTCAGGGCTGCCGCATATGCGAATCAGCTTGCTCGTTCCACCACACCAGGCATAAAACTTTCGACCCTTCACGCAGCAGCACCCACGTATCGAGGGACAACGACACCGCCGTCATAACGCTGTCGATAGACTCGACTTGCGACCTCTGCGACGGGGAGGAGACGCCGCTCTGCGTCAGGTACTGCGCCTACGGCGCGAGGAGGCTGTCACGTTGAAGCCCCACGGCTACGCCGGCAATGTACTCCGCGTCGACCTCACCGATGATAGGATCACAGAGGAGGCTATCACGAGGTACAGCGAGAGCTACGTCGGAGGCAGAGGAGTCAACGCCCGGATACTGTTCGACGAGATTAGCCCCATAACAGAGCCCCTCGCCCCGGAGAACATGCTCCTCTTCGGAGTCGGGTCCCTCGTGGGCACCCTCTCGCCATTCTGCTCCAGGGTGTCCGTAGACACGAAGAGCCCCTTCACGGGGGGAGTCGGCTCCGCCAACTGCGGCGGCCACTTCGGCGCTGAGATGAAGTACGCAGGCTACGACAACCTAGTCATCACGGGCAGAGCGGAGAACCCTGTGTACCTGTGGCTCAGCGACGGGAAAGCCGAGCTCGCGGACGCCGAATGGCTCTGGGGAAGGACCACGTGGGAAACCGAGAGAGCCATCCGGTCCAGCAGAAACGACAACAGGGTCCGCGTAATAGGAATAGGCCCAGCCGGCGAGAACCAGGTGAGGTCGGCGTGCATAATATCAGACAGGGCCAAGGCGGCGGGCGGCTCAGGGGTAGGCGCCGTCATGGGAAGCAAGAACCTCAAGGCGGTCGCGGCC
>CAYFYM010000291.1:0-8397 GCA_964347405.1 uncultured Candidatus Bathyarchaeia archaeon | reverse complement strand
TATACAACACGTTGAACGACGCGGACCGCGAGTACGCCCTGCACACGGTGAACGCGCTGTGGGTTCAGCAGGGATACCCTGTGGTGGAGGACTACGTCGACGCCATCGTGAGCTACTACGGCGGGGACGTCAACGCCCTTGACTTCGTCGCCGAGCCCGACGAGAGCCGGATCACCATCAACGAGTGGGTGGAGGAGAGGACGAACGACAGGATCAAGGACCTGTTCCCCAGCGGCTCCATAGACGCGGACGTCCGGCTGGTGCTGACGAACGCCATCTACTTCAAGGGAGACTGGCTCATCGAGTTCGACGAGGACGCCACCAGCGAGGAGGAGTTCCACGTGTCGCCGACCACGACGGTCACGGTGGACATGATGAGGCTCAGCGGCGAGACGTTCAACTATGCGGAGACCGACGACCTCCAGATACTGGAGCTCCCCTACACAGGTGAGGACATCTCCATGCTCATACTGCTGCCCAGGGAGGGCCACATGGGCCACGTTGAGTCCCAGTTGTCTGCGGAGAGGCTCGGCGAATGGTTGGAGATGATGGAGAGAGCCGCTGTGAACGTCTACCTGCCGAGGTTCACGTTCGAGACCAAGTACTTCATGAAGGAGGATCTGGCGGAGATGGGCATGCCCACGGCGTTCACCGGGGCAGCCAACTTCAGCGGTATGAACGCCGAGGATCAGCTGTTCATAGACAAGGTGATTCACCAGGCTTTCATAGAGGTCAACGAGAAGGGGACCGAGGCGGCTGCCGCGACCGGGGTCTCGGTGAAGCTGACCTCGGCGGCGCCCGGAGAGACTTTCCGGGCGGATCGCCCCTTCGTGTTCCTCATACGTGACATAGACACAGGCGTGATAATGTTCATGGGGAGGGTCACGGATCCTAGCTGACCCCGTTTTTTGGATTTAAAATGGTTATAGCCTGAGTAGCTTGGCCGCGTTTTCTCCCAGGATGAGCGCCTTCTCCTCAGAGCCTATGTCGAGCTCCTCGATCTTGGAGACGGCTCTATCTATGTCCCCTATCTGGTGGGGGTGGTCCGTGCCCAGCATCATCTTCTCGGCGCCGCTGAAAGACAAGGCCGACATCAGCACGTCGTTGTCGTATATTATGCTGTCCATCCACACCTTCCTCAGGTAGGTGCTGGGGGGCTCCTGTATGTGGAGCTTGCACTCTGGGTACGCGTTGAACCCCGTCTCTATGCGGCCCCTGAGGAAAGGGAACACCCCGCCCACGTGGCTGGCCACCAGCTTGAGCCGTGGATGCCTCTTCAGGGCTCCGCTGAACACCAGCCGTAGGACGGCGAGGGACGTGTCCACGCCGAAGCCCATGATGGGGACGAGCCTGTAGTCGTTCATCCATTTATCGTTGATGGGGGATGTCGGGTGTATGTAGAGGGGCACGTCCAGCTTCACAGCTTTTTCGATAACGGGCTTGAACTCCTCTGCGTCGAGGGGCTTCCCGTTGACGTTGCTTAGGAGCATGGCCCCCCTGAGCCCCAGCTCTGTGACCGCCCTCTCAAGCTCCTCGACGGCGGCCCCCGGGTCCTGGAGGGGCAGCGTGGCGAGGGCGGTGAACCTGTCAGGGTGGTCGTCGATTATCTCGGCGAACCCCTCGTTTGTGAGCCTGGCGAGCTTGACGCCTCTCTCGGGGGCCTCCCGCTCCACGCCTGGGGTGGTCAGGGTGAGCACCTGCATGTCAATGCCCGTCCTGTCCATGTCCCTGAGCCTGTGCTCAATGTCGATGTGGGGCCCCACGACCACGTTGTAGTCGCCTGTGTAGTGGATCAGGAGCCTGCCCTGGGGGTCCGTGGAGACCGAGGCGTAGCCCTTCTCCCGTTTAAGCTCGTCGACGTAGGCGCCGGGGTAGAAGTGGTTATGGAAGTCGATTATCAAACTTTTCACCTAGACCCTCAGGTACTCGGGATATTAAAAAGAAACCGGCAGGTGTAGCTGCCCACCTAGTCCATGAACTCGGGCATCACCTTCTCGGCGAACAGCCTCAGGGCGCCGAAGTCGCCCCCTGCTAGCGTGGGTACCTGCATGACGAACTCGGAGACCCCGAGGTCCCTGTACAAGCTAACCCTTTCGACGCACTCCTTGGGGGTGCCTATGAGGTGGTTCATGTACGCCTCCATCGTAAGCTCGTCGGGCTTATACTCTGCAACTTCTTTCCTGAGCTCTGCCTTACTCTCTGAGACGTGGAGGATGTCCCCCATGGACAACTGTATAAGCTGCGGGTCCCTGCCCACCCCCTCGCAGTGCCTCTCGAGGAGCTCAAGGTACTCGCCGTATATCTCTGGGGTGACGTAGACGGCTGGGGGCCAGTTCCAGACGTCAGCGTGTCTAGCCACCACCCTGAGGGTCAGGTTGCGGCCTCTTCCTCCGACGAGTATCGGCGGATACGGTTTCTGAACCGGCTTCGGGTTGCATATGGCCTCCTCTATGCTGTAGAACCTGCCTTTGAAGCTGGGCCGCTCCTCGGTCCACATCTTCTTCGCTATCTGCACGGACTCCTCGAGCTGCCTTATGCGGGTCGACGGCTTGGGGTAGGGGACGCCGTACATCTTGTACTCCAGCTCGTTGTAGCCGGCTCCGATCCCGAAGACGAGCCTGCCCCCGGATATGTTGTCAAGAGTTGCGGCCATCTTGGCGAGTAGCGCAGGAGGCTGCCTGAACGAGCTGCAGAGAGTGAAGGTGCCCAGCCTGATCCTCTCTGTCTCAGCGGCGAGGGCGCTGAGAAGGGTCCAGCACTCCAGGTACGGTACATCGAGGTCGTACTCGTCTCTCTCCGGGTACGGGGTGTTGGGCCTCGGCACCATGTGGTCCGAGACGTAGATGGCGTCGTAGCCCAGCCTCTCGCACTCCAAGGCGGCTTCCCTGACCATCCCGTAGTCTGTGTGCTGCCCGGGTTTACCGTGGGGCACGGAGACGCCGAACCTCACCTCATGCACCCTTCTAAAGTCTGAGTCATAGAGAATAGTTACGCCGTTCCGATGATAAGACTATGGTCAGAAAAAATGAGAAAATGAAACCCTGCTGGGCTCTAGGGGGGCCCACGCCGCGACCTGTTTACTCTACCCAGCGGGTCTATGGGCATCTGGATGTCCTCGCTGAAGCCTGGGGTTGGGTTCATCTCCCTCACCCGGTTTAGCTCAGTTAGGCGTTCCTGCACCCGGGTCCGGAGACCCTCCATTTCCTCGTAGAGCGCTGTGGCGTTGCCTCCCTGGCTCTCCACCTGCTGGACCCTGTACGCCATCCTCCTCATGTGGGTGGCGAACGAGTTGACGCTGGACTGGACGGCCCGGTCTATGCCTTGCCTCGCCTCCTCCGGGACCCGTGCCCTTAGCTGGGTCAGCACCCTAACGTGGTTCATGGCACGCTCCGCTGTCCACGTCTCTAGGTCGAGGGAGTCAGTGGCGTTGACCAGCGCCAGCGTCTTGTTCATCTGAAGCTCGTACCGGTGCCTCAGCCTCTCAAGGGCGGCTGCGTCTGTCCTGTTGCACACCGCCTCGATCTCGGCCAGCCTCTCCTCCGAGAGCCTCAGCCGTTTCTCAGCCTCGCCCACCCTTCCGCGGGTGAGGCGGGCAAACGGGACCTCCACGTTTTCCTCTATGAACAGCTCCACCCCGTACAGGGGGTGCCCCGGCGAGAAGCCCGGTCTGGGAAGCTGGAAGCCCTCCGGCTGCGCCTGAGCCCACGTGAAGGTCATGGACGCCAGCGTTAAAGCCGCGAGGAACAGTGTCAGACTCTTGATTCCTATATGTTTCATGTTTTCACCTTGACTCACCTGCGTCGACGGCGCATATTTAGGAACCCGCTGGAAAAACCCGGAAAAGATATTCCAGTCGGTGTCTAACGAAGACGCCCGGTTACGCAACGAAAGCTACTCAAAAAGATTATACCGATACTAATCGCACTCTTAGCCGATGGAGAGGACTGTAACGCTGAGGGACGGTAGACGCGTCCACATCCGGCCGCTGCAGGAGACTGACAGCGGGAGCCTACACGGGATGTACCAGTCCATGAGCGACGACGCACTCAGGTGGAGCATGGCCCCCTACACCGAGGAGACCATAGACCGATGGATCGGTAACCTGCCTAACCTCATATCGCTTGTCGCCGTCCACGGCGACGAGATCATCGGATACGCGTCGGTAAAGAAGTTCACCCACCCCCGCCTCGCGGGGACCGGTGACCTCAACATCTATATCCACCAGGACTACCAGGGCGCCGGGCTGGGCACGGCGCTGATGGTGATGCTTCTCAACGCGGCGAACGAGCAGAGCCTCCACAGGATAAACCTTGAGGTGGTCGCCGACAACGAGACGGCGGTGCACCTCTTCAGGAAGTTCGGGTTCAACGTCGAGGGGCGGAGGGTGGAAGCATACAAGGCCCAGGACGGGGGGCTCTACGACATCCTGCTCATGGGCAAGACCCTTAACAAGAATCCCGGCATTATCTGAAGCCCGAGTCCGTGGATAAAGGGCTGAAGCCTCACTCTAAGTGTCTCTCGATCTCCACCGAGTCCAGCAGCTCCCCGTCCCAGTCGACTATCTTGCGGTGGTAGCCGCAGACGTGGAAACCGAGGCGCTCATAGAACGCGATGCTCCCCGTGTTGTGGGCCATCACCGATGCGCCTATGTGGGTGAAGCCCTGCTCCCTGCACCAGGGAATCACCCCCTTCTCCCAGAGGGCCCTGCCAACTCCCTTGCCTCGGTGGCTAGGCTCGACCCACGTCCCCACCTCGGCGCAGTGCCTACAGCGGTCGGTGTAACTCCACCTCGCCGCAACCCCGGCGAAGCCGGCGAACTCTCCGTCGACGCTCGCGACGAAGACGGCGTCCCGTGGCCCAAGGCCCCTGAGGTACTCAGCCTCCTCCTCGGGCGTATAGGCGTCAAGGACGGTCCTCCTCTCGGACCTGCATACGCCTATGAGCCTGCTGATGTCCCCGGCGTCATTCCCGGGGTCCGCGTGCTCCACACATACACTCATGGCTATACTGATGCGTGTCACCTAAAATAGGGGTTGCGGCGGCTTCTCACCCTCGAACCTCTTCATTCTTTGACGCTACTCAAGGCCCCGGCTTCCCCTTCAGTCGATAAAAGAAAAAAAGGTGAAAGCTCGGGATATTTTCCTGATCATAGGTCGTATGGGTTGTATTCGTTGGCCGGGACAGGCTCTATCATGGTGTACGGCTGTTCAGGCGGGTATTGTGGGTTTGCGGACGTGTATGAATGGTAGCTGAGGTCCTGCGGCGGGCTGCCCGTGAAGTACACGTGTTGGCTGACATCGTCTGGGTCCCATATGTAGACGCTGAACCCTAGAAGCCACGCCCCCACGGTGTCGTCCCAGACGGCGTGTGAGTAGTACCAGGTCGGATCAGAACCATAGTGATACCCCCACTGGTATGCTACCCCGTGCACGAACTCGCCGTCCTCGTCAAACTCCATGTACCCTCTCCAGTGTTCCTCTATCCAGAGGCCGGAGTAAGGGGAGAGGTACTTGACGGTGCCTTCCTTGAGTATCCACCTGTCGGCTTTCTTGTTGTAGACCCACACCATGGAGGTTCCCTCCTCCTCCGAGACGGCTGGCTTATAGGAGACCTCCGTGTGCATCACGTTCCCGGTCTTCACGATCTCCAGGGTCTCGTCGTAGTTCCAGTACCAGTACCTCCACCCGGCTGGGTCCCATCTACGGCACTGTAGCTGAACCTGGTGGATGGGCACAGTCATCTGCTCGGGTTTCGCTGATACGGGTGCGATCAAGGTAACGGCTAGTATCAGTGAAATCATTATGGTTGCTCTGGTTTTCACTTTGTTTCCTTCCGTTTTTTTATAGATCAATGATCCATATTTAACTATTATCTTTATGTGAATATGAATATTGATACTTATCAATGGTTTATATAAATAATAATGTTTTTCATCGTGGTATTGTAGTTCTCATGCTACGCCTTCCAGCTTTCTTGACGTTATTCCCCGATCCGGGCTTCATTGAATTGATTAACATCTTAGACACCGTGTAACTTGATGTCAGGTAACGCGTGTCTCAGACGTCGGATGCTTCAAGCGTTACTGGTCCACACGTTGTTCTCGGTGCTTGACGCCGTCTCAACACTGATAGGGTTGACAGTGTTCGAGCACGTTGAAGAGGCAAACATAATCGTCGGGCCCATCGTGGACGCCTTTGGCCCCCGGCTCGGCATGGCTGTCTACCTCGCCCTCATGGGAGCGGTGGGCCTATGTGCATACCTGGGGCACACCGTCCTCGGCAGACACCCAGGCTTGCATGTTCTGTTGCGCAGCTTCCCGCTTTCAGGGCTCTGGATGATAAACGCCGCAAGGGTCTCCGTTGTGCTGGGGAACCTCGGACACATTTACCGCGTCGGCCTCCTAATCCCCGGGAAGTACGACAGGACGATCTTGTACGCTGCGGGCTACGTGTATGGCCGGGCACTCTACAGGGGCTGTGGAGACCCGATCAAAGATAGTTAATCAGAGCCACGTTATAGATAGGGGGAGTTATTCTTCATTTATCTAAGTATTGATGAACTGTTTATCATAGCCTTTGGACGTTTATTAGATGGTGGTCAATATTTTTCTTGAGTAGTTGGTCTAGGCTAGCTTTGAACGGATGTTGTCCAGCGTTTCTCTGGCTTTCACGTGGGACTTGTTGAAAAACTCCTGCAAGGTATCGCAGGGGTAGTCATGGCAATGGGCGCAATTAGGGTAACCTCTGCCTAGGGTGCACGCTCTCATCTGGCAGTTCTCTATGTACCAGAATGCGCGGGGGCTCTGGGTGGGGCAGCCGTCGCAGCTGCCGTCTTCCACCCTGTACTCCCGTCCGTATAGTTCACGGAATCTGTCTCCGTGCCCCCAATCTATCTGGCGTTGATACACAGCCGCGCTCAGTTCTCTGTCTTGGTTCTGGGTGGCCTCGTAGACCTGACATTTACTGCAGATTAAGCCACAGCACCCAACCACTTCATCCATTGTGGAGGCTTCAACATCCAGTGAATATAAGTGAGATGAGTAAAACGGATCACGTATGGCGTGAATCAGCCGCGTTAAATACCTCTAGACACCGTATCTCTTCATTGATGTACCCATGTTCAACCCATTAGAAGTGGAACCCGGCTCAAAGAGGTTCGGCTACGCCACCGTGGTGGACAACCTGGCTGTCACCGTCGAGATGCCCTTCGGCGTGGTCCACGGGGCCGAGCCCGGCCCCACCCTCATGGTCACGGGCGGCCTCTACCCCACCGAGTACTGCGGCGTCGAGGCGGCGTCCAGGCTCTACAGGAGCCTGGAGCCGGAGAGGCTACGGGGGCGCTTCATCAGCGTGCCCATCGTGAACATGCACAGCTTCCAGTGGCGGACACGGTGGATCAACCTGCGAAGCACGGGAACCACGCCCTTCGACGGAAAAAACGTCAACAACGTGTTCCCAGGCAGCCCGGAGGGCTCCCTCAGCGACAGGATAGCCCACACCCTCTTCAAGGTCCTCAGGCGATGCGACATGCACGTGGACTTCAGAGGCGGCGACCTCCCCGAGAGCCACCTAGTCCACACCATACAGCTGAGGGTCGGAGGACCCATCGACGAGAAGACCCTCATGATGGCCAAGGTCTTTGGGCTCCCCTACGTACTCCCGGGCACCCCGATGATCGGTCACACCAGCCCCAGCACGATGATCCACGAGGCCGTGCAGGCAGGGGTCGCCAGCATCATCAGCGAGGCGGGCCTCGGGTACCGAACCCAGCCCCTCGATGAGTTCATCTCAGCCCACGTCGACGGAACACTCAACCTCCTAAAGCACCACGGCATGATCGACGGTGAGCCATCGAGGCCGGAGAACCAAAGGTTCTTGGACATGGAGTGGGTGGCCGTCACGGCATCCGAGGCCGGCGTCTTTCACGCCCACGCCGACTACGGCGACACGCTGTCTGTGGGGCAGATCATCGGAAAGATCACCGGCCTCGACGGCTCCACGCTGGCCGAGGTCAGGAGCCCCGTCAACGGCGTTGTACACACCATGTACCCTCAGCGCCTCGTCTTCCCTGGCGACCGCCTATACACGCTGTTGCGCATAGGCGGCCCTACGGGCTGGTAGAGAAAAGAATCCATGAAACACCGATCACCCGGGGGAGGTCCACCGTTTAATGACATCCACTAAGACCATGCTCAACAAGCCTACGGCGAGACGATCTTGACGTCTACCATGCAACCCTCTGTTCATGGCTTCAACGCTTATGGGTAACCAAAGCAACATAATAACGTGGACGACCGCTATACGTCGACCTGGGGTTAGGCAAACCTGCACTGGTTCTTCGATACGGGTTTGAGCCCTTATTTGGATTTGTATCTTATACAACTAGACCAAGGTATAG
>CAYFYM010000290.1:0-1797 GCA_964347405.1 uncultured Candidatus Bathyarchaeia archaeon | reverse complement strand
CTGGGTGGAGGCCGAGAGCAGACCACGCAGCAGACGAGTGGACTTAACAGTCATCGGCATCTAATCGGAGCCGTCGCCCCAGAGCAGCTTGTTGAGGGCCAGCAGGTACCTGTCCCTCCAGGCCTCCAGCTCCTCGAGGCTCCTGCCGCCCACCATCTCGTCGACGCCGTCTATCGCCTTCTGTACGGCGGTCTCCGGAGTCTCGGTCCACGCCGCCATGGCCTTGAGCCACTCGGACTTGCTTCCGCCGATGTGCCTCATCAGGTACTCTATGCCGCCCTTTCCGCCCCCCAGGTGGTAGACCATGTAGGGCCCCATGATGGCCCAGCGGATTCCCGGGCCCGCCCTGATGGCCTTGTCCACGTCCTCGACGCTGGCGACCCCCTGGTCCACGAGGTCCAGCGCCTCCCTCCAAAGCGCAACCGACACCCTGTTGCCTATGAACCCGGGCACCTCCTTCTTCAGCACCACTGGCACCCTGCCTATGTCCTCCATCACCCTGTAGACGAGGTCCACGGTCTCCCTGCTGGTCTTCTCCCCGGGGCATAGCTCCACTAGAGGCACAAGGTGCACCGGGTTCCACGGGTGGGCCACTACCGCCCTCTCGGGGTGACGCTCCATGTCCCGGGCGATCTCAGTCATCATGAGCCCGGATGTGCTGCTCGTAAACACTGTATCCGCCGGGGCCAGCCTATCCATCTCCGCGTACAGCGGACGCTTAACCTCCAGGCTCTCGTACACCGACTCCACTACATAGTCCGCCCCCTTAACCGCCTCCTCCAGGCTAGTGGTGGTCGACAGGCGCCTCTTCGCCGCCTCGGCGTCATTCCCCAGCCCCGCGTCCACTAGCGTGTCTATGTGATGAGATACTCTGAGTTTCGCCTCCTCCAGCTTCTCCTCGGTTAGGTCCTGCATGACGACGTCGTATCCATGCAACGCGAACAGCGCCGCCCAGCCCTGACCCACCAGGCCGCTGCCCACGCATGCGACACTTCTGATTCCCTCGATCAACGCTATCAACATGAAACACGCTGCAAGGCTTTTCATTCTTCCGCAGTCGAAGCCGTTAAGTTGCCTAACCCCGAGTCATATTCATGCCTGAACTACACGTCTTCTCGAGGGGCGCCACTCACCTAATCAACATGGCGAGGGGCGAGGGAATCTATCTCTGGGACAAGGATGGCCGCCGGTACATCGACGGCAGCGCCGGCCCCATCTGCGTCAACATAGGCCACGGCGTCAAGGAGGTGGCCGACGCCGTCGCGGCTCAGATGGAGCAGGTGAGCTTCGTCCACAGCAGCCACTTCATCACCCAGAGCGTCATAGACTGCGCGGAGAAGGTCGCCGCGTTCGCGCCTGAGGGCCTCGGCCACGTCTACTTCTGCAGCGGTGGAAGCGAGGCCACCGAGGCCGCCGCCAAGATGGCCCGCCAGTACTGGCTGTTACGGGGCGAGCCGAAGCACAGCAAGATCATTGCCCGCTGGCAGAGCTACCACGGCAACACGCTGGGCGCCCTCAGCATGTCGGGTAACATCGCCCGGCGCCGACGCTACGTCCCCCTGTTACTGGACTCCCCCCACATACCGCCGGCATACTGTTACAGGTGCTGGTTCGGCAAGACCTGCGATACATGCGACTTGGAGTGCGCCCGTGCGCTGGACACCCAGATACGTGCGACTGGTCCCGAGTACGTCTCCGCATTCATCGCGGAGCCCGTCGTCGGCGCCACGCTGGGCACGGTACCCGCGGCGCCCGGCTACTTCCAATTGATCCGCGAGATATGCGACGACCACGACG
>CAYFYM010000289.1:0-17044 GCA_964347405.1 uncultured Candidatus Bathyarchaeia archaeon | reverse complement strand
GGGGTGCTGGACTTCGACAGCATGTTCCCCAGCCTCATGGTGAAGCACAACATAAGCTACGAGACGGTGCGCCGGGAAGCCGGCGAGGGCTTCGTGATAGACTTCACGCGGGAGGCCCTGCAGCGGCGCCTCCACTACAAGTACAGGAGGAGGGAGCTGAAGGAGGGCTCACCGGAGTGGCGGTGGTGCGACGGCCGCCAGAGCGCCCTCAAGAGCATCCTCTTCTGCACCTACGGGTACAGCGGCTGCTGGGCCAACAGGTTCGGCAACTTCGACACCTTCATGGAGATCAACAGGGTGGCCCGGGACAGCCTCGTGGCGAGCATGAACGTAGCCCGGGAGCACGGGTACAGGGCCGTCTACGGGAACAACGACAGCCTCTTCCTCAAGCGCCCCGGCGCCACGCGGCGCGACTTCGAGGAGCTGGCCCGCGTCGTCTCGACTCGGCTTAGCCTCCCCATGTCCGTCGAGAACGTGTTCAGGTACCTGGTGCTGCTGCCCCAGAAGGGCGAGCCGGGAATGGGCGCCGCCAACAGGTACTACGGCAGGACCCTTGAGGGCCGGTACGTCTACAGGGGCATAGAGACGCGGAGACGCGACACCGCGCCCTACGTGGCTAGGGTGCAGCGTGAGGTCATCGACGCCCTCCTAGGCCACGGCTCCGCCGAGGAGGTCGTCGCCGAGGGCGTGGAGCAGGCGCTGGGGGTCCTGGACCTGGCGTGCCGCCGCGTACGCAGGGGCAGAGTGCCCCCCGAGGAGCTGCGCATCACCACCACGCTGCGGCGGCGGCCCGGCGAGTACAAGGCCAAGCTGCCCCACGTCGCCGCGGCGGAGGCCCTGGGCATGGCCAAGATGAGGGTCGAGGAGAGGACGCCCATAGAGTACGTCTACGTGGACGCGGGGCACAGCAACAGGTTCCGCAGGGTGAGGCCCGCCCTCTACGGGGGCAGGGTGGACGCCGAAAAGTATGTTGACTTGGTCACGGAGGCGGGGCGCAGCGTGCTGCTGCCCTTCGACGCCGACCTGAGCCGCGTCCGTGGCCGGCAGCTAAGCCTCACGGAGTTCACGTAGCCGCGGGGAAACCTTCTATACGCCCCTTCGCTGATTCAACCCATGTTCGACGTCATCCTAAGAGGCGGCAGGGTGGTGGACGGCACCGGCAACCCGTGGTTCCGCGGCGACGTCGCCGTCAAGGACGGCCGTATAGCCGAGGTAGGCAAGGTGACGGGGGACGCCGAGACGGTGATCGAGCTTCGAGGCGAGGTCGTGGCGCCGGGGTTCATAGACACGCATAGCCACTCCGACCTGTTGCTGTTATCCGAGCCGCTTGCCGAGGCCAAGATAATGCAGGGGGTGACCACGGAGATCGTTGGACAGGACGGGCTGGGCGAGGCCCCCATAAAACAGGAAGACATCGCGGAGTGGAGGAGATACCTCTCGGGACTCAACGGCGACCCGGACATAGACTGGACTTGGAGGACCATGGGCGAGTATCTAGACGCCCTGAAAGATGCAAGGCCATCAATCAACGTGGCGAGCCTCGTCGGCCACGGCAACCTCAGGCTGGCCGCCATGGGGATGGACGACAGACCACCGGAGGCGGAGGAGCTCGCTGAGATGAAGCGGCTCCTCGCCGAGAGCCTGCGGGACGGAGCCGTCGGCCTCAGCACCGGCCTCATATACGCGCCTTGCATCTACTCTGACACCGCCGAGCTCACCGAGCTCTGCAGAGTGACGGCCTCCCACGGAGGAGTCTTCGTCGTCCACATGAGGAACGAAGGCGACATGCTGCTGGAGAGCGTAGACGAGGTGGTTGAAGTGGGTGAGGCCTCGGGCGTCCACGTCCACGTGAGCCACTTCAAGGCAAGCGGCGAGGCCAACTGGGGCAAATCCGTCCACTCGCTTGAGAGGCTGGAGAAAGCCAGGGAGCGCGGCGTCCAGGCCTCCTTTGACCAGTACCCCTACACGGCGGGCAGCACCTTCCTGAGCAGCCTATTACCGTCATGGCTCCACGCCGGCGGCGTAGAGATGATGCTGGAGCGCATCCAAGACCCAAGGGTCAGGAAGAGGATAAGACGGGGGTACGCCGCAGGCAGGTCACGGACACCCAGATGGGACAGGCTCCTAGCCACAAACCTCCAGACGATGAAGAACATGGCCCACGAAGGCAAAAACATGAGAGAGATAGCGGCGGCCCGGGGCCAGACGGAGGTTGACGCGCTGATGGACATCGTGCTTGAGGAGAGGAACGCCACCAGCATGATCAGCTTCACCATGAGTGAAGAGGACGTCACCGGGATCATGGCCCACCCCCTCGGCACCGTGTGCACAGACGGCCTCCTCCTCGGGAAGCCCCACCCTAGGGCTTACGGCGCCTTCCCTCGGGTGCTCGGTAGATACGTCCGGGAGGGCGTGCTCAGGCTGGAGGACGCGGTGCGCCGAGTCACCAGCCACCCAGCCCAGATACACGGCCTGCGTGGCAGAGGCCTCATAAGGCACGGCTACATGGCCGACATAACGGTTTTCGACCCTGAAACCATCATCGACACGTCGACCTACAAGGACCCGAGGCGCCACCCCCGAGGGATAAGCTACGTCATGGTGAACGGCGTAATGACGGTGGAGGGCGGCGCGCACACGGGGGCGAGGGCCGGGAGGGTCCACCGCCACAGACCCTAGAACAGCGAGCCCATCCTCATGTTTTTACGCCGACAGCGCTCCTTCATTCCCATGTCGATCGGCATCAAGGGGAGATGGGTCATAGCCTACGACGGCGTCGAGCACAAGCTCCTGAGGGACGGCGTCGTGGTGACCGAGGGCAACAGGATCAAGCACGTGGGGAAGAGCTACGGGGGCGACGCCGACAGGTGGATAGACGCCACACACCACGTCGTCATCCCAGGCATGATCTGCACCCACACCCACGCCAGTACAGCCCCCAAGGACAAGAGCTTCATACACCACACTGCCGCACGACACTTCTACATGAGCAGTCTGGGCGAGAACCTCACCGCCCTGGGCAAGAGCATCCGCCCAGAGGACCACCACGTCTTCGCACGGTACAGCATGGCCGAGCTGCTGAGGAGCGGCTGCACCACCATGCTCGAGATGGGGATGGTGGGCAGCTTGGGGGCCGAGGCGACTGTAAAACACATAGGCGAGCTGGGCATCCGCGCCGTCGAGGGATGCAACATAGAGGACGGGCGCTGGGCGCGCAGCCAGGGCGCCAACCTGGAGACCGAGTGGCTAGGCCTGGAGCACGGAATGAGGCTCCTCGACGAGGCCGAGCGCTTCGTGAAAAGGTACGACGGCGCCCTAGGCGGCAGGCTCATCGCCGCCCTCTACCCGAGCACCGTGGACAAGGTGAGCGGACCCCTACAGAAGGAGGTCAGGGAGAAGGCGGACGAGCTCAAATGTCCCGTTACCATTCACGCCGCCCAGTGGGTCGTCGAGTTCCAGAACATGCTAAGGATGTACAGGAGGACACCCATCGAGTACCTGAGCGACACCGGGCTCCTGGGCCCAGACCTCATCATAGGCCACGGCTGGGCCGTCGCGGGTCACCCCCTCCTCGCTTATCCGCCTGTCGGTGGCGGCGACCTTGAGCTGCTTGCGAGGAGCGAGGCCACGGTAAGCCACGACCCGCTGGTCTTCACGAAGAGGGGGAACAAGATGCACAGCCACAGCGGCTACCTGGCGGCGGGAGTCAACGTCAGCATAGGCTGCGACACGAGCCCCCATGACATGCTCAACGAGATGCGGATGGCCAGCTACATGAGCAAGGTGGCGGACTGGAGCTGCTTCAGCGGCAGCGCCCGCGAGGTGTTCACAAGCGCCACCCTCGGCGGCGCCAAGGGGCTCCGTAGAGACGACCTGGGGAGGCTAGCCCCCGGCGCCCTCGCGGACATAGCCGTGGTAGACATGGAGACACTGAACAACGTCCCATGCAGGGACCCCGTGAAGAACCTCGTGAACTCCGCCACCCGGGAGGACATGGAGTACGTCGTCGTGGACGGCGAGGTGGTGGTGGAGGATGGTGTCCTGCTCACGGTGGACGAGGAGAAGCTGGTTAGGCAGGTCCAGAGGACGACCGAGGCCATCTGGGACAGGATACCCGAGAACCACTACCTGGGGCAGGGAAGCGACGAGGTGAGCCCCCAGAGCTTCAGGCCATGGGATAAGTAGTTCCCGGCCTCACCTTGGTTTACAGAGAATCTCCTTGACCCTTCTGCCTTCCTTCTTAGACTGGAGGGCTGGCACGTCGAAATGGAAGAAGTCATCGCTCCTGACGGCCTCGATGAGGATGGCTGTGTCAGCGCCTCCCCCCTGCTCGAAGCCGTATCTGCCAGTTCCAGCTACGGCGACGACCTCCTCGCCGGCGGCGAGCATCCCTAGGTCGGTGGCGATGAGGGTCATCTCCACGCAGACCTTCATCCCCTCGCTGAACCTCCGCAGTATCTCCCACACCGCCTCGGGGTAGGAGAAGTCGTAGTCTGAGTTGAACACGGCGCGGTGTCCGCCGTCCAGTAGGCTCCGGTGCAATTCATCAGGGAACTCTTCCCTCTCGCCGCCGACCACGATGAGGTTGTAACCTGTTCCGAGTAACTTGAGAGCTTTCCACGCTGTGTGCCCGTAGGTGGAGGCAATCAGCAGGGTCTTTACCCCGGTCTCGTCTGCCCTCCTCTTGGCTATCCTAAGCGTTTCATCCGTGTTCACGATGCCCATGTCTTTGAAGTAGGTGATCTTTTCCTCCAAATCACCGCCACCCCAACTTGCTTTAACGTATGCGCTCAAAAAATGTTCCCCGCCCAGACAGCGGGCTACGGCGTCGAGTAGAGCTTCATCCAACGGGTTAATCCCGCTTTCTCCACGCCGTCACTGCTGATGAGCCCCGTGTAGTCTGTCTCTCCGAGGTCGTGGAGCCAAGGCCACATCAGTAGCTTGAGGTCCACTCCCCTTCCTGTCGTGAGCCCGAGCAAAGACGCCATGAACTCGGATTGGGCCTGCTCTCCCCCGAAGGCGTCCATGGACGGCCACGCGATCTCGCTGAACCCGAACGGCTTCCCGGGCATCCTCTCGGCGACGCAGCTGTAGTAATCGGATGGAATGTCGCTGGGCCTGTTGACTCCCTGGATGCTGTGGGGGTAGCTCGTCAGGACCAGCATGTCGAGCTTCTCCGTGTCGAAAAGGTCGAGCACGCCCATGTCGGCTTCCCTGTTCTCGTCGACTATCTCTCTGCTGAATGTGCAGAACACGTTGATATCCGGGCTCAGCTCCTTGACCTCGTCGTATATCTCCTCGTAGAGGCTCACCCAGTGAATGAAACCGTTGTCGCCGTCCAAGCCGTACTTCTCGTACCACCTGTTCACCTCGTTCCCGACGCTTAGGTATCTGGGCCTCGACGCCTCCACCGTCTCCACGACCGCCCTCTTGTACATGAGCCTCCACTCCGTGTCGCTGAGGGTGTAGCCTGTGCCCGGCGGTGCGCTGAGGGTCATGCCTTCCCCTATGAAGCTGAAGTGCACCAGGGGCGCCATGTCGTTACCGCGGGTGAGCTGCTCAACGAAGGTATCCCCCCAGGAGCCGCCGAGGTCCTCCGCCTTCTCCCAGAAGGGTGAGGGCTTCCCCCAGACGGGCACGACGTCGCACGATTCCGACGCCCACGCGTACACCTCGTCGAAGCCCTGCCCCTCACCGGGCGTCGGCAGGTACCCCATGAGGTAGCCTCTGCCCGGCGTGTACGCCTCGTCGGCCGGCTCCACCATGGGCTTCCTGTATGCGACGTAGATGTCGGCCTCCAGCATGACGCCGTCCCTGTAGTAGTGATGGACGAAGTAGACGTTGCCCATGCTGTCAAGGTTGGGCTCCCCGGCGAAGCTGCTGACGATGAGCTGGGGCTCGCTCCAATTGCCGTCCACCAACTTGGACCTCCACGTGCCGGGGGAGCCCATGTACCACTTGTTGATCCAGAGCTCTCTCATGTCCGGGGTGAGGTAGGGGTAGCCCTCCCTGTCGGGGCTGTTTACGGCCTCCACGTTCACGGGCTCGCTCCAGCCATCCCCCGTCCACTCCGTCATCCATACGTCCATACTGCCGAGGCCGTCCTCGCGCATGCTGTGGAAGTATATCTGCTGGCCGTCGGGGCTCACATGGAACTCGCCCAATCCGACCTCGAGGTTCAGCTCCTCGCCGCCGTTTCTGACGTTCGCAGCGCCGTCCTCTGTGAGGTCCGCGATGTATAGGTCTATCTCCCTCATGTTGCCCAGCCTCACAGACATGAACCATATCTCGTCGTCGCTGACGTACTCGCATCCGTCGAGGCTCAGGCCTCCGTCTATGAGCCACAGCCTCTCCGCCTCAGCCCACTCCCCGTCCACCTTCTCGCTCACCCATATACCGGTCACCCCGTCGATCAGCTGTTTTTCGGCGGGGACGCTGACGTCCGGCGTGAAGAAGAAGTAGAACCTCTGGTCGTCGGGGCTTACGAAGGGCGAGTCCTCGGCGCCCGCCGTGTTTACGCCCCCCGGTACAGGCACAGGGTCCTCCCAGAGGAAGCTATGCAGCACGGGCGGGTGCAGATCCGTTTCAGGGCTTTGCTTCACTGCGTCGGACGGTATCTTGCTGGCCCTGGATACGGCTGGCTCCGGCTCCTCGTGTTCCTGGGTCTCCTCGCCGGCGGATGTATCAACTTCAAGCGAGTCATCGGGCTCCTCAGCGGGCTTAGAGGACAGGATGCCTATCACCGCGACGGCGACGATCACGACTAAGATGACGGCTACCACGGTTTTAAGCTTGGACAACGAGATCGCTGTCAACGCGTTCCGGAGTAAGTATAAAATGATTATTGAAGACTAGGAGGCTACTTCCCTATATGCCTCCCTGCCTAGGTCGAAGGCCCTCATGTTTAGCTCGAGGAACCGTGGCCTGAGGCTGCCTCGTAGCGTGGAGAGCATGGTCTCCTCGTCGAAGGGCAGCTCCCCGCTCTCCGTGAGCGCCCCCAGCATTACGACGTTTGTCGCGATGGCGTCGCCCGCCTCCTCGGCTAGGCTCGTGGCGTCGAAGGCGACCAGCCTATCGGTGACTTCTCCCAACAGCCCCATGAGTTTACCCATATCCGGGTAGGGCACCATGCCTGATATGACCTCCACGGGCGCCATCACACGCTTGTTCACCAGCGCGAGGCCACCGTCCTTCAGGTACGTCACGCCGCGGCGGACGGCCTCGGCGGGCTCGAAACCCACCAGCGCGTCGGCCTCCCCCTTCCTTATCTGGGGGTTGTGCGCCGCCCCGCCTATCTGGATATGCCCCATCACTGGGCCCCCGCGCTGCGCCATCCCGTATGTCTCACCGATCTTCACGCCGAGCCCTGAGTTTATAGCCGCCTCGGCTAACAGCCTCGACGCCAGCAGGGTTCCCTGCCCACCCACCCCTGATATCACTACCTTGAACGTCTTCACGCGTCATCCCCCCTGTGAATTACGCCCGCCGGACACATCTGGGCGCAGCAGGTGCAGCCCATGCATAGCGTCGAGTCTATGCTGGCCTTGCGTTCGTCCTCGTTCCACATCAGCGCGGGGCATCCATAGATGCTGAGACACTGTTTGCAGCCGATACAGGCTTCTTGGTCGACGACGTAAGTCGGCGGCCTATCCGGCCTCATTCTCCGCACAGCGACCATGGCACACTCCCTGCGTGCGATAACCATGGCGACGCCGTCGAACTCCAGCATCCGCTTGAACGCCTCCTCAGCTGCATCCAGATCGTACGGGTTAACCACCTCGACGTGTTTTACGCCTGAGGCTCTGGCTATGTCCTCGATCATTATGGGCTCTACCTCGTCGCCCGTCGCAGTCCTACCAAGCTGAGGGTTGGTCTGGAACCCCGTCATGGCGACCGCCTGGTTATCCGCCACAACCACCTTTATGGGCGCCTTGTTGTGGACGGCGTTCTGGAGGGCCGGTATGCCGGCGTGGAAGAAGGTGCCGTCCCCTATCCAGGCTATGGTTTCCACGCCGAACCTCTGCATGCCCTGGCTCACGCCTATGCTGGCTCCCATGCAGAAGTAGGTGTCCTCGAACTCCATGGGAGGCGCGTGCGCCAGCCCGTAGCAGCCGATGTCGCCGTTGACCACGACGTTCATGAGGCCCCCCTTGACGGCCTGCACCGCCTTCTTCAACGCGTAGATGCTTGACCTGTGGGGGCACCCGGCGCACATGGTGAGCATTCTGTCGAAGAGCAGGCCGTCTCTAGCTTCCTCCAGGCCGCCCCTAGACTCCGACGGCAGCTCCACGCCCGTGAGCTCGGCTATCCGTGCGTCTATGACCTCGTGGCTGAGCTCCCCCTCGCGTGGGATGAAGCCGCTCATCCTGCCGAGGATCTTCACGCCCGGGTTAACGTCCTTGGCGAGCGCCTTCACGTGGAGCTCGATGAACGGATCGACCTCCTCGGCGATGAGCAACGTGTCCACCTGCTTAACTAGCTTAGCGACGAGCCTCTCAGGCATCGGGTGAGTCGTTACGAGCTTCAGCCATGCGACCCCGTCCTCGACGCCGAGATGCTCAAGAGCGTCCATCACGTAAGTGAATGCGAAGCCCACGCCTATTACCCCGATGGACTCTTTCCCGTATAGCTTCAACTCGTTGAACCCGGAGTCCTCGAATATCTCCTGCACAGAGCCTATCTTGCCGTGGCGCTCCTCATGCCGCCTGAAGAGCTTCTCGAAGCCAGCGACCCTGTAGCTGAAGCCGTCCCAGTCGAACGCGGGCTCCCTGCTCAGCCTCTGCATCTCCCCCAACTCGACGTCGCTACGCATGTGGCTAAGACGGGTAACTGTCCTCACCATCACAGGCAGCCTGACCCGCTCAGAGAGTCCTAAGGCGTACTTTGTGAGGTCCTTGGCCTCCTGGGGGCTGCTGGGCTCCATGATGGGCACGTCGTTGTGTCTGCCCAGCCACCTGTTGTCCTGCTCCGTGCGGCTGCTGTGCTGGCTCGGGTCGTCTGTGCTTACCAGGACGAGCCCGCCTTTGACGCCTCTGAGGGTTATGGGGTTGAGTATGTCCAGGGCGACGTTGACGCCCACGTGCTTCATGCTGCATATGACCCTCTGGCCCACCATGGACGCCCCGAACGCCACCTCCAGCGCCACCTTCTCGTTAGCGCTCCATTCGAAGTGGATGCCCAGCTCCTTGGCTACTCTGGCGAAGGTGTTACCGATCTCCGACGAGGGCGTCCCCGGGTAACCCGACGCGAGGGCTACCCCGCCCTCCACAGCGCCGCGGGCGACGGCCTCGTTACCCATCAGGACTACCCGTTTACCCGGTTCATCAAGTGCCACAGGATGCGACATTTAAATCGTATTCAGGGTGCCCCGACGCCTTTAAAACCTATTATGCTACACGCTGAGGTTTTAAAAGAGCCAAACATACATAATCTAGATAATTTTGAAGGAGATACAACTCGGGAAGACAGGGCTCAGGGTGAAGTCCCTGGGCTTCGGCGGCATACCCATCCAACGCGTCACAGAGGAAGAGGCGGTAGCGGTAGTCCGGAGGTGCTACGATCTGGGCATCAACTACTTCGACACGGCGCGGGGCTACACCACCAGCGAAGAGCGTATAGGGAAAGCCCTGGAGGACGTGAGGGAACACGTAGCACTCGCAACCAAGAGCCATCAGAGGACAGCCGAGGGGATCAGGAAGGAGCTTGAGATCAGCCTCAGGAACCTACGGACGGACCACATAGACGTCTACCAGCTCCACAACGTCCAGACCGAGGAGCAGTGGAGCCAGGTAAGAGCACCAGGCGGAGCGCTCGAGGCCGTCATGGAGGCGAAGGAGCGGGGCAGTGTAAACCACGTCAGCGTCACCAGTCACAACCCTGACCTAGCTGTAGAGATGGTCGAGACAGGGCTCTTCGAGACTGTGATGATACCATACAACTACCTCACCACGAAGCCCGCGGAGACGCTGCTGCCGACTTGCAAGAAGCTTGGAGTAGGCACCATCATCATGAAGCCCTTCGGAGGCGGCGCGTTCAGCAACGCCAACACGGCGCTAAAATACGTTCTAAGCAACCCAGACTGCGATCTAGTGATCCCGGGCATGATGAGCGTCGCCGAGGTCGACGAGAACATCGGGGTATGGATGGGCGACCACACCCTAACAGACGAGGAGAGGAGGCTCATAGAGCGGGACAGGGAGAGGCTTGGCGACCAGTTCTGCCGAAGCTGCAACTACTGCCAGCCCTGCCCCCAGGGCATCCCAATAAGCACCATACTCAGGACCGAGTCCCAGGTGCTCAGACGCATGGGCTGGAGCGGCCGCAGGGTCGACGCAGTCAAAGACGCCAAGATGAAGCTGGAGACATGCATCCACTGCGGCGAGTGCGAGAGCAGATGCCCCTACGGCTTGCCCATACAGAAGCTCCTCCCCGAGGCCATGCAGAGCCTCTGGGGCCTCATGGAGAGCAGGACGATCCCCGAACCCTAACTCTTTTCTTCGCTGGGTCCCACCACTAGACATGGATCTAGAAAAAATATTCAAGCTAGCGGAGGAAGCCGAGAAAGAGGTAACCGAGCTCTGCTCCGGCCTCGTGAAGTTCAACTCCGCGCACCCGGACGGGCACACCGATGAGGCTGTGGCTTACATCAAGAAATACCTCGACGAGCACGACATCGAGAACGAGGTCCACGCCAGCGACCCCAAGAAGCCTAACATCGTCGCACGGATTAAAGGCGGGGGCAAAAAGGTGCTCTGGGTGGGCCACCTCGACGTAGTCCCGGAGGGGAAGCCAGAGAACTGGACCTACCCGCCTTACAGCGGCACAGTGGCGGACGGCTGCGTCTGGGGCCGCGGAAGCAGCGACATGAAGGGCGCGTGTGCCGCCGCCATGGTCTCCGCCAGGATACTCAACGAGATTAAGGAGGTGCCCAACACAGTCGAGTTCTGGTTCACGTCCGACGAGGAGATAGGAGGAGGAGCCGGAGCAAGGTGGCTCGCCGAATCGGGGAGGTTCAAGGGCGACGTATGCATCATCGGCGACGGCAACGGCGGAGGCCCCGAGTCCCCCAGCATAGACTTGGGCTGCAAGGGTGGCGCCGGCGTCAAGCTAATAGCCCGCGGCCAGACCGCCCACGGCAGCCAGCCGTACCTAGGGGACAACGCCATAAAGAAGCTCATCGCCGGCATCCCATGGGTGGAGAAGATCAACGACTTCCCGCTGGACTTCCCCGACGGCCTAAAACCCGCGATAGAGGACAGCATCGAGTTCTTCAAGAATGCCCAGGATCTCACCCCCGCCCAGGAGGAGCTCATGGCCCACAACTACTACACCCCCAGCGTAACCTGCAACATCATAAACGGAGGCGTAAAGACCAACGTAATCCCCGACTACGCCGAGGCCCAGTTCGACATACGGCTGACCCCGGGCAGCCACCAGCTGAGAGTCGTGGAACGCATAAAGGAGCTTGTGAAAGAGTCGGGCATCAAAGGTCTGGAGGTGGAGCACAGAGAATTCAAGCCAGAAGACACCGCCGGTTTCAGCGAGACCCCCGACAGCAGCTTCGCCAAACAGTTCAAAGAAGTCATCCACGAGCTAACAGGCAAACCAGTAAACACCAAGATACTCACAGGAGGCACGGACGGCATCAGCACCAGCAGGAGAGCGGGCATCCCGAGCCTAGGCTACGGCACAAGCCTCACAGGCCAAGCCCACCAACCCAATGAACACATAACCATAGAGAACCTCGTCCTCGGCACTAAAATCTACACAGCATTCCCCCTAACCTACAAATAATTTTCCTGATATGACCTGACGCAGGTCATGACAAAAACCTTCGAAGAAGATTAGTATGACCAAACACAACCCTAGATCATGTTCGAGATAGACAAACTCGTCGTAGACGGCAAAACCTTCCATGGAATGAAGTCAACACTCCCAGAACTGCCCCCGCTCCTCCTCATCAAGGGAGAAAAAGGCTTCATCATGTGCGGATACCTCAACATAGAGGTAGCCGAGAAGCTGGGAGCAGCCGCCGCAACAGTGAGCGGCGTCAACTCATTCACCGACGTCCTCAACGCCGAGATAAAGACAGCCACCAGCAAAGCAAAAAAACTGGGCGTCGAGCCAGGGAAAACAGTGAAGAACGTAATATCGAGCCTCGGCTAAGCGCAGACCTCGATGAGCCTCAACACCTTCTCCTTCGCCCCAGCCAACGTGTTCATTCCGTGGCTCAGCAGCAGCGCATCGAACTCGTAGCCAGCTAAAACGCCCAGGTTTTTAGAGGCTTCCACCACGTCCTCACAGTACTTCTCAGGCGGCGCCTCAAGGTTGCCATCGCCGTCCCCGAAGATCGTATCCCCAGCGATGACGGTATCCAAACCCCTGAGGTGTAGACAAATGTTGCCGTCGCTGTGGCCGGGCACATGCACAACCTCCAAGCCGCCACAGGCCCCGATCAAATCGCCGTGCCCAAGCACCACGTCAGCCTCCACCCCCGTACGCTCGTATAACCTGCCCTCGTCGCCCTCCCCTATCACGACCTCCGCGCCTGTAAGCTCCCTCACCTGAGGCAGGTTATCAATGTGGTCGCCGTGGGCATGGGTTATAATAATAATCTTGACGTCACCCCATGTTCTCCCCATCACGTCAAGCTCTCTCTCGATGTTCTCAAGACACTTGGGCGTGAAACCTACATCCACCAGCATCAGACCATCTTCATATTCAAGGATATACACCTCAGTATCCAGACCGTCAGCCTTAGCAACCTCGACGGCCCTAAGCCCCTTCAACACCTCAACCAAATCGAGTCAACTCTAAAAGAAGCAACGCGTCATTAAAAATCCAGCTAATCAAGCAACTCGAAGATCTTCCTGTTACTGGCGTGGCCCCTGACTAACATCACCGGGCGCCCAAGATGCTTCTTCAACAGCTTCGTGATCGCTGCGTTCGCCTTGCCCTTGCGGGGAGGAGCCCTCACATGAACCATGTAGTGCCCCTCCTCTATCAGCTCGACCGAGTCCCTGTTAGAACCCGCTTTGACGTCAACCGTTATCCACATCGCTTGTACTAGGAAAATATGTGAAATAATGTAATAAGCTTGGAGCTAGTCGTGGAGCCTCTCCAGGGACTTGGTGTCGAGGCTGGACTTTATCGCCTCTAAGGTCTGTTCAGGGAAGTCCTTCATCAGGCTCCTGAGCACGGTGGACGCCACGTACTCTTTGAAACCGCCCTCATCCATCCCCTTACTATATCTTCTCCTCATTCCGCCCTTGCAGGTCTCTTCCTCGAAATCCAGAACTCCTTCGTCGCACATGGCGTTGAGGAAGTTGATTATGGAGGCACGGGAAACGCTTCTACCTCCGTCGAGGGTCTCGTTGACAGCCTCGTAAACCTCTCTAGATGTGAGTCCATCCCCGTCGTGTCTCCACACATGTCTAAGGGCCTCTATCTGGTAGTCCCTGAGAACCTTCTGTAAGCCATCCTTCGATGGATCGATTACCATTGGCATATCATCACCTGAGCTTTCCCTCAGTTACCCTTTAACCTATAAAAACCTTAGCGATTAACACACACCGTATATATACTGTCTAAACATCTAACACGTGCCTCTCAAGCACGTAGCACACCATGCTGCCCCTTAACACCACCCTATCACCGACAGAGACCTCCACCGAGACAACACGCTTTTTACCTTCCGTGGACACGACGGAGCAAGCGGCCATCATTCTATCCCCCGCCTTCACCGGAGCCGTGAACTTCACGTCAGCCGAGCCGAGAACCACGTGGGGGTCGTTGACGGCGAGCATCGCGGCGTAGTCGGCCAACCCAAACGTGAACCCACCGTGAACCAAACCCCTGTCGTCGACCACCATCTCCACAGTTGCCGTAACCTCGACGACGGCCTTCCCCTTCTCCAAAAGAACCGGTTCCCCCACCAGCCTAGGATCGGCTTTACCATGTGTCTTGACTTTTCCCATGTCATATCACATGTGGTTCATGGATAACTCGTTTGCCCTCTAAGGTGAATAGTGTTAAAAGTCGATGTAATCCTCAATATCTGACATGAAGCTCGTCACATATAGAACGAAGAAGGGGTACGGAATCGGGGCCGTCATAGAGGACTATGTTCTAGACCTCAACAAGGCGCTGGGATCCAGTCTCTCCATGCTTGAGCTGCTGGACATGGGCGTCAATGGGATGGAGAAGGCTGGAGAAGCGGTGAAAGCTGCGAAGGAAAACCTTGCATCAGGGATGCACGAAGGCTTGATGAAGCTAAGCGAGGTTAGCCTAGCCGCCCCCATACCGAGAACCAGGAAGAACATAGTCTGCATGGGTCTAAACTACGCGGAGCACGTGAAGGAGGGTGGCAGCGACAGATCCCTGCCGCCGCACCCTGTCTTCTTCACCAAGCCGCCGACGTCCATAACTGGTCCCTATGATCCTGTCATCTATAACAGGGCCGTTGAGAGGCTCGACTACGAGGTGGAGCTCGCCTTCGTCATCGGCAAAGAAGGCAAATACATTTCAAAGGACACGGCTTTGGACCACGTAGCGGGATACATGGTGTTCCAGGACATCTCCGCGCGTACACTTCAACGGCAGCACAACCAGTGGTACAGAGGCAAGAGCCAGGACACATTCGCCCCCATGGGCCCGTATCTAGTTACGGTGGACGAGGTTGGAGATCCCCAGGACCTAGATCTATGGTGCAAAGTCAACGGCGAGACGCGTCAGAAGGCTAACACGAGCGACATGATATTCGATGTAAAGACTATAATATACACCTTAAGCGACGGCATTACGTTGGAGGTGGGAGACGTGTTCGCCACGGGGACACCGTCCGGCGTCGGCGCCGCGCATCCATCGGGGCTACTTAAGGTGGGTGACGTGATAGAGTGTGGCGTCGAGAAGCTGGGCGTCATGAGAAACGAGGTCGTCTCCGAGAAATAATGCGGAAAAGCCTCTGATCCCCGTCTTCATCTATATTATTGCCGGTACCAAACGAACGGGTTTATTAAGATATCCTTTTTACAAGAAAATGTTTATATCTAGTTTCTTTGGTTTGGGTACTAGCTTCGAGGTGCTTGTTTGTCAAGTTCATCGGTTCCCCCACCTAAAAATGAATCAGGCATCGAGGGCCTCGAGAAGAAATGATGTGTTTGAGCAGGGCTTGAACCCATTGAATCATGTTGAAGCGATCAAATTGAGTGATGATGTGATGATCGGGCCTCCGAAGCTGACGCGCTTCGAGAGGGCCAGAATAGTTGGAGCCAGAGCGCTGCAGGTGTCGTTGGGCGCTCCGATACTCGTACAGCTATCTAAAGGAGTCAGCGACGCCATAGACATAGCTATTCAGGAGCTGAACGAACGGGTCCTACCCATGACTGTGAGGAGAACCCTTCCAGAAGGCACCTTCCAAGACATACCCTTGATAGACCTGCTGGGTTCTCCGTAGCGGAATGGTTAACGGTTTGTCCGGTGAAAAACAGTCCTGGAGAACCACGGCCATAATATTGACGATGATCTCGTTAATCATCGGCGTCATACAGAGGACAAGTTACATGTTTCTTGACCCAAAGTTCGAGGTATGCGTCTTCCACGTCCCAACCGCTCTATCTATAATAATATATTCACGGCTGCCCAAATCCTCCGGTGATTAAGCGTAAATAAAAAGACTACAGCGTCCTCGTCGTTGTGACCGTTTCGGTGACTGACACACCTCTATCGTTGAGGCTCAGGACGAGTTCATCAAACAGTTTACCGTGTATTACGCGCACCGGCCACTGGATTCCCTTTTTATCTATGGCTCCTCGCCCGAGCATCCTAGCCAACAAAGCCGCCGTATAGCCTGTGGTCTTGGCCATCGAGGTTATCTGTTTCTCCTCATCGTAGAAGTCAACCATGTCGTAGCTGATTATCGTCTCGTTACCGTCCTTGGTCCCCGAGACTCTGACGAGCAGCACCGTCAGGTCCCTGTCTCCTTCATCGGTGTCGAACCTCACGAGGGGGTATATGATCTTGTGGAAAAGCTCCCGTGGGACAATCTCGGCCCCGTCGTAGTCCATCGGCTCTTCGCTGATGAGGCCTAGGTCTTTCAGGAACATGATCTTGTCGACGAACCCGGAGTACCTGATGGTCTTCCCCCTGAAGTGTTGGACCCCCTTCTCCACGCATAGCTTGATCAGGGATGACGGGTAACCGTCTATGAAGGCCTCCATGGGCTCAAGCCCCTCGACGAAGATCGACTCCACCTCGGAGTACCTGTCCATCTCCACCTGCTCTCCGCCGACGATCATAGGGACCTTTCCGGGGCGGACAGGCATCCTCGTCCCGCCGAACACTATCTTATAGTCGAGAGGAGGTTCCGGGTCCTTCGGGAGCCCTCCGCAGGCGAACATCACCTCGTCGGCTTGATCCAGCTTGCGTATGGCTTGACCTGAGAGGATGTCTATGAGCCCGGGGTCTACTCCGCATCCTGGCATCGCCGTTATTCCCGCTGCCTTCACCTTGTCATAGATGTCTCCCTCTTGGGGGTATCCGCCGCCGGCCAAGTCCAATATGTCCACCTTCGCCTCCATCGCGGCTTTTAACGCGTTCATGCTGAACCTTGAGGCTGTCCCATGGACGACGATGTTATACCCCCTCATGTTCTTAACGAGGCCCTTGTGATCTGTGACGCTGATAACGGCAGTGTCAAACTTTGGGCTTTTCACGTAATTCTTGGCTTCCTCTAGCTTCCTAGAATCGATGTCGCATCCAGTCACTTTGACGACTTCTGGGTCGGCGCAGCAGTCTTTAGCGATAGTTGGACCCATTAGCCCCATACCTAGAACGAGGATATTCATGTGTTAGACAACCACTCAAACTGAAACGCCGTGGATATATAGAGTGCTCGACAACTCGGCCCCCGTCGATGAACGTCATCCATGACTACGAAGCTCTTATATGCGCTGTGGTTAACTCAATCAGATTATCTGGTGATGTAACTTGATAGATTTCTCGTTCACAGAGGAACAGGAACTGTTCCGTGAGGCGATCAGAGAGT
>CAYFYM010000288.1:0-2439 GCA_964347405.1 uncultured Candidatus Bathyarchaeia archaeon | reverse complement strand
GGGAGTACAACGACGAAGGCCAGGCTTTTCAAGAAGATCAACGGCGAGTGGAGGTACCTTCTGAGCGGCGAGTCGCCGACAACGGTCGAAGCTCCCTTTGAGAACGTCTGCATGGGCGTTCAAAACGCCGTGCGAGAGATAGAGGACCTTACTGGTTTGGAGATCCTGTCTGGAGAGGGAAGAATCGTCAAACCCCACTCGGGCAACAGGGGTGTGGATTTCTACTGCACAACCAGCAGCGCTGGGGGCGGCCTCCAGATGATGGTCGCTGGGGTAATAAAGACGATGACCGTTGAAAGCGCAAACAGGGCCGCACTTGGGGCCGGGTCGATCGTCATGGACGCCATCGCGGTTGATGACGAGAGGCCCGACTACGAGAAGATCGAGAGGATAAGACACCTTAGGCCGGACATGATACTGCTTGCAGGTGGAACCGACGGCGGAACACAGGCACTCGTGATGGAGATAGCAGAGATCATAGCCGCTTCCGATCCCAAAGCAAGGCTGGGAGCAGGCTACGAATTACCACTGGTATACGCTGGAAATAAGAGCTGCCGCCCATCCATAAAGCAGCTAATGGGCGATAAATTCGCGCTTTCAGTCGTCGATAACCTTAGACCAGTCTTGGAAGTTGAGAATACGGAGCCCGCGAGGAGGGCGATACACGAGCTTTTCATGGAGCATGTCATGTCCCACGCCCCGGGATATCCGGAACTGATGACCTGGACCGATCTCGATATCCTGCCCACCCCCGCAGGCGAGGGAATGGCCATGCAATTGATAGCAGCCGTTGAGGGGCAGAACCTCCTCGGTGTGGGGCTTGGAGGCGCAACGACCAACGTCTACTCTATATGGCACGGACGGTTCGTCCGAAGTGTCAGCGCTAACTTGGGAATGAGCTACAGCATCTCCAATGTCATGAAAGAAGCCGGCGTCAAGAACATAATGCGCTGGGTTCCCTTCGAGGTGGACGAGGATATCCTCGTGGATATGCTGAGGAACAAGATGATCAGGCCAACGACTATCCCCCACGACATGAAATCCCTAGTGGTCGAACATGCCGTCGCGCGAGAAGCCCTCAGGCTCGGATTACAGCACCACATGACAATCGCAACCAGGCTCAAGGGTGCCAAGAAGGCACAGCGGATGATGGGAGACATCATGGAATACACGTTGAGAGAGACCTACATTGAGATGATGCAGATCGGTATCATAGCGGGCACAGGTGGCTTGTTGTCCCACGCCCCGCTGAGGGGCCAATCCATGCTGGCACTGACAGACGCATTCCAACCGGAGGGTGTGACGAAGATGTACCAAGACAGCGTGTTCATGATGCCACACCTCGGCGTCCTGTCCACAGCCTTTCCAGAGATCGCCTGGAACGTCTTCGATAAAGACTGCCTAGTACGGCTCGGGACAGTAATCGCGCCTGTTGGGACCGCAACCCAAGAAGAACCAGTCATGGATGTGAGCATGAAGATGCCTGACGAAACCGTCTTCGAGAGAGAAATCAAGTTCGGCGAGATAATCAGAGTACCCTTAGCTGAGAGGATGAAGGCAGACGCCACATTGCAAGCCAAGCACAGCTTTGATGTTGGAGCGGGACAAGGTAAAACGCTCGAAGCAACAATAGAGGGCGGGGTGGTAGGGATCGTAATAGATGCGAGAGGAAGACCCCTGACACTGCCTGAGGAGGACGAAGAAAGGAGAAAGACCCTTTTGAAATGGTACGATTCCCTCGACTTGTATCCAGACGAATTCCTGAAGGAATGGGGGGGATGATCTGGATGGCCGAAGTAAAATCTAACAAAGAGTCAACCAAAGAAGCATACGCATACACGCCGGGTCTAAAAGTAAAAAAGGGTATAGCCATCACAAAGAGCCGAACACTTCCGATCCCAGGCGAGGTCGTCGTCGACAAAGGAGAAGAAGTGAGCTTTGAAACTATCGTCGCTAAGGCGTCCGTCCCGGGTAAACCCAATATCATAAGGGCCAACCAGCTTTTAGGTGTGGCACCCGAAAACCTACCGCCCTTCATGTTAAAGAAAATAGGAGACCACGTGAAGGAAGGTGAAATAATCGCCAAATACACGCCCTTCTGGGGGTTGATCAAAAGATTCGTTAAATCCCCTACGGACGGCGTCGTCGAGAACGTATCTGACATTACCGGCCAAGTCGTCGTAAGGGAGCCCCCCACACCAGTTGAGGTCAACGCCTACATCCCAGGGAAGATAGCCACGGTTCTACCTCAAACGGGAGTCGTCATAGAGAGCTACGGCGTCTATGTGCAGGGCATCTTTGGGCTAGGAGGAGAGCGACACGGGGAGTTGGCCATGGCAGTAAACGATCCGGAAGATCAATTGACACCAGATAAAATAACGCCCGAAGACAAAGATAAAATACTAGTTGGGGGAAGTCTGGTCACCCTTGACGCCCTGA
>CAYFYM010000287.1:0-4534 GCA_964347405.1 uncultured Candidatus Bathyarchaeia archaeon | reverse complement strand
CCTGAGGTTCATAACCTTCTTGCCCACGCTCTGCCCGTAGTAGTGGTCCATGAACATGAAGTAGAGGAAGCCGAGTATGTTGTCCACGCCGAACCTGAAGCTCATGCCGAACAAGCCGGGCCCACCGGAGAACCGGAAGAAGGCGACGACGATGGCGAGTATTATGCCGTCCACGATCAACGCTATGAACCTCTGGGTCCAGGTGGCGAGCTCAACCACCGTCTCCCCGGGGGGGCCGAGGCCGGCGCCGCACTTGGGGCAGTAGGCGGCGTCCTCGTCGTGCTCAGCCCCGCATCTCTCACAGTAAGGCACTCCTTATCCCCCTCTGGTTTCACGTTGGTATTGCCAGCGGTTATTTTAAGAGTTGTTCAGAATCTCTTCAGAATCAACCCCGTGTGAGAAGGCTACAGCTCGACGCTCTGCGACTTTTTGCCCGTCATGTACTCGACGTCAACCCTGCCGAACACCGTCTTGTCCAGCCCGTCTACGTTCATCCACTTGTCCCGGGCCTTGTCGTCGGGCTCAAGCTGGCTCAGCATGGTGCGGAAAGCTCTGCGCTTCTCATCAGGTTCCTCTATGAAGCTGACCCTGCCCCTGAACATGACGGTGGCGTAGAGGTGGGTGCACTCCCGTTCGACGTACCCGTGGTCCACGATGACCTGTCCCCACACCGCCGGGTTCGCCCGCAGCATGTCCAGCTTCTTACCCTCCGAGGCGCAGTGGAAGTATAGGCAGTTCCTCTCCTCGTCGTAGCCGTGGCTCAGAGAGACCAGGTAGGGCTCGCCTTCACGCGCCATCGCGAGGGTCATGTAGCAGGTCTCCCGGAGCACCTTACGGAGCTTCCTCTGCTCCGTGAACTCCTTGTCGGTCCTCCTCATGTGGTAACGCATACGGCTCAAGGAAAGACCGGCGCCGGCTGCTTATCAAACATGCGGAGACCATGAATCCCGGGTTTACAAAAGTTAAAAACGGGTGCACGGTGTTCAGGGTATGAGCCCGAGCCCACTCACCCTGGACGCCCTGAGGACGGCGGTGGCAGTCGCCATGCTGGGCTACGGCTCCGTGAGGGACCTTCAGACCAGGGAGGTGCACGACCTTCTCTGGGTCGCCGGCGGGGGCGCCGGCCTCGTCCTCGACGCCGCCGGGCTCTTCCTCGGGTACCTCACCGTGAGGCAGCTCGTGTACTCGGTGGGCTTCATGGCCGGGGCGGCTCTCGTCTTCGGGTACCTCGGCCTCTTCGGGGGCGCCGACCTCCTGGCCTTCGTGGCGCTGTCCATCATACACCCGAGGCCCCCGGTCTACCTACAGACCCTCTGGGGCTGGACGCCGCCGTTCTACCCGTTCACCCTCTTGTCCAACACCGCGGTCGCGGGGATAGTGACGCCGCTGCTCGTCTTCGCCCGGAACCTGGGCGCCGCGATGGGCGGAGCCCAGCTCTTCGAGACGCACAGAGACTTGTCGGCCCCGAGGAAGGCGACGCTCATGTTCACCGCCGTAAACGTGAAGCTGGTGGAGGCGCGGGGGCCGCCGCACCAGTACCCGTTGGAGGAGCCCGGCGGCGGCGTCAGGCTCAGGCCTGACATCTGGGACGACGAGTGGGCGGCGGAGACCTTTAGGCTCCTCAAAGAAAGCGGCGTCGAGAGGACGTGGGTCTCGGCGACGCTGCCATACCTGGTGCTCATAACCGCGGGGTACCTGCTCTCCGCGGCCTTCGGCGACCTACTCCTATGGTTTTTCTTGCTCTCAGTATAAAAACGAGTGACGGGCTTTATTGTTTCAACGCGTCCTCCACTTCTCGACGGAAAGCCTCTCTATCGCTCCAGAAAATGCCACCACTTATTACTTGCCCGTTGACTATCGCTCGCCCACCGGTCACCCTTTGAAGAGACCTCTTCGCATACTCTTCGGGGTTCTCCCAGATGTCATATACCTCTACGGGGTGACCCGGATCCATTTCATGAAGAAGCCCTTCAACCTCGAACGCGTAAAAGTAACCCCACTCACAGGTGGGTTTGTATAAAATAATCGTCCTGTCTAAGGTCCCCAGGCAGGGGGCGATACTCGGGGATGACCCTTGGCGTATAATCTCCTTTGATCTCGAGGAACGTCTCTTTGAAACCATGTCTGAAACCGTTTTTTATGTAGAAATCGGTAAGAGATGGTTTTCCATCGGGGGGGAACGGTAGGGTCACCACGAAGCGGCAGGGCACCCCACCCATGCAACTCAGTCCCGAATCACACTCTTCCAGTAGGCTCTTCACTAAGGCTGTCGCAACGCCTTTTCTCTGCGCCTCGGGAAAAGGGCTATATGTGCATATTATGCTGACCACGTCTTTCCTAGGGTCACTGACGTAGGGTATCGTCTCTTCTGGGCAGAATTGGATCTGGGCTACAGGATTTCCGTTCAAATAGGCTATTTTAGCGCAAGTCCCATGATGTTCTAACATGTCGATAAGCCACCTCCTCCTGGCCTCCATGCCCTTCTTGTACAGGAGATGACCGCTTTTATTATGGGGACAGATCTCGAACGCACATGCGCAGACCTTTAACACGTCTTCCAGGTTCTCTTCAGACACGTCTTCTATTTTCAACAACTCTTGACACATTTAACATCGGTTTAAAGTATTAAATAACTATAGAGGGCCCCTGATTTAATGGAGTCGC
Source organism: uncultured Candidatus Bathyarchaeia archaeon (assembly GCA_964347405.1). GTDB lineage: Archaea > Thermoproteota > Bathyarchaeia > TCS64 > TCS64 > RBG-16-57-9. The sequence continues at coordinate 1,870 of CAYFYM010000287.1, read as the reverse complement.
ACGTGGCTTTGCATATTCTGAAGTGAGACCTTCTATCGGTGTTATGTTGTAACAAAAAGGGAGTTCGGACACAGCATAAGAGATACGTAAATCGACTAGGATGGAATTGGGCTTTTCGCGTTCTATCGGTGATTTCAGGTACGAGTCAAAGCCTCGGTGCTACCTCAGGCGTATATATGTGATTAAAAAAGAGGGAGGGGCTCTTGGATGGGCAAGTTCATCTCGTTTAGACTTTGTACCTTAGCTCACTCGGAATATACCGGTGGCTTCTGGGGGGGCTGAAAAGATTATCTCGCCACTCATGTACACTTTCCGACCTTTCAGATGCTGATACTGCGAAGCCGCACCTATCACGACACCGCTCATCCTGTAGCTATAGCTCTTCAAGCTGACCACACCTTTGTCAGTGCCCATTAAGAGTGTATTACCAGAGTCGTCTGTTATCAGCCATACTTCCGAGAAGTGATTCGCTTGTCCTACCCGTTTTCCCCCTGTCTTGTAGAAGTATATGTTCCCCTCGATGTATCCGCTAACTGTCCCACTCCAAGTGTTAGGGCCCCATTCAGGATGCGGCGGACCCAAAGGGACTTTTACTAAATCCATTGTACACACGATGGGCTTGGCGCTTACTATCACTGCCGCCATCAAAACCGATGTCAGAGCCAATGCCAACACCAGAAGGCTGGATCCCTTACTTTTCATTCATTTTTCACCTCACAGGTTTCTTGGTATTTATACAGCTCCCCACCTCGGAGCTAGGGCTCGACTTGCGGTGCTTCTCTGAGTGCTTTCCGCAGCTGCTCCTCAATGACGGCGACTCTGAGTACGCCGTTGACACCGACGAACTCCAAGACATTCCCCTCCGCAAAGGATAGTCCCAGCAGCTCTCCGAGGTTCCCCTCGAACAGCACGCGGTCGTGGGCTTCGTCGGAGATGGAGATGCTCTTCACATGCCTCTTGGACTCCATCTCAACGGAGAAAGTGTGCTCCAGGTTTTTCCCCTCCAAGCATCGCCTAAGCCTAGCCTTCATGCCAGGAGACACTAAAAACGATATACCGCCTTCGGAGGATCGATCTAAAAAAAATAATACTAGTAATTCAAAATAAATACAGGTAAGTCACGAGTGTCTGAACTTGAACGCTTCCATGATCTCCTTTTCGAGGTGTCGAACGAGTACAGACACAGGATGCTCCTCCTAATTCAGAAAAACGCAATGCGTATCACCGACATGACAAAGGAACTAAGCCTGACATACCCCGAGATTAGAAGGCACATCTCAAGGCTTCTAGACACAGGCCTCATTCAGAGGGACGTCGAAGGCTACTATAGTCTCACGCCTTACGGCGAGGCCTCTCTGCTTCTTTTTCAGGAACTGATATTTCTGTCAAAGAATAGAGAATACTTCCTGACCCATTCTCTTTCGAAAATCCCTACCGAGTTCGTTAAACGGGTTGGCGAACTCGGTGCGAGTGTGAGCTTGGCGAACCCCATGGATTTTTTCCGTAACACCGAGAACCTCATTAAACAGTCCAAGGATCACGTCTGGCTGCTCGTCGACCAGTTCCCCCTGAACCACCTGTCAATGATCGTCGAGGCCGTAGAGCGGGGGATCCGGTTCAGGATCTTAGAACCTCGGAACAGGATACTCACCCCGGATCTCGAGGCGTTGGCACCCGGGGAAGATCACGCACTCGACCGAATGATGCTCGCTCCCCTTGTCGAGCAGAGGATGCTTGATGAAGTCAACGTGTTCATCTATCTATCGGAGAATGGTTGCGTCTCGGCGTTTCCCACGTTGAGGGGCGAGAACGAGTACAAGGGGTTCAAATCGGCTGATGAGACATCGCTCAAATGGTGTAGAGAACTATT
>CAYFYM010000286.1:0-5401 GCA_964347405.1 uncultured Candidatus Bathyarchaeia archaeon | reverse complement strand
CTGTAGGCCAGCCCCGCGAACCTGGTTATCAACAGGTTCAAGCCCACAACCACGAGGAAGCCGACGAGCAGCGGTATGGACATGAGCACCATGAGGTCCGGGTTGTTCAGCAGCACGTCGCCGTTCAGGCTGAACAGAACGACGAGGGTCGTGAGCAGCGCCAGCATGCTCACCCTGCCCACCGCCGGCCTGTAAACGCCCTGAAACCACTCATCTCCTCTCGCCTGGGTCAGGTACTTCTTGGAGAAGTAGCCGAGGACGATGGGCAAACCGATGAACACCAGCACCGAGACCGCGAGGACCACCCTGTCTATAGGTATCCTCTGGACACCCGTGAGCAGCGAGACCACGGGCGCGTAGAGCACCATGATGGTCACCGTGTTGAGGCTGGTGGTAATGAAGTTCTGCTCCTGGTTGCCCTCCGCCAGGCCACCCCAGACCAGCACCATGGCCGTGCAGGGGCTGCTGCCAAGCAGTATGAGGCTGACGATAAGCTGGTCGTATCCTGTGAGGAACATGTTGGCTAGGATTACCGTGACGATGGGCGCGATCACCCAGTTGCTGAAGAGTGTGAGCACGATGGGCCTCGGATTCTCCGCCAGCTTCCTAAGCTCCTCCAGCCTCAGGTTTAGGAGCGCGGGATACATCATGAGGAACAGACACACCCCTATGGGCACGCTGATTCCCCTTATCTGCCAGCCGTCGATTGCCTGGCTGAGCCCGGGCAGGTACTGCGACAGCATCAGGCCGATGCCCATGCAGGCTATGACCCAGAACGCCAAGTACCTCTCAAAGGCTCCGAGCTTTGCTTTGTTTTCCCCCATTCTTCTCTTCTCCACGGATTCTAGAAACGAGACGTATAAACATATTTAAATTTGTTTATTTAATTCCATTATGGTGCTGGAGGTATAGACACGCAGGAAAAAAAGGACAGACTCAGGAAACTACTTGAGACCCAATTCTGCGACGCCCAGGACTCCCAGCGACACGAGTCCGAGCTACGCGCCCTGACCGAACAGCTGTTCGAGTCCACAGATCTCCAAACCAGGGCCACGGTTTTCAAATCCCTGGCCGACGAGAAGCGCCTCAAGATATTGACTCTTCTTACGTTCCGGGAGATGTGCAACTGCGAGCTAACAGCCGCCCTCGGCCTCACGCAGCCAAACCTCAGCCACCACGTCAGGAGGCTGGAGAACGCGGGGCTGGTGAGAAGCGAGAAGAGGGGGAGATGGGTGTACTATTCCCTCACCGACGAAGGCATGCCCAAGAGGCTGGGCTTAGCCTAGCTCGCCTATCGCCGCCTCGGCGGCCTGTATGCATGAGAGTAGGTCGTCGAGGGTGGCTACAAGGCTCCCGATACCTCGCGTGCACTCCACGTTTATTGTGACGACGCCCTCTGTGGCGTCTGCCTCTATCTCGACTCCCGTCGGCGTCGTCAGGTTGTCCGGCTCGATGGCCCTGAGGACGGATTCAGCCGTCTTACGGTCCCTGTACTGTATGGTTACCGTTGCTTCACTCTTCGAGGTGCTCCGGGACAAGCTTGTTCACCTTAGCTATGAACTCTTCCTCTTTATCAATGGGCACGTAGGCTCCCGCGGCGACGTCGTGGCCGCCCCCACCGCCGCCCACCGCCTCGGATGCCTTCTGCATGACAAGGCCCATATGGAGGCCGCGGGAGGCCAGCTCCGTCGAGCCCCTGGCGGACACCTTCAACTGGTCGTCCTCGCTCAGGGCCGTGGACACGATGGGTTTCATGTTCTTGAGTATCCCCTCGCTCAGCAGTATCCCCGAGACGACGCCTATCACCGTGTCGTCGATGGCGTCCCCCGCCCTGATGAGGTAGATGTTTTCCAGCTCCTCCACCATTTCGTTCTCCCTCACCATGTCGAGGCTTGAACCGATCCTGCGGCGGTACAGGTCCAGGGTCTCCTGGGCCTCCGCCATGGCTTCGCCGCGGTCGCCGAGGCAGACGCTGAGCCCGACCCCCTGTTTGCCCATCCTGCCGCAGGCGTTGAGGAGGCTCCCGTACTCCCTGCCGCTCCGGAGGCACGTGCTGGGCTCCTCCAGCCTGAAAGTGTATATGGTGCCCAAGAGTTGGTGCACGGCCTCGGCGTCGCAGCCCTCGCCCACCATGTGGCTGCTCAGGGCGCTGAACAGGGTCGTCTTCTCCTCGTCTGAGAGGTCGGCTAGGGCGCGAAGCCTGTCCCCTTCGTTGATGGGTATGCCCACCTGCCTGAGGAAGGCCACGCAGGCTCCCTCGTCGCCGCTCAGCCCCGGGATGAATGGGGCGGTCGTGTAGGCGATGGCCTTGGCGAGGGGCCGTGTCTCGTACCCGTAGAAGATGAGCCCCACATGCTTCTCTAGGTACCCGTCCTTGATCGCGTCCTCCTCTATCAGCGTGTTCAGGCCTGTGAGTGTCTTCTTCTCTCCCTTGTCCTGCTGGTCTCCTAGGGCGCCGACGAGGCCTAGGTAGCTCAGGTCCCTGTTACCTTCGTCCACTTTCTTGGCGAAGAGGTAGCATATGCCGCTGGCCGCTATCTCCCTTGAGCCGTCGATGCCGTGGAGTATGGGGTTAACGTGCACTATGTTGTCTGCCTCGCGCTCCGCCGGGAGGTGGTGGTCGAGTATGATCACGTCCATGCCCAGGTTCTCGGCGATGAGGCCGGTGTAGCCGCTGCCGAAGTCGCTGAAAACTATGAGGCTGGGGTTCTCATCCGCTAGGCTCCTCACCAGCTTCTCGTCGAGCTTCTTCTCGCTGCTGGTCCTGAACGCCGCGCCCATTCGGTGGGCCACGACGCTGAGGATGCCGCCGCTGGCGAGGCCGTCTGCGTCGTTGTGGGTGACTATGCGTATGCTGCCGCCCATCTCGGCGTGCCTGTGGAACAGCTCCACGGCTGGCTTGAATGAAGAAAAGAAATCGTCCTCGCCCGACATTGGGGGTCAGCTTATACGGTGACTATCTCGCGCCGGTAGTTCCAGTCCCCCGGCAGGACTCCCTTACGCTTGTAGTACTTGGTGACGCGGTAGATCATGCTCTCGGTGAGTTGCAGCCCCCTCTTGTTGCTGTAGTCCGTGGGGTTGCGGTCCATGTGCCTCCGGAGCCGGGCGGCGCGGACCATAGGGTTGTAGAGGTCCTCGGGTATATCTGGGGCGAGCCCCGCCTCCTCCAGCACCTTCCTGATGCCGTACCCCACTATTGGCTTGACCAGGGGTACCCCGTGGACGTCTCTGAGGATGTTGCCTATCTGGCTCTGGGTCTTGCCTTCGCGGGCCAGGTTGATTATGAGCGCCTTGACCTCGTTGGGCTGGTAAACGACCCAGTTTGGCGGCCTCTTGCTCACCGGCCTAGTGCTGTGGCTTCTGCCCCGCATGGTCGAGAGTTTTCCTACCATTCAATGATTTCTCCGGGTGCTTTATGGTTAGACTCTACACCATTTAAAAAGGTTATCTCGAACCGTGGGAGCCGGGCTGGGCACCTGTTATCTATAACCGTAGCGAAACATAGTGTGTGATTGGTTTTGGTAAAGGAGGTTGAGAGCGTCCTACGCGTGGGAAGGGAGCTGGCGGAGCACGTGACGGGGTTGTCCTACGGAGACCTGCCGTCCGTTGTGGTGCACCAGGCGAAACGGGTCATTCTGGACTCCTTGGGCACTATCTACATGGGCACCAGGAAGGAGGAGGCCGCCGGGGTGGACAAGTTCATATCCGCCCTAGGCGAGCCTGAGGAGTGCACCGTCCTCGGCACGGGCAGGAGGACCAGCATGCCGTGGGCCGCGTGGGCAAACGCCGCCTACGCCCAGGTGCACGACTGCAACGACGGCCACAGGGAGGCAGCCGCCCTCGGCGGCTCGTCTCACCCCGGCAGGGTCGCCGTGCCCACCGCCTTTGCTGTAGGAGAGAAGCTTGGCGCATCTGGACGAGACGTGATCACAGCGGTCACGGTGGGATACGACGTCGCCGCCAAGGTGAGGGGGATGAAAGACAGGCCCCCTGCCTCGGCCTACTGCTCCGCCGCAGTGGCTGGCAGGCTGCTGGGGCTCGGAGTCGATGAGACCATCTTTGCCCTGGGCATCGCGGGTTACAACAGCCCCAGAGGCGTCCCCCGGACCATGGGGCTGGACATCAACTTCCTCAGCAACGGGTACCAGGCCAAGATAGGGATCGAGGCCGCGCTGCTGGCCAAGGAGGGGCTGAACGGCCCCAAGCTCGCTGACGACAACAGGATCTCAACCCGCTTCAAGACCCGGGGCCTAGGCAAGGAGTACGAGATCATGAACGTCTACATAAAGCCCTGGCCCACCTGCAGGATGACCCATGGCGCCGTCGAGGCGCTGCTGCGGCTGAGGGAGCGGCACGGCTTCACGGCTGACGACGTCGAGGAGGTGCAGGTATGCCAGCTTACCCACGGCATGTACATAACAGACGAGAAGGTGGGCCCCGACAGCTACTACAAGAACTGCCAGTTCAACCTCCCCTACATCTCCGCCTGCGTCATCGCCGACGGAGAGGTTACCGAGGCCCAGTTCACCAGGGAGAGGATAGCGGACCCCGAGCTCCACGAACTCGCCGCCAAGGTGAAGGTGACGCCCGACGAGGGCCTCGACAGCATATACCCCGAGGGCAGCAGACCCACCACCGTCGAAGTCAAGCTCAAGGACGGGGTAGCCCACAGGGAGAGGGTGGACATTCCCTGGGGCGAGCCACGCAACCCCCTGACGGACGAGGAGCTCTTCGACAAGTTCGTGAACTGGTCCAGCCCCACAGTGGACCGGGGGAAGGCTGAACGCATCTGGTCGGCGCTCAGGGGTTTAGACGAGCTGGGGAACGTATCCGAGCTCATGCCCCTCCTCTAAGATCCTTCGCTATCATCGAGAACTTTATCAGGATTTAAGACTACATGACTTCGTTCCATAACCGTAAATTAGGGTTCATCCGACGGTAGAGACGGCATGAGCCGCACAGCCGTACCCCTAGCCGTTCATGACGTCATGACCAGCGACGTGGTGACCGTAGACCCCTCGGAGACCGTCGAGAACGCCGCGCGGGTGATGACCCGCTTCGGCATAAGCAGCCTCATAGTCCAGAGCGAGGAAGGCATCCAGGGCATAATCACGGAGAGGGACGTCCTCACGAGGGTGGTGGCAAGCGGCAGAGACCCACAGTGCGTAACCGTGGGCGAGGTCATGACCAGCGCCCTCATCTCAGTTTCCCCCGAGACACCGCTGCTGGAGGCAGGCGGCATAATGCTCAAGAACAGGATCAAGAAGCTGCCAGTCGTAGACTCCATCGGACAGGACAGGGTCATAGGCATACTCAGCCTCACGGACGTGGCCAACCATCAGCCCGAGGTCATGAGGGAGTACATGGCTGAGAAGAACAGGGAGCAGGAGGCCCTGGCGGT
>CAYFYM010000285.1:0-1799 GCA_964347405.1 uncultured Candidatus Bathyarchaeia archaeon | reverse complement strand
AGCCGTGTTTCATCTCCCCAACGTAGAAGTCGTAGACTTCGTCCGCGACGGTCTCCGTGGCGCCCCCCATGGCCGCGCAGACGGGCAGCAGCTCAGTTCCTTCCCCCTTGCATACCTCTATGAATCCCCCGATGCAGCTGTTGGTGTCCCTCGCCTTCTCGATGACCCTGTCACCGTGGGCGGCGTTCCTCTCGAAATCCTCGAGCGTCGTGAGCCCCGGCCAGAAGGTTATAGTCTCGTGAGCGAACCCGGCCACGCCGAGCCTGTACCTGCTCATCGCGTCACCTCCCAATCACGATCCCGGTGGGATCGATCTCCTCTCGGAGAAGCCTCAGCTCCTCTCGAGTAGGCTCCTCCGTCACCGCGATCTCGCCTTTGACATGCAGCCTGAAGCTTGTGTTCTCTTGGACCTGCTCCACCGTGACCCCCGGGTGCACCGAGAGGAGGCTCATCTCCTTGGACTCATCGTCGAAGCCCATCACCCCGAGCTGGGTGATCACCCTGTAGGGGCCTGTGCCGGCGGGTAGGCCGGCCGCCTCCCTCGCCCCTGGGCCGGTGAGGTACCCCGGCGTGGTCAGGAAGTCCAGCTCATCCATGAAGCGCAGCCTGTCGTGGCGCATCAATATGATGGTCCGCGTGCAGAGGCTGCCCACGTCGTTGCCGCCCCCGCTCCCCGGGAGCCTGACCTTGGGGCTGCCATAGTCGCCGATGACGGTGGTGTTGAGGTTCCCGTACCTGTCTATCTGGGCGGCGCCCAGGAACCCGTAGTCTACGAGGCCCTGCTGCGCTACCCCCATGACGTAGTCCATGCTAGCCGCCATCACGCCCCTGTGGAAGGTGCGGCTGTCCCCCACGCTTACTGGGATCGTCGGCAGCTTGGGGCCAAGTCCACCCGCCTCGAACACTATCAGGAGGTTTGGGGCGTGCAGCCTCTGCGCCAGCATCGTGGCGATGATGGGGAGGCCGGTGCCCACGAACACGGATTTCCCGTCCTCCAGCACCCTGCTGGCCACGCACGCCATGAGCTCGGTTGTGTTGTACTCCAACTCTAGCCCCTCCTCGCCCACGGCGCGTCCAGAGGCACCTCAAGGTGCTCCAGCCTCCGCAGGTACTCCATCTTCTCTTCCCCGCCCACCAGCTCGATGTACTCGCTGAACTCCTTCACGCCGCGGACGTACCTGTCCAGGTACTCCTCGACGCCCTCGTCGCTGCGGCTGAGCCTTAGCCACTCCGCCATGTGCTCCTCGTCGCTGTAGTATAGCCCGGGCATGTTACCTGGGTGGCTCCCGTAGGGAACCTCAACGACGGCGTCCACATAGAAGTGGGGTATCACCGTCCTGTCGGGGTGGCTGCGCACCTCGTCCTCGTCTATGAGCTTCTCCGTGGTGACTATGAGGCGCTTCGCGGCGCGAGCCAGGTCGACGTCCTCGATGGTGGTGCCGTCTATCTGGCAGTTACCGTTCCTGTCGCAGCGGTGCACATGCAATAAAACGAAGTCGGGGTAGCACGCCGGGATGAGCGTGATGGGCAGCCCCGTCCACGGGTCCTCAGCCACCTTGGACGAGCTGTGCCTCAGCGTGTCGGTTCCCAGCATCACCCTCGCCGGCATCCAAGGCAGCCCCATTGCCGCGGCCTTGAACCTCCACTGGACCCCCGCGTTGCTTATCTCGCCCACGACCCTCACTTGCCCGTTCTCGACGCGTCTACGGCCAGCTGGGGACAGCCCCCTGAGTTCGTGGCCGAAAGCGTAGGCGCACTCCACGCGGTCCACGAGCCCCGACGCCACCAGGACGTCCACG
>CAYFYM010000284.1:0-4462 GCA_964347405.1 uncultured Candidatus Bathyarchaeia archaeon | reverse complement strand
GGATCAACCACCAAGAAACGGAGCAATGATCTGCATCAACGCCCGAGCATTTTTATCTACAAGAAAACACACCCATACCACATGTCAGAGACCCGAAACCTAATCGTGGCCCTGGTAATCGGGTTAATACTAGGCCTAGCCATAGGCACCGCAGCCACATACTACTTCAACAAAAACCAGACCCAACAACTAACCCAAGACTACGAGGAACAACTAACAGACCTACAGGACGAGATGGAAACCAAGCTACTCGGCAAGGAACAGATAATATTCATCCTCGAGAAAGAAGTCACGCGCCTCGAACGGACCATCCAAGAGCTACAACACAACGCATCCCTCCTCATGCACAACCAGACCCTCGAAACCCAGACACAGATACAAGACCTAGAAAACCAGATAACCAGCCTACAAGCCCAGATAACCGATAAAAACGCCACCATCCAGGAGCTGGAAACCAAACTAGAAACCGTCTACGAGTTCACCGTCACACACCAATACGAGTGGACCTACATAGGCAGACGCACACACAAACTTGAGATACCCGCCATGCAGTACCAGGAAAGCATCGAAAAGCCACGGCCCACAGACTGGACCCAGTGGGCGACGATGTGCAACGAGACAGACGACGACCCGCTCATCGACGAGCTAGCAGAAACATTCACGGCCACCGCCTACGACGAGAACTTCGACGACACCGATACAGTCAACTACGTCGCCGCCTTCATCCAGAGCCTCGTCTTCGCCGAGGACTACGTCTACGGCACATGGGACGACCACCCCAGGTACCCCCTCGAGACCCTGTTCGACCGCGAGGGAGACTGCGGAGACACCTCAATACTCACCGCCGCCATCCTAGACGCCATGGGCTACGACACGGCGCTGATCTTCTTCGAGGAAGCCAGACACGCAGCCGTTGGCGTCGCCAACGCCGGCGTAGTGTACGGAGACCACTACACCTACAACGAGACCAAGTACTTCTACCTAGAGACCACCAACGACGGCTGGGAGCTCGGAGTGAAACCCCCGTCCCTGGAGTCGGAGCACGTCCACGTATACCCCCTAAAAGAATACACGTGAGAACCCTCCACATAGAACCGAGGGAGACAAGAACCCACCAACAGACCAACCACAACCAAATAAATCCCAGCAAAAAACGACATAATTTAGATGACTAGAAGGCGGGTCAACCACAGGAAAAACACTTATAGTAAGTAACCTACTATAAGGAACCCCCGACCAGCGGCTACCTCCTCACCAGCCCCAGCCTCACCGAAAGCCCGTCGATCACGTACTCCCTGACCGCGGCGCCCCGCGGCGCCTCACCCCCCACGAGCTCCACGCTAAGCGTCTCGGCCATGATGTAACCCGCCTCCTCCGCGAAGACCTCCTCCACAGCCTCGTCACCCACGTAGTATGTCGCTATCTCGTCGTCGATCTCGAAGTCAGCCTCCTTCCTCAGCGCCTGGATACGCCGCACAAGGTCCCTCGCCAGCCCCTCGCTCTCCAGCCCCTCGGACAGCACCGTGTACACGCCCACCAGCGTCCCCCCGTCCTCCACCACCGAGTAGCCGTCCAGGGGCACCGGGACCACCTCGACCTCCCCCGGCAGCACCTCGACGGGCGAGCCGTCCACCAGCACCGTCACCGGCTTCCCGGCCTCCAGCGCCTCAGCCTCCCCCGAGCCCAGGCCCCTCACCGCCTCCGCCACCGACGGGAACAACCTACCATGCTTACGCCCAAGCCGCGAAGGCACAGGCTCCACCCTCAGCCCCTGCAGCAGCCCTCTGTCCGAGCTGGCCCTGACAGCCTTCACGTTCAGCTCCTCCCTCACCAGGTCCCTGACCCGGCCCAGCCTCGGCAGGTCCTCCGGCGGCACCACCACCATGGCCTCACTGAGCGGCTGCCTGAGCTTGACGCCGCTCTGGCTCCTGGCAGCGCGGCCCATGCTGCTCAGCGCCATCGCCAGATCCATCTCCGCCAACAGCTCCTCGTCCACCGTGGACTCGTCGGCCTCAGGCCACCCGCAGTGGTGGACGCTCTCCGGCGCCCCCGGCTCCACGGGCCGCACCATCCTCTGGTAAAGCGCCTCGCATAGATGCGGCGTAACAGGCGCCAGCAGCAGCACCACAGTCCTCAGGCACCTGTAGAGGGTGCCGTAGGCCGCACGCTTATCGTCGTCGGCCTCCGTCTTCCAGAACCGCCGCCGGCTCCTCCGCACATACCACCTGCTGAGCACGTCAACGAACCCCTCGATCTCCCCGCATGCCGAGTACACGTCGTACCCGTCCAGCGCCCCCGTCGCCGCCTCCACCGCCCTGCTCAGCCTCCCAAGCACCCACCTGTCCAGCGGCGCAAGCTCACCCGGCTCCTCCGCCGGCGTCCACCCGTCCAGCGAAGCGTACTGGTAGAAGAAGTTGTAGACGTTGAGCAGCGTCATAAAGAAAAGCCGCCGCACCTCGGCCGCCCTCTTGTAACCGAACAGCAGGTTGTTCTCCGGCTTCGTCGTGCAGCATATCCACCTGATCACGTCGGCGCCCATCGTCTCCGCGGCGTCGTCGAACCAGATGGCGTTCCCCCAGCTCTTATGCATCTCACGCCCATCCTCCGCCAGGACCTGGCCGTGCCCAAGACAAACCCTGTAAGGCGTCCTCCGCACAAGGATCGTGCTCTCGGCCAGCATAGCGTAGAACCAGTTGCGGAACTGCCCCGGGAAGGACTCGGTGATGAAGTGAGCCGGGAACCATTTCTCCCAGAACTCCCTGTCTTGACGATACTGGAGGGTGCTGAACCCCACTATGCCCGCGTCCAGCCAGGGGTTACCAACGTCCGGTATACGCGTAGCGAGGCCTCTGCATCGATCGCAACTGATCTTCACCTCGTCGACGTACGGCCTGTGGGGGCTGTGCCCCTCGAACCTGTCCCACCCCTCCACGGCCCTCTCCCTAAGCTCCTCCTTGCTGCCTATAACGTCGAACCAGCCGCAGCCGCACCTCCAGATGGGCAGTGCCAGCCCGTAGTACCGTTTCTTGCTTATCATCCAGTCGTCCATGTTGCGGAGCCAGTCCAGCTCCCGCTTCAGCCCGAACCCAGGTATCCATTCAACCTCGTATGCGCTGTCCATGATCTGGTACCGGAGGTTCCGGTCTTTCTCCTCCTCCGTGACCCCCCGGTAGGGCTTGTCCAGCTTCTCACCCATGTCTATGAACCACTCGCTGACGTGCCTAAACACCAGCTCGCTCCCGCAGCGCCAGCACACCGGGTACCTGTGCGTGTACCTCTGAGTCCTGTAGAGAAGATCCTTCTTCCGTAGGTCGTCGAATATGGGCTCAGCCGAGTCGTAGACATGCATCCCGCTGAGCCACCCGAAGCCTTCAACTATGACGCCGAAGTCGTCCAGCGGCGCCGGCGCGGGCAGCCCGTGCTGCCTTCCGAGCATGAGGTCCTCCTTGCCCGCCCCCGGGGCGATGTGCACGATACCCGTGCCCTCCTCCTCGCCCACCTCCTCCCAGAGGATGACCCTGTGTGCCTCGGGCACACCCATCTCCTTGACCATGGGCAGCTCGTCGTAGGGGCCCCGGTACCTCCAGCCCTCCATCTCGGCGCCGCTCAGCTCCTCGAGAACCTCCACGTTTCCCTGATCTGGGATAGCAGACTCTAAGGACCCCTTGCTCAGGTAGATCACCTCGTCCCTGTACCTGACCTTGACGTAGGTTAACTCGGGGTGGACGGCGGCGGCGACGTTGCTCGTGAGGGTCCACGGCGTGGTTGTCCAGATTAGGAGGGAGCCCTCCCTGCCCACCAGCCTGAACAGCACGTACACGCTGGTGTGGGTCAGCTCGCGGTAGCCCTCGGTTACTATCTCGTGCTGGCTGATGCCCGTGCTGCACCTGGGGCACCACGGCATGGCGTCGGCGCCGATGTAGATCCAGCCCCTCTCGTGGCAGCTCTTCAGAGCCGCCCATATCATGTAGTTGTTCTCGTCGCTGAGGGTGTAGTAGCTGCCGCCCAGCTCGGGCATCCCGAGGTTCCCCACGAGCCACTCCGCAGTCGCCGTCACGGGGCCGTTGGAGCCCACGTACGTCGTCTCCTCCATGGGGTGCTCCAGGGCCTCCGCCAGCTTGCGCAGCTCGTCGGGGTCGTTCCAGTCCGTCCACATCCCCAGCCGTATGGACTGCTCCGTCTGGATGGCAGAGTACTTCAGCACCCGTTGCTTACACTTCTTCACGAAGTCGGCCAGCCCATAGGCCTCGATGTCCAGCTTGGACTCGAAGCCGAGCTCCTTCTCGACCTCGACCTCCACCCAGAGCCCCTGACAGTCGAAGCCGTTCTGGTTCCTCACCTCATAGCCCCGCATGAAACGGTACCGCGCGAACAGGTCCTTGTAGGTGCGGCCCCAGGCGTGGTGGACCCCCATGGGGTTGTTCGCCGTGATGGGGCCGTCGATGAAGCTCCAGCGGGGCCG
>CAYFYM010000283.1:0-2705 GCA_964347405.1 uncultured Candidatus Bathyarchaeia archaeon | reverse complement strand
GCAGACCATAGACCTCATGGGCCAGTCGGCCATCACCAAGGACAACATCAGCGTGGTCATAGACGCCGTGGTCTTCATGAAGATCGAGGACCCCGAGAGGCTCATACTCCAGATACAGGAGTACAGGATCTCTGTCAACAAGTACGCCCAGACCGCCATCAGGAACATCATAGGCACCTATGACCTGGATCATCTGCTGGAGAACAGGGAGGAGGTGGCCGTGAAGCTCAAGGAGGAGATCGATCTACTGGTCAAGGACTGGGGCATCGACATCACCCGAGCCGGCCTCCAGGACATTAGCCTGCCCCCCGACATGAAGCGCGCCTTCGCCGTACAGGCGGAGGCCGAGCGCGAGAGCAGAGCGATACAGATCAAGGCGAACGCGGAGCTGATGGCGAGCGAGAAGCTCAAGCAGGCCGCATTGAACATGTCGGACCCCAACGCCATGCAGCTACGCGTGTTGTCGACCATAAACGACGTGAGCAAGGACCAGAGCAACACAATCATCCTGGCGCTTCCCCTGGAGACGCTGAGGACCGCCAGCGTCGACGGGATTGCCGCGATGGCCTCCATCCAGAGCAAAGACTACCCTACACAAGAAGGCTAGGAACCCAGCCCAGCAAGGCCAGTGTACCCAGGCCTACACATATTTTCCAGAAACTCGTCTTCTCGGCGTAGCCTATCAATGCCGCTATTGACACGTAACCTACGACGGCGGAGACGACCACAGCTATCACCGCGCCGGTGGTTATCTGGAACCCGTCTATCAGCATCAAACCGAATCCAGCGGCGAAGCTCGCGGGGATGCTCATGAGGAACGACAAGTTGAACGCCTCGTCGCTTCTGAGCCCCCTTAGGAGCATGGAAGACGTGGTTATTCCTGAACGAGACAAACCCGGTATGATCGCCAGCCCCTGTAGAAGACCGAGGGCCATTGTCTCGGGCCAGCTGAGGCTCGACGCGTCCCTCTTCCCGGCCACGATTCCACGTCTCTGCATGAGCCCCGTGGCGATGAGGGCCAAACCCGTCAGGGCTAGAAGGGCCTCGCCGACGGATGCCGAGACGTTGAGGTAAACGTAGATGGGTAAACCTACGACGCCGGTGAGCCCGGTGATAACGGTGAGCCTCAGCCTCATCTCCCTGTCCCTCTGCGTCACCCCGACGATGATGCTCCAAGATTCCTGCCTGTAATAGACAAGGGCAGCTAGCCCCGTGCCCAGATGGAGGAAAACCGCTAGGCCCATGGTCCCAGAGGGGTCGAGGCCAAGCACAGAAACCAAGAACAGAGTGAGGTTTCCCTCGCTGGAGACCGGGAGCCACTCCAGGACGCCTTGGAGCACGCCTATTATGGCCGCCTCCATCAGTGAGACCATGGCTCATAGGTCGTCACGCGTAAATAAAAGCGAATCAATACCCTCACCCAACTCGCGTTTCATAGGGTGCTTGATTCATCAAACCAGTACGATGGTCATGAGTATGCTTAATTACCCGGGTATTGTGAGTATTCAAGACGCTAGTTGAAGATAGTAGTCCTGTACGGGTCCAAGCCCAGCTCCAACAGCAAAGAGCTCGTTGACACGTCAGTCAGGCTCGGCCACATCGTTGTGGACGCCCCCACCGAGGACGTTTCCTCGTGGGTGAGCAACGATGGGTCGAGGTTCTGGGTCGGCCGCGAGGAGGTTACGGACGCCGACATCTGCTTCCTCCGCAGCTACGGCGGCGGTTCATGCGAGCAGATAACGCGTCGCATAAGCCTACTGGAGCACATGGAGTTCGCTGGCATCAAGGTCATTAACAGAACCTATCCATTCAGAAGGGCCCGGGACAAGTACGCCACCCAGTACACACTTCAGGCGAACGGGGTCCCCGTGCCCTCCACATACATGACCGAGAGCCTTGCGAGGGCATACGAGGAGACTATGAAGATGGGGGACGTCATATACAAGCCCATCCTTGGCAGCATGGGCAGGGGCAGCATGAGGTTCCAGGACACCGACCTCGCCTACAACGCGTACCGCACACTGGACAGGCTCCACCACCCTCTGCTCATCCAGAAATACGTTCACAACCCGGGCAGAGACATAAGGGTGTTCGTCATAGGCGGAGAGGTCGTGGGCGCAGTGTACAAGTATCTGCCCGAGCTTTCCTGGAAGAGTAACGTGGCTCAGGGCGGCAGGATGGTGGAAGAGCCCATGAGCGACGAGGTTCTTGAGCTGGGGCTTAGGGCGGCGGAGGTGATCGATCTGGACTACTGCGGCGTCGACATACTGGAGGGCCCCGATGGACCCGTGGTTCTTGAGGTGAACGCCTCCCCGGGGTGGCAGGGGATCAAACGGGCCACCGGCAGGGACTACGCCAGAATGATAGTGGAGTACGGGGTCTCGCAGGTTGAGTGACAGCCTATCCAAGATACCCATAAAGATCACCGTGATCGACAGGGGGGAGGCGAAGGGGTACCTGAACAGGCTCACGGCCCCCCTGACGGTGCAGGAGATCCTTAAGATCCTGCCCCTCAACACCAGGACCTCCCCAGCCATGGGGTTCGTCTCCATAATAGTCGGCATGAAGAGGGGCGCCGAGAAGCCCGTCGATGAAGTTAAGGCGGGGACCATAGGGTACTGGCCTAGGGGAGACGCCATAACCGTCTACCCGAAGGACATGAAGCCCTACGGGCCCGTGAACAGGATAGGCGTAGTGGAGGAGGG
>CAYFYM010000282.1:0-2503 GCA_964347405.1 uncultured Candidatus Bathyarchaeia archaeon | reverse complement strand
GCTGGTTCAGCTACGGGATGCTGGACACCGGCGACGAGGGGCTCTGGCTCATTGACGGGCAGCACAGGGTGGAGGCGCTTAAACGGGCCATAGAGCGCAACCAGGACTTCGAGGGATACCCGGTCATAGCGAGCATCATGAAGCTACCCGAACGGTTCGACGAGATGATGCTGTTCTACATAGTCAACAAGAGGCAGCGGAGCGTGCCCACCGACCTGGTCTACAGGCACCTCCAGAGGATGCTGTGGAAACGCGGGAAGCAGTGGGTCATGGACTTCGAGGGCAGCAAAGGCGTCAGGATAGGGCTGGCCACGGAGGTGGTGGACATGCTGAACCAGAGCCCCCAGAGCCCTTGGTACGGCAGGGTACAGATCGTGGGCGAGCGTAGACACGAGAACCACATAGTATCGGACAAGCTCCTCATCAGATCCGTGTCGAACCTGCTAAGGGAGAACATACTCAAGGGGATGCCGGTGAGCGACATAGCGCGGCTCCTCACGGACTACTGGAACGCCGTTTACCAGCTGTACCCCGAGTGCTTCATGGAGCCCACGGCTTACACCCTCCTCGGCTCACCGGGGGTGCAGGTGATGCACATGGTGTTCCCGCTGATCTACTCCAAGTGCATCCAGGAGAACAGGGTCGATGAAACCGTCATGGAGAATCATCTGGAGAAGCTCATGGAGAACACTCCGAGCCACACAGTGCCCGAGCTCCAAGGCCCGGTCGACTCGGAGTTCTGGTCCAAGACCCATGGCCCCCTCATTGCCTTGTCCAAGGATCGGCAGAGCCGTGAGGCGCTGTATGAGGGGCTGGTGGAGAAGATCAGGATCACGGAGAGGAGCTAGGCCCTCTCGATCCTTATCGTGTCTCCACTCCGCACCTTCTTGAACGCCTTTGGGTCTCCCTCTACCTTACCGAAGACGTTGACGGCGCTTGCTGGCCTTATCTCGTCTCCTCTGCTCGCAGGTGTTTTACCGAAGAATATGCAGAACGCGTTCCCCGGCGGCCAGTACGCGAGATCGCCCAACCCGACTACCTCTCTCGGGTTCTCTGTGTCAGCTTTTACCGGTATACCGAAGTATATCTCGTCTCCCCAGGTGTTGGCCCTCGCCTCGATGGGAAGCGCCTCCCACACAGCCTTAGCCGTGTCCGGGCTCTCATCATTGAGGACCGCCTCAACGGGACCCGTCGCGTCCGTCACTATTCTGATCCTCATCTCGTTCCGTGTCTTCTTGAGGGCGAACGCTTAAGGTTTTTACCATAGTATTGGGTATTTTGTGAGAGCGATACCATGCGTCTGAGATGTGGTGTGGCGGCCATAGCTGTACTAGCCTTGGTGTTAGCTACTCAGTCCGTCTACTCTGTCAGAGCTCTGAGCGGAACCGTCCGCGACCAAGAAGGGGCACCAATAGCCGGCGCACAGATTATGCTCATGAGCGAGGTAGGGTATCGTAACAAAGCCGCGTCAGCCTCGGACGGTGTATTCAACATCGAAACCGAGTTCGAGGTGGGTGACTTGATCGTCTTCTACGACGCCCCTGACACCCCCGGCGTCGACTACATCCCGTACTCGAGAGAAGTCATGAACGGTGACGCCGAGCTCGACATAGTCCTCCTTCCAGCCAGCTCCATAATCGTCGAAGGCAGCCTGCTCTACGTCGACACGGAGAACCTCGCCCTCCACGCACAGTACAAGGTTATCGACGCCGACAACGAGACTCTCACACCGTCGGGCGTCCCCCTCATATACGGCTCCCTCTCAAACGGAATGAACATGCTTGAACTACCTAAAGGGCACCTCGTGGTCCCCCCCGGAACCGTCGTGAGGGTGGCGGTAAACAGCACGTTCCTTCTGGGCTCAAACGTCGTCTCCAGAAGCTTCACGACGAGAGAGGCAGAGACCGCGCCAAGGGGGGAGACGAGGGCGATCGACATGCGGGAGTACAGCATCCCCCTGAACTTCAGGATCGCCTCTGAAGCCGAGGAGGCTCTAGGTGAGAGGCTCGACGAGATGAACGGATACGGGTTCTACCTCACTAAACAGGAGGGGGCCTACAGCACCGCTTCGAGGCAGGTCTCTGAGGCAAGGATCCTTTTCGAGGAGGGCGAGTACGCTGAGAGCTTCGACACCTTGAAGAAAGGCTACATTACCCTAGACTACACCTTGCAGGAGCTTGACAGAATGTACAATGACGCCGGCTTATCCGTTTACATACTGATCACTTTCCTGGCAGCCGCGTCGCTCGTGACGGGCTACCTGTTGGCCGACGGGTTCAAGCGGCTCGCCGTCGACGCGCTGCTGTCCACGGGAAGCCTAGCCATGCTGTACATGTTCTACCCCGGGTCAAAGATAATACCGTTTAGCGATTTCACCTTCATCTGTGTCGCGGCGGTGGTGGCTCTTTCTCCTCGCCGGCATACCACTCGGCCTGGGCATGTACAGCTACAACTCCTATCCCTACTTCGTCCTTGCCGTGGCCCTGTTCATGGTCTACTGGCT
>CAYFYM010000281.1:0-2061 GCA_964347405.1 uncultured Candidatus Bathyarchaeia archaeon | reverse complement strand
CTCCAGCATGCCGGTGGGCTCGCCCTCCTCGTTGCGCACGATCCTGCCGCCGAGGGGGTCCGGGGTGTCCTTGGTCATGCCCCCAATCTCCAGGGCGGCGCTGTTGGCCACGAGGAGGTGGCCGCAGGTCCTCGTCAGCACCACCGGGTTCTCGGGGGACACCTCGTCCAGGTCCCACCTCGACGGGTATCTGTGCTCAGCCAGCTTGGCCTGGTCCCAGCCCCTACCCAGTATCTACTCGCCGGGCTTGGATTCAGCTGCCTTCTCGGCCACCGCCTCCTTCATGTCCTCTATGCTGGTCATGGGCGGGGTCCTGCAGTTTATCATCTGCAGAGCCGTGCCGGTGCCCACTACGTGGATGTGGCTGTCGTAGAGACCGGGCATCACGGTTTTCCCCTCAAGGTCTATCACCTTGGTGGAGCCTCCCTGCAGCTTCTCGATCATCTCTGTGGAGCCGACTGCCATGACTCTGCCGTCCTTGACGGCCACGGCCTCGGCGACGGTGGACTCGTCGTCCACCGTGATTATCTTTCCGTTAACCAGAGCCAGGTCCGCCTCACATGTGTTAGCAGACATATTCATCACACGATACGTTCGCCTAGGCGATATAACAGTGTTCAGCCGAGGAGGATGGTTATCTCGTACACAAGCAGCTCCGGGACCAGCCTCCTCCCCATCTTGACTAGCCTGACGAGCCCTAGGGACTCCAGGGTCCTGAGATCGTTGTACACGTTCTTCACGTCCCTCTCGACCGTAGAGGCGAGCTCGTTTATCGAGGAGGCGTGGCCCTCTATGAGGTGGTCCAGCAGCATGAGTCTCTTAGCTGTGAGCCGGGCGTAGTCCCCCGGGGACAGGTTCATGTCCATCTCGGCCAGGTACTCGAAGTCCTCTCCCTCCTGGTAGGCGTGGACGGCGTGGCTCATGCTCGTCCACTCGACGTAGTCGTCGAAGAGGCCCGGCGGCATCCTGCCCTTGGTGAACATCTCGTGGAGGCGGCTGAGGCTGCCGTGCCGTTCCTCGTACTCCCTGAGGCGGCTCTGCACCTCCGCCAGGGGCACCTGTTTCAGGACCTTCCACTGCAACGTCTTTCATTGGTGTAGAAACCAATAAACGCTTATTAGGATTACCGACGGAAAGGGTGTGAGAACCCATGCAGTTCCCCATAGACAAGATAGACGACTACACGTGGGAGATACCCAAGGCATACTGCAGGCACATGCAGGTGCCCGCCCGAATATACGCGGACGAGGTGCTGCTTGAGGCCATGAAGAGGGACGACACGCTGGCCCAGAGCGTCAACGTCGCCCAGCTCCCCGGCATATACAAGTACGGCGTCACGCTGCCCGACGGCCACCAGGGCTACGGCTTCCCCATCGGCGGCGTCGCAGCGTTCGACTCGGAGGAGGGCATAATCACCCCGGGCGGCGTCGGGTACGACATCAACTGCGGAGTCAGGCTGCTGCGGACAGACCTGGACTTCAAGGAGGTGGACGCCAAAAAGCAGGAGCTCATCGACAGGATTTTCCAGCTTGTGCCTTGCGGCGTCGGCGTCGGCAGCATGCTGAGGCTCAGCGTCAGGGAGCTGGAGAGAGCCATCAGCGAGGGCATCCAGTGGGCCGTGGACAGGGGCTACGGCTGGGACAGGGACGCCAGCCACACCGAGGAGGGCGGCTGCATGAAGGAGGCCAACCCGGACAAGGTTAGCCCTCGGGCCAAGAAGAGGGGCAGCAGCCAGCTGGGCACCCTCGGCGCAGGCAACCACTTCCTCGAGATCGCGCGGGTGGACAAGATACTACACCCGGGCTACGCAGCCGTCTACGGTATCAACAGGCCCGGCCAAGTGGTGGTCTGGGTGCACACAGGGAGCAGGGGCTTCGGCCACCAAGTCGCCACCGACTACATCAGGGTCATGGATAGGGCGGCAACCAAGTACAACCTGAAGCTGCCTGCCCGTGAGCTCGTCTGCGCGCCGCTGAAGAGCAAGGAAGCCGAGGACTACTACGAGGCCATGAGCTGCGCCATCAACTGGGCTTTCATCAACCGCCACATAATCATGCACCA
>CAYFYM010000280.1:0-14377 GCA_964347405.1 uncultured Candidatus Bathyarchaeia archaeon | reverse complement strand
ACCCACGACATCAGCTACGCCGCCAACGTCCAGGGAGGCGACCACACCAGCACCAGCACCGACGGCTACGACGACATGAGCGGAGCCGTCTTCACCGACAGCGCCGTGTTCTGCAACTTCACCTACTACGGCGTGCCCCAGCGCCTGGTCTTCGACTTCGCCAAGGCCATCACAGGGTTCCCCATGACCCTCCGCAAGTGGAGGAGCGAGACCGGCCCCAGGATCGTCACGCTGCAGCGGACCCTGCTGATGCTCGGCGGCCCCGACCTGAAGTGGGAGCCGGTGAAGGACGACGACAACCCGCCGCGGTTCTACGAGCCCCTGCCAAGCGGCCCGTACAAGGGTCAGACGACGGACAGGGAGCTGGTGGACGAGAAGCTGCAGACCTACTTCGAGACCCTGGGATGGGACGAGAGGGGGATCCCGACGAAGGAGACCCTCAAGAAGCTCGACCTGGGCTTCCTTGAGAAGGGCGTGGCCAAGCTACGCTAACCCCATCTTCTCTATTTGATATGTGTTTGAGCGTGTAGCCCTGTGCATGAGTATTAATTTTGTCCACGAGCCTGAGAAGGCTAGCCCTCGCGCTCGTAGTAGCCCGGCTCCTTCTTGGGGCCGAAGCTTCTGAGGCCCTCCTCCTCCAGCTGCCTGAGCAGCCTGTCGGCCTCCTCGCCGGTGATTTCCCCCTGTTCCCTGAGGTACTGGATGATCTCATGGGCTTCCTCTTCGCCGCTGCACCGCCTCAGATAGTCCTCGGCGTCGGGGGTGTAGCCCGCGAACCTGCGTTTGGGCTTGGGCGGCTCCACCTCGAAGCTGAGGTCTGCCTTGCCTTTGCCTTCCTCTATCTCCTTGGCGAGGGCGGGGAACCGTTTCTTGAACTCGTCTCGCTCCATAGTCTGTCTGCACTCCGGTGCGGGGGATAATAAAGGTGGTGGGCGGCTAGCGGGGCCTCTGCTGCCGCGACGGCATCTGGTACACTATGACGCCTGCCTCGACGTCTCTCTGCACCGTTATCCCCGGCGCTATCCAGCTGCCGCTGCCCACGACGACGCCGGGGTGGAGGGACACGTTGACCCCGGTCTGGACTCCGTGGCCCATGATGACGCCCAGCTTGCGGCGGCCGCTGCTCATCCTCTCCCCCTTCACGGAGGCCTCTATGTCGGTCTTGTCGAAGCGGAGGTTCGCCGTTATGGTGCCGGCGCCCAGGTTGCACTCGGAGCCTATGAGGCTGTCCCCTATGTAGCTGAGGTGGGCGGCGTGGGTGCCGTCCATTATTACGCTGTTCTTGACCTCGCAGCCGTTGCCTATCCTCACGCCATTGCCTAGGCAGGTGCCCTCCCGGATGTGGCAGTTGGGGCCCACGTCGCAGCCCTCACCTATGACCGCCGGGCCCTCGATGTATGTCCCGGAGCGCAGCAGGGCGTCCTTCTTGACCCAGACGCTGCCCTGCATCTGGACGCCCTTCTCGACCTTGCCCTCTATCCTCGTCTCCAGGCCCGTCATGGCCCGCCTGTTGGCCTCAAGCAGGGTCCACGGGAGCCCTATGTCGAGCCAGGCGTCTTCGTGTATCTCGTGCATGTGGAGGGTGACGCCGTCCTCGATCATGAGCTGCATGGTGTCCGTGATCTCGTACTCGCCGCGGCTGCTCTTCTTGGTCCTGTCTATGTAGCCGAATATCTTCTCTGGGAACACGTAGATGCCCACGTTGGCGTAGCTGCTGGGCTCCGTCCCCCGTGGCGGCTTCTCCACCACGCCGGTGACGACGTCGCCGTAGAGCTCGAAGGCGCCGTACTGGCTGGGGTCCTCGACCCTGAGCCCGGTGACGGTGACCTCGCCGTCCACGTGGGCGTCCCGAAGCCCCTTGAGTACGCCCTCGCTGATGTAGTGGTCGCCGTAGAGCCCCATGAAGCTCTCGGTGCCCACCCAGCCCAGGGCCGCCTTGAACGCGTCCGCCGTCCCCAGAGGCTCCTCCTGTGTGACGTAGCTTATCTTCACCCCCAGTTCGCCGCCGTCGCCGAAACGTTCCTTGATCATGTCCTCGAGGTAGTTGGTTACCATGAGGACGTCAGTCACCCCTGCCTCACTGACCCTGTGGAGCATCCACTCCAGCAGCGGCCTGCCGCCTACCGGCAGCAGGGGCTTTGGGCACCTGTCCGTCAGCGGCCTGAGCCGGGTGCCCCGGCCAGCCGCCAGTATGACCGCCTTCAATTCAAGCCACCTAACACTTTCTTCACCAGGCTCTTGGATTTTTCCATGAGTGCCTCCACGTCTTCTCTGGTTCTACCTTCAACGGTCACCCTTATGAGTGGCTCCGTCCCGGACGCCCTGATGAGCGCCCACCCGGTCTCCAGCTCCAGGCGCAACCCGTCCACAGTGCTGACCTCCTGGACGTCATTGATGCAGTCCATGTAGCCCTCGGTGACGGCCTCCATGACTTTCTCTTTGAGGTGGTCCGGGCACTCCAGCTTCGCCCTCCCTATGGGGTAGCTGGGCACAGGCTCCATGAACTCCTCCAGAGTCGCGTCCTTCTCCCCGAGCGCCTCCAGGAGCTTGAGCGCCGAGAGCACGCCGTCGGGGCACATGTGGACGTCGGGGAAGACCCAGGCGCCCACGGGCTCGCCGCCGAACACCGCGCCGTGCCTCGCCACCGCCTCGGTCACGTGGGCGTCCCCCACAGGGGTGCGGACCACCGTTCCCCCGGCCTCCTCCACCGCGTCGTCTACGCACATCGACGCCCCAACGTGGGTGACCGCTACGCCTCCGCCGCTCCTCTCCACGGCGTAACCGGCGATGGCTGCCAGCACCCTGTCGGGGTCGGCCACGCCGCCGGCGCCCACCGGCATCATCCTGTCCCCGTCGCCGTCGAACCCGAATCCGATGGACGCCCCGCGGGCCCTCATGTAACCGTTGAGGCGCTGAAGCGTCTCGGCGTTGGGCTCGGGGTCCCCAGCGGGGAACCTGCCGTCGGGTACGGCGTTGATGAACTCCGCCTGTACGCCCAGCTCCATGAACGCCGTGGGGGCGGTGACGCATGTGGCGCCGCTGAACAGGTCGCACGCCACCTTGCCGCCCCACATCACGTCAAGCGCCTCTGCCAAGGCGTCCACGTAGTGCTCTATGGCGTCCACCTCCTCCACCGCCCCGACGTGGCTCCACGGCGCCAGCCTGTACGCCTCCTCCTCAAGCACCTTCTCTAGGTTCAGCTGCTCCTCTAGTGTGAGGCTTACGCCGTCGCCGTTGAACACCTTGAGTCCGTTGTACCGCGGAGGGTTGTGGCTGGCGGTTATCTCGACGCCCGCGTCGGACCCGGTCTCGGGTACCATCCACGCCGTCACAGGCGAGGGCGCCAGGCCCAGAGAGATGACGTCCGCCCCACCCGCCGCCAGCCCACTGAGGAGCGCCGCCTCCAGCATGGGGCCAGTCAGCCGGGTGTCCCTGCCCACCACTGTGCAGCCTCCATCATGTATGGTCGCCAACGCGGCGCCCACCCTCTGGGCGAGTGTGGTGGTTATGTCTACGTTGGCGAGCCCCCTGATTCCTGAGGACCCGAAGAGCCTGGGCTTCACTTCGGCCGCCTCCTGGGCACGAATCTGCGGAGGGGGTCAGCCCTCATAAGCTTTTCCAGCTCGGTGACGCCCAGCCCCCTCCTCGGGTCTCCGTACGTCTCGCAACGTTCAAGCTTGTAGGCCTCCACGTCTCTTGGATGCCTCACCACGACCTCGACGTCGTAGCCGTTCACCGTGAGCCTCATGTGGGTGGTTTCCCTGGGCAGCCCGTCCAGCGTGAACCTCTGGGTGTCTCTGCCCTTCACGTCGTAGCTCAGGGAGAGGGTGTGCTCTACCTCCTCCGGGTCGCCGTACACTATGACGTCTATGTCGCTGCCCAGGCGGACGGTGCCCCTCCAGACGCTGCCCATGAGCCTGGGCTTGTAGCGCGCCAGCTTCTTCATTATCCCCAAGGCGGCTTCCCTCATCTCCATGAGCCGCCTCTGGCGGTGGTCTCCCTCAAGCCGGTCTGTTAGGGCGTCCAGCTCCACCGCGACCTCGTAGTTGCTCGGCAGCGCACTGGAGCCGAGGCTCGCGGCGGCCATCTCCTTGGCGTCCTTGTACTCCTTTACCCTCCGGTCGTATAGCAGCCGCGCCGCCAGGCGGGCCACGTCCTCTCGGCTCATCAGGGATCAATGACTCGCCGCGTGTTTAAACATCGCGCCGGCGCCGGCGGTCTACGAAATCTTAAACCTCGCTGGTCGGGGTTTCTTTCAGAGAGGTGTCTGTGTACTGTTCGGGGGGCTGAGGGGGTTCTTCTCGAGGCAGGCTAGGAACTACAGGCTGGTGCTGTTGAAGAAGAGCGGGTTCTCGGCGTTCAACTACCTGACCCGTGACTACACGAACATCTACATACGGCAGCTGGGGGCCAGCTTCGTCCAGCTGGGGCTGGTGGGCTCCATCGGCTGGCTGGTGAACGCCGTCGTGGCCTACCCCTTCGGGCGGCTCATAGACGAGTACAGCTCCAGGAGGCTCATGCTGTTCACGGTCATCGTCCAGGCCCTGGTGCCGTTGACCTATTTCCTGGCACGGGACTGGGTCTGGATCGCGGTGGCCGCCTCTTTATCGAGCCTGGCCTATTTCTTTTCCCAGGGGCTGGAGAACGTTGTCATGGCCAACTCGTTGAGGGACGAGGAGAGGGCCAAGGGGTTTACGCTGGTGACGTCCGTCTCACTGGTGCCCACGGTGGTGGCGCCGCTGGTGGCTGCGGCCATCCTCACGCGGCTGGGGGGCATCTCGGCTGGTAACCTGAAGACTCTTTTCTTCATCGAGTTCCTCGGGCTGGCCGTGATCGGCCTGTACATAGTGTTCAGGTTCGAGGAGACTGGGGGCCTCCACCGCGGCGGCGGGTCGCTGCTGGGGGGGCTCCGCGAGGTGCTCTCGAGCTCGCCGTATCTCAAGAGGTGGCTCCTCATCGACACGGTGAGCGCCTCAAGCTACGCTGTGATGGGTAGGTACTTGATGGTCTACGCCCAGGAGGTCAAGGGGGCGGACCCCATAGTCATCGGGGGGATGGGCGCCATATTCGCCGTGGTCGGAATAGTCTCCTCGGTGCCTCTGGGTGCGCTGGCGGACAGGATAGGCAGGATAAGGACCGTGCTCCTCCTGAGGCCCCTGTTCCACGCGTCCACGCTTATGCTGCTGTTCACCCCCGACCCGAGGTGGCTGATACTGGGCTGGGCTCTGAGAGGGGTCTTCAACCCGAGCCTCAGCATCCTTGCAGCCTACAGGAACGAGCTCGTGTCCCCCGAGGAGAGGGGCAGGTGGATGGGGGTGAGGGAGCTCCTGAGGAGGGTGTTCATGATACCCGCCCCGCTGCTCGGCGGGATACTTTACACGAGCGTGTCTCCGCGGGCCCCGTTCCTGTTTCACATGATCGTTGACGTCTTCGTTAGGGTGCCTCTGTTGTTGACGATGCCCAGGACGCTTCCAGAGAGGAATTGACCGGTCAAGCGGGCGTCGGCTAACTGGCTGTATACCGGTTCATTTGTCAATCAACCTGGGGGGGGGGCCGCGCCGTCACGCCGACTTTACCATGACCAGCATCATCTTGAACGGGGTGAGGGCTCTGAGCGCGTGCGGCTCGTCGGCGGGCATCACCATGGTGCAGCCCTCTCCGACCTCGTGGGGGTTGCCTGAGATGGTTATCTCCGCCTTTCCGTCGTAGACGTAGACCAGTGCGTCGTACGGCGTCGTGTGCTCGCTGAGCCCCTCGCCCTCGTCGAAGGCGAAGAGGGTGACGGTGCCCGTCTTCTTGTCGATGATGGTTCTGCTCACGACGGAGCCTTCCTGGTACCGTACAAGCTCGTCCAGTTTGTTCACTTCAACCATGGAACCACAGGATGTTTAGGGGATGCCTGGATAAAAACCTGGACAAGCACGTCACAGGTGCGTGTCGAGCATGGCGCGTATCTGTTTCTCCGACCTAGCGCCCACCTCCCGGTGGATGAGCTCGCCCCCATTGAAGATCATGAAGCAAGGCACGCCCTTCACGTTGTACCTGGAGGCGTAGCCCATGTTGCGGTCCACGTTCACGGTGACGATCCGGTAACCCATGTGCTCCCCGTCGAGCTTCTTGAGCACCTGTTTGATGGCGTGGCAGGGCGGGCACCACGACGCCCAGTACTCCAGCAGCACCGGCTTCTCGGAGCCGAGCACCTTCTCTTTGAACTCCCTGTCGGTTATCTCCATCTATTCGTCACCGTCGTGTTCGGATACCACGAGTTCCGGGATGTGCCTCTCGTCTCCTTCGCGCTCCGATACCACCAGCTCCGGGCTGTATCCCGCCGCCGCGTGGGCCCCCGGCTCGTAGACCTCCAGCGTCATGGATTCCTTGTGTTCGCCGCTCCACCAGGTCTTGGGGAACACGGTTTCCCTGACGGATTCCAGCCGCTCACGGACCTCGGGCTGCGTTAGCAGGGTGAACATCCTGTCTATCTCCACCTCCAGCGGCGTCCTGGGCTGGTACCCCAGGTTCTCGCGGAGCTTCTGGGAGACCACGAGGAACGGGTGCTCGTCGGCCTCGACCCTGGGGTTCTCCACCCGCTGTATGCGGACCGTGAGCCCGTGCCTCTGGCTGCCCACCCGGGCGACGATCTCGGCGAGCTCCTTGACCTTGTATAGCCGGCTCAGCTGGTTCACCACGTCGTACTGACCGGGCTCCGGCGGCGATGAGAGGAGCCTCACCATACACTCCATGGCGTCCTCCAGCGCCAGGTAGCCCCGTATCTGCTCACCGGAGCCGTAGACGGTCAGCGGTATGCCTAGGACGGCTTGGGCGACGAACCTGTTGATGACGGTGCCGAACCACTCGTCCACGTCCAGCCGTGTCCGCAGGTCCGGGTGCTCGGAGACCTCCTCTGTGTGGACGCCGAATATGACGCCCTGCATGACGTCGTAGCTCCTGAGCCACCAGTACTTGCACGCCTCGTAGACGTTGAACGTGTCCTGGACCTTGCTTACGTGGTAGAAGCTCGCGGGGTCCCTGGGCGTGAGCTCGCCGCCCATGCTCCACTCCCGGCCCTTCCAGGTGAGCACGGCGTCGGCGGGGAACAGGCCTTCGAAGATGGGGCGGCCGGTGAGGGGGGTGCCGTACTCGCCCATGGTGCCCAGCTTGAGTATGTTTGCCTCGGGGCATATCTCCTTGACTAGGAACAGTACGCCGAGGGTGCCCAGGGTGTTGTTGTGCTGGGTCCGTATGGCGTGGTCGGCGTCCACCATGCTGTAGGGCGCGCTGGGTATCTCGCCGTAGTGGACCACGGCCTCGGGCTGCACCTCCCGTAGGTACTCCTCCAACTCGTCCCTGTCGAGGAGGTCGAGCTCTCGGAAGTCTATCTCGACGCCGAGCCGCTCCTTGGCGGTCCTGAGCCTGGTCTCCATGTCCGCGATGGGCACGACGCTCTTGCTTCCTTTCTCCGCGACGGCCCTCCGCCGTAGATAGTTGTCTATGCCGCTGACCTTGCAGCCGAGCCTGGCCAGCTTCAATGCGAGGGTCCAGCCCAGGTAGCCGTCGATGCCCAGGATAATGACGCGCATGTCCTTGAGCAGGTACCCGAACCCGGTCTCACGCCACTCCGGGCACTGCTCGAAGGTTATGCTTGGCTCGAACATGCCGAGGTCGGGACGCCTCGCGCACTCGATGAGGAGCCCCTCCTCGCTTATCTTGTCTCTTATCGCCTCTATGGACTGGCCGCAGGCCCTGAAGTCAACGTTTCCCTTGAGCAGGGCCGCCGGGCAGTTCCAGCAGGTCTTCTCCTCGTTGTGCTGCATGTCAAATCTCCAGTTGTTTCATGAAAAAGTGGATCGAGTCCTCGATACAGGGGTCGTCCGGCAGGTCTCCCCGCCTCAGCCCCCTGAGGTACAGGAAGGCGTCGTCCTCGGTGTGCGTCCCCGACAGGAAGTCCTCCTCGTATAGGGCGTCCTTGAATAGCCCCGTCCTGAGGCTATAGCCCTTCATGGGCGTAACCACGAGGTCGGGCGCGTTCCCGGCTTCAGGCCCCTTGAAGACTTCCTGCCCGATGTGGACCTTCTTCACCACCTTTCGCCCGTCGTACCTCAGACCGGATAACAGTTCGGCCAGCTCATCGCACAGTTGGGGGGCGTCCTCGGGCTTCACGGAGCCACGTGGGAACCGTTCGACGCGGTTAAGGTATATCTTGGTGGACTCGGCTGCGAAGGCCCTGGTCTCCCTCCGGATGTTGTTGTAGTTTTTCCGTGGGTCGTCCCCTGCCACCAGGTAGCCTTGGTCCCTGAGCAGGGTGTTGAGGTTGACCGCGGTCTCGGCTGGGCCCATACCGTGGTCGCTGAGCATCATGAGGGGCGCGTCGGGCCCCAGCTTGGACGCGACGTGGGCCACGGCGTTGTCCATCTTCCTGAAGAAGCCTAGGAACTTCTGGTGCTGGTCGTGGGCGGTGTCGGCGTAGGCGTCCCATAGGTGGTGCTCTATGCGGTCGGTGCCCGTGACCACGAAGAACAGCAGGTCGTAAGCGTCTCTCTCCAGCAGGGCGTCGAGGACCCTTAGTCTCTGGTCCAGCGTTTCCTCTAACTTTCTGAGAAACAGGGGTATGGATTTGCTGAACAGGGAGGCGTCCACGTCCACCTCATAGCCGCCTTCCCTGAGCCTTGGCAGCAGGCCGGGCGGGTAAACCGCTTTTTCGAGTTGCGGTGAGACGAAGCCCGTGATCATGGCGCCGTTCAGGGGCTGGGCGGGGTACGCCGCCGGTAGGTTCATGACGAGAACACGTCTATCGGGCTCTTTGCTCCAGAACGGCGGGGCCTTGAGCTTGCTGCTGCTGTGGTAGCTTACGGTGTAGGTGCCGGGGATGAAGTCAGTGAACCCGTAGACGCCGTGGGTCCCCGGGCCGACGCCCGTGATCATGCTGCTCCAAGCCGCGGCGCTGTTCGCAGGCAGGCTCGACCGCATCTTGGCGAGGCACCCCTCCTCGATGAGCGTCTTCGTGTGGGGCATGACGCCTCGCTGCGCCAGTTCCTCCAGTAGGTGGATGGGCACGCCGTCTAGGCCGATTATCACGGCTTGGGGATTCATGGCTTCACGTCGGGTAGCTTAATCACCAGATGGGATGTTACTACACTATAGTAGTAAATAAACTTTGGGTGTTCCGCCGGCAACACAAAAAACGACTACTCGGGAAACACGGAACCCCAGCCGTCCCTCAAAGCGGCGCAGTGATCCACGAGCCTGCCGCCCAGCAGCCTGCAAGCCGCCAGCGAGTCCTCGCCGGGGTCCTTTATGGAGACAGCGCCGTAGTGGAGGGTCACGTCCCTCGAGACGTAGTCTGGGACGCCGAAGGTCACCATCCCGAAGTTGAGTATCACGGAGATGAGCGACATGAGAGTCACCTCATTGCCGCCGCCCAGCCCCCCGGAGGACGTGAACGCCACCCCCACCTTGCCCTGCAGCCTGCCCCAGTACCTTGGGTGGAGCCCCTCGTTGATGAACGCGTTCATCCCGGCGCTCATGGTCCCGCAGTGGGTGGGGGACCCGAAGGCATAGCCGTCGTACAATGATATCGAGTCGAGATCGACTTCCCCCACCCTCCTGACGTCCACATGGGCGCCGCGCCCCCTGACGCCCTCCGCGACCTCCTCGGCCATCCGCTCCACGTTACCCGTGACGCTGTCGTAGACCACCAACACCCTGACCCCGTCCAATTCAAGACACCTACCATTAACAGGGCACCCAGAATAAAAACAGCCAAGTCTCAGGCATAGTTACTCAGGTCATTATTCTGCAAACGTCCGTCTTCTCTAGTCACCATATACCGGGAAAGAGCCTGTACCGCACCTTCATGGAGTACTCGCGGTACCCCGACAGCTCCTCCTTGAGCGTCCTGTCCTCAAGATAGGTCCTGAAGATCATCAGAACAGTGTAGAAAGCCACGGGAAGAAGCCCGTACAGCGACCCGAGGATCAGAGGGATGGACGTTATCCACAGAATCCCGGAGAGGTAACCAGGGTGACGCACAATGGCGTACGGGCCGGACGAGACCACCCGGTGCCCTCGATCGTCCTGGATGCGCACCGTGGGCTCGAAGAAGGGGTTCACGGCCATCGCCCAGTTGATCAAAACCGAGGAAAAGACCAGCAAAACCACGCCCACCGCCAGAAACGGCGGCCCGAGGCTCGACCACCCGTAACGCCCCACGTCCAAGCCGGAGACGGCGGGCACGAGTATCATGGCGCTCAGGTTGCTCGCCCGGACCAGCACCTCGTCCCAGGTCTTGGAGCCCCTCCGCCTCACCTTGAGCCTCTGGACCAGCAGCTCCGGGTTGAGCCTGTAGAGCGCGACGTTGCTACCTAGGAAGTAGATGAACGCCATGCCGGCGAAGAGCCAGAGACGCTGGAAACGAAAATCCCCGGCGGAGACGCAGAACACGGTCAGCATCACCGCTAACATGACCGAGGAGAGTATGGTCTGTTTGACCAGCACCAACCTTGCCGCGGCACCCATCTAGTCTATGATGGTGTAAACGCAAAATAAATCTACATCACGTGGCTCTATTGGTGTACCACATCATACACAGACTCCGCTGCTCTACAAGCTTAATTGAGGGGGCTATTCCTCCACCCGGACCCCAAAGTGGAAAATGGCGAGACCCAAGAAGTAGATCCCTATCGTGGCCATGAATATATAGTAAAGCCCAAACGTGTCCGCGATGTAGGCCGCCACCAAAGCAGCCACAGGCATCACCACATTCATGGGAATCGAAGATAGGGCGAATCCTACCCCCCTCTGCCTGCGAGGCGAGAAACGGGCCGTGAGCGTCATGTTAGCCGGCATACCCAGGATACCGAAAAACCTGCTGATGATATAAAGAATGAAGAAAGGCCAGAACCCCTTGACGAAAAAGGCGAGGGCGAAGAAGACGTAGGTGCCGAGCAGGGTACCCGAGTACCATCTCTTTTCCCCGTACCTGGAGGCGAGCTCGCCGCCTAGGGGGCTGGCGACGACGCCCATGAGGGAGCTGATCCCCAGCATTATCCCGATCTGGCCCACGGTCCATCCCTGGGCCTCGGCAAGCCAGATGCTCAGAAAACCGGTGGTTAAGCCGCCCCCGAAACGCCTCACCGTACCGGAGAGCAGCAAGAACATCATGTTCGAGTTGAAGAGGGTGTCAACGGCGTCCCTCTCATCCCATTTTATCCTTTCTTCCTCCTCGACCATCTCGGAGGAGGGCTTCACGAAGTAGAGCCCGACGAGACCCAGGAGGATGGGGATTATCCAGAAGCCATAGATCTCCCTCCAGTTGAAGGCGAGAACCCCCATGAGTATGGATACGCTGAGAGGGCCCAAGCTGACGCCCGTAGTGCCCCCGCTGTGCCACACACCGAGGCCCCTGGAACGGTCCCGTGGGCTGGTGATGTCGGAGACGTAACTCTGTGCCGGGGGATGGTAGAGGGTCGAGTTAAAGGTCAAGAGCGTTGACGCCACGATGAACATCCAGGGGGTAGTAGAGATGCTGGCGAGGAACGCCCCCACGGCGGCGATCACTATGCTCGAGGCCATGAGATTCCTAGGACCGAACCTGTCGGAGACCATTCCGCTGGGGATGCTGAGCAAGAACTGGATTAGGCTGGGGATCGCGACTATGAGACCGACCTGCTGGTTGGTGAGGGCGAACTCGTCCTTGAGAACCGGGAAAAGGGTGGTACGCATGTTCCCGGCGGCGTGGACCAGCATGTGGGTGAGCACCATGATGAGGAGGCTGCCACTCATCAGCCTCCTCCAACTCGTCTTGTCGTTCTCTCCCATGTCAACCACCGGTGAAACCACATTTAGCGTGGTCTTACTTTTTACTTTTTCCTGATCGCATGGTCCATGTTAGAGCTATAAAATACACGCGCTTTTTGAGTCAGAGTGATGTGAGGATAAATCATCGATTGGTGAGGGTAATGACTTACTGATCGCGTGGTCGGTTATTCTTCATCATTCTTTTTCTCTTTCATTTTACGCATCATTGGTATGTAGATTGCTACAAATATTGGTACAAAAATGGCGATCCATATTGCGATGTTCATATTTAATTAAATTCCTAGAATCAAAATATAAGTTATTCAAAATTCTTCTTGATACTCCAATATTGAATGTTGAAGAGAGCTGATGCTTCTATGAATCCCTGATTGCATAGAAAGGGTGAAGTGAGGATAAAATCATCGCCCCAAACACAAGCGCTATCGTTCATTGAAGGCTAAATCCATAAATAGCTGTCCCGTTTAGTCTTTCAAGGTTATTCATACAACAATTGTGTAGCCCACTAACCAAGCTCCGAGGTGGGGAGCGATACAAGTACCAAGAATGAGAGGAGGATGACATGATGAAAAGGAAGATCTCAACACTCCTTATTACAAGTGCAGTAATTCTGTTCGCACTATTGATACCAACAGTGCTCGCAGGAGAGCACATCGACGTGACTGGAACTTGGGCATGGTATGCAACCGATATTTCGGTCAGGCCAGCCGGAGATAACCTGCATATATCAGCAATTGAACATGATACATTTACTGGAACCTTCACAGGATCCGGTGAGGGCCCATTCAAAATGACGTGGCACCCCAATGGCTTTTATGCCGGAAGTGGTAAAACCGTTTTTACTGGTTCTGTGAACGGCCATTCGGGTTCCTGTGTCATTATGTGGGTCGGTAACACAAAAAACGACTTGGGTTATTGGGGATTTAAATGGAATATCATAAGTGGCACAGGTGGACTGGCGAACCTCCATGGTTCAGGATATTGTTGGGGGCCAGGACCTTCAGGTGTAACGATGACTGGTAAGATTCACTTCGATCCAAGTTAACGGGCTGAAATCCGTATTTGATATTCTCATCCCCCTTTTTTCGTAACCAACTTGGACGCTGATTCGTCATTCTCTCTAAACAGTGAAGTGATGATAAAATCATCGATTATTGGATGCGAATCCTGAATATAACAAACTAGTTTCTATATTTGATGAGGCGGAAAACCCCTTTTGATGGTTTGTATACCTTGTCAGGGAACTTTTCAGTCAACTTCCAAACACATCCATTTATTGTTTTGGGATGAAATTTTGGATATGATTTCTGTATAGCTTCATTCAAATCCTTCCAGCGGATTCCTTCCGGATTTTGGTCTAACAGTTCCAGCGCTTTGGCGTAGATACGGCCAGTTGTTGTGTTGGGGTTGATTCGCTTATCATTCAATTTTTCATCATACAGCAATGCATGATTAGAGTTAAGGATACGTGGGGATAAAATCATCGCCCCAGATGTGTGAATGTTTATTATGATTTTAATTTTTTAAAAGCGTTACATTGAATAAACGCCCCATACGTCTAGGCAGCTTGTTTACACGGTTCTATGTACCCCAAAACAAACATAAATTAACCAATAAAAGGGAAAAGCCTAAAAAAGGGACAACTGGCCCCGCGAAAAACGCTTATAGTAAGTAACCTACTACAAGGAACGAGCTACTGCGCAACACGGGCTCCGAGAACCTAGTTGGGCAGCGCCAGCAGCTCGCTCTTCCTCACGCCCACGTGGCGGAGGCTCGTCACGTTCTTAGCCAGGTTATACACGTCGGACGCCAGCTTCCCCAGCACCATCTCGTGGGCCAGCTGATCGAAAGTCAGGCTCTCCGCCTTCTCCCCCACAATATCCTCCATGATCTTCCGGATAGCATACTCCTGGCTCGTCTTAATCCTCCGCTGCGTCATCGCCGTCACCACGACCTTGACCCTGTACCCGTCCTTCGTGTTCACCCTGAAGAACCCGTCGATCTTGGTGCTGCGCCTCCGGACCAGGCTGCGCAGATAGTCGCGGAGGTACTCGTGCCCCTTGAACACGGTGCGCGCCGTGTGGCCCTCCAGCTCGTTGACCTGGAAGTACATCTTCATGTACTCCTGGCTGAAGTCCCCCGTGATGGCGGCGAGTGTCGTCTCGAAGACCCTGCCCATCACCTTCTCGGGGTCGTCGCTGGGGGTTTCGCCCACCTTGGTCTCGCCGAAGTAGCGTGGGAGGATGATGTCGTACCACTCCTTGCGGCGCCACTTGTCCCTCACTGCCCTGGACACGTCGATGTACCTCTCCTAGTTTCAGTGTTCAAGCAATGCGGCGCCGTCATATATAGGTTTTGACGGTCACACAGCGGCCTTGAGCTCCTCCGTCGGCCTCCAGAAACCCCACCTGTTGAGGCGTTTCCCCAGCCACACCAGGCTAAGCATAATGGGCACCTCCCAGAAGAGGCCCATGGTGGTGCCGAGGGCGGCCTGCGACCCGAGGCCGTAGAGGCTCACCGCCGTCGCTATGGCTATCTCGAAGTGGCTGCTGCTGCCGATGATCAC
>CAYFYM010000279.1:0-8691 GCA_964347405.1 uncultured Candidatus Bathyarchaeia archaeon | reverse complement strand
CGCCGCCTATGACGGTCATCACGACCTTGGTCTCGATGATCTCCTCGGGGTCCACGGTGGTTATGTCCCTGTCCAGGACAACGAGGTCCGCGTGCTTACCCGGTTCAATGGAGCCCTTGACATCCTCGCTCCCCTCCAGGTAGGCCGCGTTCCAGGTGTACGCCTTGATCGCGTCCATAACCGGGACAGCCTCGTCCTTGCAAAGGTAGTTGCCTCCCCTCGACCTCCGCGTCACGCAGCCGTATATGCCCGTGAGGGCCCAGTTCTCGCCGAAGCCGTCGCTGTTCCCCGCCGCCACTATGCCGTGGTCCCTGAAGCTCTTCATGGGGTAGTAGCCGCAGAGCCTGTCCAGGCCCAGGGCGGCGATGTGACTGTCCCCAATAGGGTGGCAGAAGCCTATGCTGGCCGAGACGTTGATATTGAGCCTCGCCATGCGCTCCAGCTGACGTGGCAGGACGTAGCCGGCGTGCTCTATCCTGTGCCTGTGATCGGGCCAGGGCTTGGAGTTTATGGCCTCCTCCAGGGCGTCGAGGGTCATGTCTATGGCTCGGTCCCCTATTGCGTGTGTGCACGTCCTTATGCCCGCGACGTGGCACCTGACGATCTCGTCCGTGAGGTCCTCCCTGGTGCACCTGATGATGCCCTTGTTGCCCGGGTCGTTGGCGTAGTCCTCGTTGAGGGCCGCGGTGAGGCTGCCCATGGCGCCGTCTGTCCCCACCTTGACGCCCACGACGCTGAGCCTGTCGCTCCACCTGAACGGGGGCCTCAAGCCTTGACGGCCCAGGTCGCTCGTGGCGTAGCCGTTGTAGGGCGTCATGCCGTCCAGCATCAACCCTATGCGTATCCTGAGTTTCTCCTCCTCGTCGAGGGTCTGGTAGGCTTGTGCCTCGGGCGCCTTGATGTGGGCCTCGTGGATGGTGGTGAGGCCCCAGCTGAGGTACTGGTCCTCCAAGGCGGGCCAGTTCTCGACGAGCAGCTCTATCTCCTTGAACCCGGTGGGCTTGGGTATGAGTCCTCTCACCATGTCCATGGCCGCTATCTCGTCGAGTCGGCCCGTGGGCTCCCCGTTCTCGTCTCGCTCGATGTTGCCCCCCGGCGGCTGCGGTGTGTCCTTGGTGATGCCGGCTAGCTCCAGGGCTAGGCTGTTGGCCACGGCGTTGTGGCCGCCCGCCCTCCCCAGGTATATGGGGTGCGCTGCTGAAGCCTTGTCGAGGTCGTACCTGTTGGGGAACCGCTTGTCCCCCCACTGGCTCTCGTCGAACCACGAGCCGACCACCCACTCCCCCTCCTGCTTCGCCGCCGCCTTCTCCCTGAGCGCCTCTACCACGTCGCTTAGGCCGCGCATGGGCGGGGTCTTACAGTTAACCCAGTCCAGCTGGAGCCCCCGCCTGATGCAGTGCTCATGGGTGTCTATGAAGCCGGGGAGCGTCAGCTTTCCCCCCAGGTCTATTACCTTCGTGCCGCTGTTTGCGAGCTCCTTTACCTGCTTCGTCGATCCAACCGCCAGTATCTTGCCGTCCTTCACGGCCACCGCCTCGGCGACGGTGCCGCCCTCGTCCACCGTGACAACCTTCCCTTTCACCAAAACCAGGTCGGCGCCCATGACGCTCTCCTTGAAGCCTTCAGACAAAACCGTTCACCTGTAAATCCATGGTGTCAAGGTATTAATATCCCCTACCCACAGATGCCTTGAGATGCCGGCCAAACGGTTCGTCGCCTTCGTGTGCCTCGGGGACAGCCTCACCGTAGGCTACCATTCGCCCAGCCACTACGGCGGCTACGCGGAGACGCCCTACACGGAGGTGCTTGAGGCCATGGCACGCGCCAGCCTCCAGGAGCTGGGGCTCAAAGGCTACGAGGCTTTCTTCATCAACAAGGGCATCAACGGCGACAGCACCGACGGGATGCTTGGACGGTTCCGGACAAGCGTCGAGGCCGAGCGCCCCGACTACGTAATCATCTGGGGCGGCATAAACGATCTCTACGCCGGGAGAGAGCCGGGGCGCGTCATGGAGAACCTGAAGAGGCTCTACGCATTAACCCTCGGGATCCAGTCCAAGCCCATAGCGTGCACGTTGACACCCACGGAGGCCGATGACCGCATGAACACGCGGATAGGTGAGCTCAACGCCCTCATGACGGAGCACAGCGACAGCGAAGGATTCATGGTAGTGGACCTCTTCTCCTCCCTCGCCAGCCCAGACGGGCGTCTGAACCCTGTGTACAGCGACGACGGGGTTCATCTATCGCCACGGGGCTACGCAGCGGTGGCCCGCGCGGTCTTCGATGAGGTGGTCCGCTTCATCTTGGAGGGGTTGGCCGAGACCTCGCAGGATTTATAACGGACCTTCATATATCCGTGGTGAGGCTTGGGAATGCCTAAGAAGAGAAGTAGCGGAGGACGCAGCAAAGGGGGGAAAGGGCGGTCCGGCATGGTCCAATGCAGCTACTGCGGCGCCCAAGTACCACGAGACAAAGCAAAAAAAGTGACCAGGTACACCAGCCTGGTGGACTCGAGGATTCTTAAAGAGCTCAGAGATCAAGGAGCACGCATCAGCCGCACCAAGACGACAAAGTATCTATGCATAAGCTGCGCCGTACACCGGGGGGTCGTGAAGATCCGGTCAAAGGACGACCGGAAATACGTGCCCAGAAGGCGCAGGAGAAGGCGCTAGTCTTTCTCGACCATTTTTTTGAAGTAGAGCACCCGCTGGGCAACCGTTAAATGAGCCAGCGCCGCGAGCGCCGCGACGCCGTAATCTAACGCGTCCAGCCACCAGTACGAGGCGAGGCTGCACGCGGCGAGGAAGATCATTCGCTCTGCTCGTTCGAAGAGCCCCACGCCCGCCATCGGGACATCCTCCGCCTCGGCTCTGCTACGCGTGTAGCTAACCATGAGGCTTCCAGTCAGGGCTAGGAGGCCCGCGGGCACGCTGCACAGCCGTCCGGCGGTGACGCCCATGAGCACAACGGCGTCGCTGTACCTGTCGGCCACCGAGTCGAGGAAGCCACCCAGCCTCGACGCGTTGCCTGTGCCTCGGGCGAGCACCCCGTCCACCGCGTCCAGAAGCCCAGAGAGGAGGATGGTCAAGGCACCGTAGACGAGGCGCATCCTGTCCTCGCCCCAATACGCGTAGAGCCACACCGAGACAAGAGCGACGGCAAGCCCCAGCGCCGTGACCTGGTTCGGCGTCACGCCCAGCCGTGCCAGTGGATTCACTAAGACAGTCACCGCATTCTCGAACTGTTTCTTGAGGTTACTGGACACCAAGTCGAGTGTGAAATACAGCCGTGGCCGGTTTAAGTTTATCCGAGCTGCTCCGCTATGCCCCTCGCCGCGACGATGCCCGTGGCGGCCGCGCCGACGATGCCCCTGCTCACGCCGGCGCCGTCCCCCGCGACGTAGAGGTTGGGTATGCTGGTCCTCAGCCCATCGTAGGTCTCGATGCGCATGGCGTAGAACTTTATCTCCGGCGCATACAGAAGGGTGCTGTCGGCTGCTATGCCGGGCATCACCCTGTCGAGCATCTCCAGGCTCTCCATGAAGTCCATGGTCAGTCTGCGGGGGTACGCCATGGCGATGTCCCCCGGCGTCACGTCGCCCAGCGTGGGCTCCACGTGGCTCCTGCTGAGCCTGTCCAGGGTGCTGCGCTTGTGGCTGCGGAGGTCGCCCAGCCTCTGGATTATGGGCTTGTGGCCGCCGAGCGTGTTAGCGAGCTGGGCGATTCGGCGGCCGTACTCTGTGGTGTTCTCCAGGGGCTCGGTGAGGCTCACCCTGGTGAGCAATGCGAAGTTGGTGTTGCCGCTCTTGGTGTCCCTCATGCTGTGCCCGTTGGCGCCGAAGAGGCTGTCCCCGTAGGGCTCGCGGACCACGTAGCCGGCGGGGCAAACGCAGAAGGTTCGGACGAAGTCGTCGTAGCTGGGCGTGTACATGTGGAACTTGGGGTCCCAGCAGCCGTAGCCGTTTATCACCTCGTCCATGACCTCGTTGGGCACCTCGACGCGTACGCCCACGTCTATGGGGTTGTAGCTCATAGCCACCCCGAGACCGCCGAGCTGCTCTATGAGCCACCCCGAGCCTATGCGGCCCGGTGCTAGGAGCAAGGCGTCCGCCTCGAACATCTCTCCGTCACCCGAGACCGCTGTCGCCCGGTCGCCCTCCACTATCGCCTCGTCAGCGGACGTCTCAAGCTTGATGTCCACTCCCTGCTCCTCTAGGCGGCGCTGCATCTCAGAGATAACGATGGGCAGGTAATCTGAGCCTATGTGGTTTTGCTCGATCTTGATGAACTTGATACCCGCCTGGGATGCCCGGGTCTCGAGCTCCCTGAGCCCCTCCTCGTCGCTACGGGCCATCTCGACGCCCAGCCCCGTGAAGACGTCTCTTATGCCCTGGACGAGGGCCCACGCCTCCTCCTCCGGCATGAACTCTGTGAGGTCTCCCCCGATCTTGGGGTGGAAGTTGAGTTTACCGTCGCTGTGGAGCCCAGACCCCCCAACATAGCTGTTTTTTTCGAGAATGGTTACGCGGTGATTCCTGCTCAACTCGTGCGCCGCGAAGAGCCCCGCGGGCCCTGCGCCTACTATTACAACCCTCACGTAATCCCCCCATGAAACGGTAGGATAAACATAAAAACAGTTTGAAAGCATGCACTGTGCCATGAAATCGTCGGCTATGATCGTTCTTATCTATGTCATGAACTGCGTCGCCGTTCTTGATCTTAGCTTCAAGTAGCCTATCGTGTCTAGTACGCCAATGACGACGACAGGGGCTAAGACGACGAAGAAGACGAGGACAGCGACCTCTAACAGGGCGCGGAAAGCCACGAGCACCGAAATCAGGGCCGCGGTGACGACCCCATAGAACCTGAATTTGGTTCTTATCTCGTTTTCCACCATGTCCTTGGGGTATAGGCTTAGAACCTGTTCCCTCGTGGGTGGGGAGTCAAGCTCCCATAGCAGCCCTTCGATGCGGCTGCCCCAGTACAGGTATCCCTTGTTCTTGAACCGTGGCTCTAGCTGGTTCACCGTTAAATGTAGCACGGTGTCGCTGCCGAAAGCCGTCATCCTGACGTCTATTTCTTTGGGGTAGTCGTCTCTGAGCCCGACCCGGGTCGCGGGGTTACTCGCTCTATACACGGCTTCAATGTAGTTGGGGGGCGTGGCTTGCTGGAAGCTACACCCGTTCATCACGAGCCATGACCCAACGGTTCCATAGACCTGTTCCGGCGTCCTGTCCCTTATGATGGCTTTCTGGCTGTAGGGCCGGGCGGTGAACATCGTTTACATAACACTGGCTGTCAAGATTAATCTACCTGCCGTGTTGCCCTTCTGTAGTAGCTCAATAGAAAGGTTTGAATCATGGCGTACGCCCGAAACTATGTACGGCCATGAACTGCCAGATATGCGGCGAACTGGAAGACTTCATCGTGGAGTGCAAGGTCTGCGGCAAGAGCTTCTGTGAGTACTGCGGAGATCAGGAGCACAGGCTCTGCGTCAACTGCCTCAAGGAAACACGTACAAAATAAGCTATCAGGGTCTTTTTTCTCTGATATTTTTGCTTCACCGATGTTAATGTTACATGATTGTGTTAAAAGAAACCCTAAATATAACCGAATATGCTCTATGCGTGTAAGTTCCAGGTGTTGATCTCATTGAAGAAATCCTACAACGTTGATGACCCCCTCGGGGACGGCACTGTCGAGGTTCTAGAGGCAAGCGACCTATTCGACGGGAACCCCTCCCCTAGGCGAGGCAAGATACGCGACGTCTACGACATGGGCGACCACATGCTCATAATGACCACCGACAGGATATCGGCCTACGACGTCGTGTACCCCACTCTCATCCCCCACAAGGGTGAGAGCCTCCACGCCCTCAGCGAGTTCTGGTTCAAGGAGACCCGGGGCGTCTTCCCCAACCACTTCATGGAGACCCTGGACAACAGGACCATGAAGGTCGTCAAGGCGGACCGTGTGGACGTGGAGTGGGTGTGCCGAGCCTACCTCTACGGCTCCGCGTGGAGGGCATACCGTGACGGCGCCAGGGTGATCAGCGGCGTGGAGCTGCCTGACGGCTTGGTCATGGCGGAGGAGCTCCCCGAGGTCGTACTCACCCCCACAACCAAGGAGGTGTCCGGCCACGACAAGGAGATCAGCAAGAAGGAAGCCATAGACGCCGGGCTCGTGACGAGGGACG
Source organism: uncultured Candidatus Bathyarchaeia archaeon (assembly GCA_964347405.1). GTDB lineage: Archaea > Thermoproteota > Bathyarchaeia > TCS64 > TCS64 > RBG-16-57-9. The sequence continues at coordinate 2,493 of CAYFYM010000279.1, read as the reverse complement.
AGTGGGGCCAGCTGGAGGAAGCCACGTTCACGCTCTTCGACAAGTACAGGAGCCACGCCAAGAGCAGGGGCCTCATCATACCGGACTTCAAGCTGGAGTTCGGCCGTCTGGACGGCGGGCTCATCCAGATAGACGAGCCCCCGACCCACGACAGCGCCCGGTACTGGGCCGAGGGGTTCTACGAGCCCGGGAGGCCCCAGGAGGCCACGTGCCTAGACAAGGAGTTCCTCCGCAGCTACCTCCGCCGCGTCGGCTACATGGGCGACGGCGAGCCCCCCATAATACCCGGCCCAGTTGTCCGTGAGGTCTCCAAACGGTGCGTCGCGTCCTACATGGTGATAAGCGGCAAGGCAAGCCTCGGCGACTTCGGCCTCGTGACCGTGGACCAGGTAATGGAGGAGCTCGGGTGAAGGCCCGAGAGAAGTGCGGCGTGTTCGGCGTCTACGCCAATGACCAGGAAGCCTTCCCATACCTCTACTGGGGCATGCTCGCCCAAAACCATAGAGGCCACCAGAGCCACGGGTTCGCCACCTACGACGGACGCCTAGAGCACTACACCGGGCTAGGGCTGATACCGCCCTTCAAGGAGCCCGGCGTGGAGAGCCGCGTGAAGGTGCTCAAGGGCGGCGTGGGCATCGGCAACGTCAGGTACACCACCAGCGGGAGCAGCGAAACCGACGCCCTCTGCAGGGACGCCATGCCCATAATGGCACATGGAGACGAGCGCAGCCTCGTCCTCAGCTTCAACGGCAACATAGTGAACGTCCGCAGGCTCCAAGAAATGCTGGGACTGGACGGCTCCTCCTCCGACACCCACGCCCTCGCCTCCCTCCTCGTCGAGGAATACGAGCGCACGGGCAGCCTACCCGATGCAGCCAGGAAATGCATGGAGACCCTGGACGGCGCATACAGCCTCACAGGCATACTCGACGACGGCACACTGTTCGCGTTGAAGGACCCGCTGGGCATAAAGCCCCTCTGCTACGGGTTCAGCAACGGAGTCTACGCGTTCAGCTCCGAGAGCACCGGCCTCGCCATAAACGGCCTGGAGTGGCAGCGAGAGGTCAGGCCCGGGGAGCTCATGACCATCCGGGACGGCGTGCTCAGCCAGCTCCAGGTGGCCCCCAGCCGACGGCAAGCGTTCTGCGCGTTCGAGTACGCGTACTTCAGCCGCCCCGACACCAGGTACAACGGCAGATACGTCTACCAGTGCCGCAGGGGCTTCGGCGCCGCCCTCGCCAAGGTCTACAGGGATGCGGCGGAGAGGTGCGAGGTCGTCGTGTGCCTCCCCGAGAGCGCCATCGACGCCGCCTACGGGTTCCACGTCGAGTCTGGGCTGCCCTGGGAGATGGCGCTCAGGCGGCACAGGTACGTGAGCCAGCGCGCCTTCATAACAGACGGCGTGGACAGGCAGACGGTCATCTACAGGAAGCTCAACATACTGGCGCCGGTGATCGTGGGGAAACGCGTCGCCGTGGTGGACGACAGCATCGTCCGCGGCGACACCATGAGGGGCAACGTGAAGCGTCTCCGGGACGCGGGCGCTAGGGAGGTACACGTGTTCATAACGTACCCAAGGATCATAGGCCCCTGCTTCTACGGCATCGACATGAGCAGCTACGGCGAGCTCATAGGCGCCCAGCTGACACCCGATGAGATCGCCCGGGAGATAGGCGCTGATAGCGTCAACTACCTTCCCATCGACGAGTACATCAAGGAAACCGGGATGCGGCCCAATCAGCTCTGCCTAGGCTGCATAACCGACAGGTACCCCACCGAGTTGGCTAAAACACTTTCAGAGGCCATGAAGGAGAGGCTGAACCAGGGAGCTGTGGAGGAAGGCAGGATATACGAGAGTCACTGAAGTCTTCTCCCATGTAAGAAGGATATTGAATTCCTCCCAGCATAACAAATAGTAAAGAGAACGAAAACTATTTTATCGATAGACCCTTTACGCGCCCATTCGAGCTATTTTTCATCCCTAATCTTCTTGAGTAACCATGAAAGACCCTGTGAGTCCGCCTACCGTTACCGTGAAGTTCCCTACAGCGTCAGGGGTCTCAACGTGTGAGATCTTCTTGGTCTCGTACCCGTTCACCGTTATGGAATCCATAACATCCACCCCATAAACTGGTCCTTTAATATTAGTGACTATACCAAAATCCTGTGGCTCTCCAAGTACATTTGTGATGAAGAATGATACGGTGACGTTCTCTCCGAGCTGAGTCACCTTGGGTACAATAGTTAGATTAGAGAATGTGAAATACTTGACCTCATAGACTCTTATAAACTCTAGATGCATGGCTTCGAGGTCTTCGTGTTCTCCTTCAAGCTCCCTGTATGATTGTAGTAGAGCATCATACTCTGATTTGGTCTCCGCCACCTTTGCCTGGTAACTGATTAATGTTGTTGTCATGTTCTCTAGCTGATCTTTGAGGACGAAACAGGTTTCCTTGTATTGTGAGTAGGCACCTCCTAGAGCCTTTTTCTCTG
>CAYFYM010000278.1:0-1504 GCA_964347405.1 uncultured Candidatus Bathyarchaeia archaeon | reverse complement strand
AAGGGATCAATGATCTCGGCGCCGCCGCTGTCCAGATCGTCTATGGCCTCCTCGAAAGCCTTGAGGACCTCCGGGTCGGTGGTTGGCTGGTCCGTGTAGTGCCTGAAAACACCGATCCGTTTCCCCTCTAAACCGTCGGCGTCCAGGTGCTCCGCGTAGCTATCCGGCGTCTTTCCCACGCTGAGCCTCGTGACGGGGTCAGCCGGGTCGTACCCCGCTATGACGTCGAGCACCCGGGCGGCTTCCTCCACGGATCTGCACATGGGGCCTCCGATGTCGTTCCTGAGGTACAGGGGGACGATGCCGTCGCGGCTGGTGAGGCCCATGGTGCTGCGGACCCCGACTAGGCAGCAGTAGCTGCTGGGGCCCCGGATGCTGTTCCCGGTGTCTGTGCCGAGGCCCACGAGGCCTAGGTTGGCGGCGACTGCCGCGGCGGTGCCTCCGCTGCTCCCAGCGGGCACTCGCTCAAGGTCGTATGGGTTCCTGGTGGTGCCGGCGATGCTGCTAACCGTCTGGTATGGGCTGAACGCCCACTCCGCCATGTTGGTCTTCCCCAGGACCACTGCCCCCGCCTCCCGGAGCCTGTGCACCTGGTAGGCGTCGTCCGGCGGCAGGCTCCCCTTCATGGCGAGGCTCCCAGCCGCCGTCTGAAGGTCATGGGTGTCGTAGTTGTCCTTGACGACCACCGGCACCCCGTGCAGCGGTCTCAGCTTCCCCGTTCCCTTGATTTCCTCATCGAGTTCGTCTGCCCTTTTCAAGGCGTTAGGGTTCAAGACGACGAAGGCGTTGAGCCCGGTGGGTTGATCGTATTCCCGGATGCGTCTCAGGTATGTCTCCACCAGGCTTCGACACGTCACTGCACCGTCTCTAAGGCCTGAGTGAAAACTTGCTATAGTCAGCTCAACTACGTCGGGCATGGTTTCTACGTAGTGACGGCGGTGATAAGGCTATGGCTGGGCTTCCTCGGCGGCCGCCTCGGCTGGCTCCGGGTCCCTGATGAAGAGGTAGCTGAGGGCGATGACGGGGAACATGCTGAGCCAGTAGATGGTGATGTTCAGGGTGTGGGACACGTTGTCGTATACCCAGCCGCCGGCTATCTGGCCTATGGTCACGGCGACTAGGAAGAAGAAGTCCTTGGACCCCGAGGCCTTGCCCCTGTGCTCGGGCGGGATCAGGTCGGCGTAGAGGGCGGAGAACGAGGTCCACATGACCACGTTGAGCAGCCCTATTATCGGCGTGAAGAGGATGAGTCTGAAGAAGTCGGCGTCGTAGATGAAAGGAACGACGAGGATGAGGAGTGCCATGCCGAAGAGGATGGGCTTCCTCCTCCCGTACTTGTCCACGATCCTGCCCACGGGTACGGCGAATATGATCAGGAAGACCCCGATCAGAGTCACGATGTATGAGAGCTGTACGTTGTTTATCCCCAGCTCGTCCACGAGGAAGTAGATCAACGCGACGTTCATCATGACGTTGGGGACGGCCTGAAGCAGATCGATCGCCA
>CAYFYM010000277.1:0-5826 GCA_964347405.1 uncultured Candidatus Bathyarchaeia archaeon | reverse complement strand
TACGGGTTCTCGAAAGCCGCCTTCACCCTGTCCTCCCACCCCGTCTCTATGATCTTCTCAAGCCCTTTGGTTATCATACTCATCGAGAATATGATGACGCCGAACCAGGCGAGGAACAGGAGTATGCCGCCGAACCTGTCGCCTAGGAAACCTACGGCCAAAGCCTTTGTGGGCTTGATCAGGGGCTCCTCGATTATTATATCTATAATGGTCTTGTCGAAGGTAGCGAAGACGTCTTCCATCTTAAGCACCTCGGTGTAGAAGCTGCCCAGCCTGAGGACCGTCCTGCTGATGATCCCAGTGGAGATCTCGGTGATGACGAATATGGCGATGGTAAGCGCCTCGTAGACGTCGTCCACTATCACCCCCGGTATCGTGTCCTTGAACTCGTTCATAGTCATGCCCCGCTGGACACCGAAGGCGACTATCGTGTTGGTCACCGTGGTCCCTATGTTCGCCCCCAGCACCATGGGCACCCCGAACTGTATCGCGGCCTCCAGCGGCAGGCCGCTCGCCACCATCCCCGACATGGAGACCATCGTCGCCGCCACGACGGCGCTGCTGCTCTGGACCAGCGCCGTGCTCAGCACCCCCAGAGCGAGGCCCGTCATGGGCGCCGCGTCGGCGGTGATCATGCCCAGTATGCTGGCCTGCCACTCGGCGAAGATCAGCTTGAACCCGCTCTTGACGCCTTCGAGGCTGGCTATGAAGAGGTAGACGCTGAGGGCCAGCCTCAACGCGAGCCGCACCCTGTCGTTGCTCAGCAACGGGATGCCGTCGACGAACGAGTCTCTCTCAGACAGAAACGCCCCTCCCTGCTCCGCTGAAACCTGTGCGCCCATGATGGGGGTGTTCATGATCGCTTATCACCACAAGGGGCTTCAATAAAAGAGTAAGCTCTATAGAATATATTGAGAAATATAGACACAATAGTCTAAATATTTAGACGTTATTTAGAGCGGCCCGCTGCTTCAGAGCCGATGGAGTCAACGCCCCTTCATCAACCTACTCTAAGAACATGAAGGGGTCGTAGCCCATGCCGCGCATCATCCTCCAAAGCAGCGACAACGGCAACCCCACGACGTTGTGGAAACAGCCGTCAACCGCCTCGACGAAGACGGCGCCCAGCCCCTGGATGGCGTAGGCGCCCGCCTTCCCCATGGGCTCGCCGGTCTCGACGTAGCGTCCAATATCCAGATCCGAGAGCCCCATCACCTGTACAAGGGTCTCCTCACAGCCGACTTCCTCGCGCCCACTGTCCATGTCAATCAAGGCTAAACCCGTGAACACCCTGTGGGCGCGGCCGGACAGCGTCTCCATCATGACGCGTGCCTCTTCCTCCGAAGTGGGCTTACCGAGGACCGCCCCGTCTATAAACACGACCGTGTCTGCCCCCACGACAAGCCCTCCCTCTTCGCCCTGCACGCTCCTCGCCTTCGCGAGGGCGTTCTCCATCACCCTCGTCCTCGGGTCGGGGTCGCAGCTGGCCTCGTCCTCCAGAGGAGCGGCCAATGAGAAACGCATGCCAATCTGGGTTAGGAGGCTGATCCGTCTCGGCGATGTGGACGCCAACACTATTTTAAACTCTGAGTCCAATGATCATTCCCCAGCTCGACACATGATAGGTGGGGTCATGGAGAAAATATATTACTGTGACATAGAGACGCCGATGGGGGAAGTCTGGTCCGCCACCAGCGCCAAGGGGCTCCTGAGGCTAAAACTGCCGTGCAAGGAGGCGACGTTCCTGGAGGAGCTTGGGAGACACATCGACGTCGAGCCCGAGTACCGCCCGGGGAAGCTGGACGAACTGAGCCTGTGGCTAGACGACTACTTCGAGGGAGAAAAGGCCACGTACAACGAGCCCTTCGACGTGCGGGGCACGCCGTTCCAACACAGGGTCTGGGATGAGATTTCTAAGATACCTTACGGCCGGCTCACGTCCTATGGGCTGATAGCCAGGAGCATCGGTAAGCCCAGAGCCGCCCGGGCTGTAGGCAACGCCGTGGGGCAGAACCCCCTATCCATAGTTGTCCCGTGCCACCGCGTGGTCTGGAGCAACGGAGGCATCGGGGGGTTCGGCGGCGGCCTAGACAGGAAGCGCTTCCTCCTCAACCTGGAGGGCGTCCTGCCCAGCGCCGAGGCCGGGGTGGAGAAAGGCATCGACCTGTCACGGTACTTCTACAACCGTTAACGTTATTCCGATGCAGGGCAACGTCTTCCTTGTTAGACATGCGCATCGTAACGGGGACCATTTCCCACGAGACCAACGTCCTGTCCACCATAAGGACGGACCTAGAGGAGTTCAGGAAGAGGAGGCTCTTCTACGGGGACGAGCTTTTCGAGCACTTCGAAGGAACGAGGACCCCAGCGGGGGGGATCATCGAGGGCTGCAAGCTGAACGGATATGAGCTTATACCAACCGTGTTCGCGTCGGCCACCCCGTCCGGGACCATCACCGCGGAGACCTTCGACAAGCTCCTGGGCGACATGCTCGACGGCATCAGAGACGCGGGGGACATCGACGCCGCTGTGCTGCACCTCCACGGCGCAGGCGTAAGCGAGGAGCACCCGGACATCGAGGGCAAGGTGCTGAGCGAGGTGAGGAGGCTGGTCGGCTCCAAGCCGCTGGCGGCTACCTTCGACCTCCACGCCAACTACACCAAGACCATGGTGGAGAACGCCGACCTCCTCATAGGCTACGACACCTACCCACACGTGGACGGCTACGAGAGAGGCGTAGAGGCGGTGAACCTTACCCGCAGGATGCTGGAGGGCACCCTCAAGCCCACGAAGGCGTTCACCCAGCCCCCCATGCTCCCCGCCCTACAGGTCCAGTTCACGGGCAGATACCCCATGAGGACGCTCATCGAGGAGGCCCACAGGATGGAGCAGACGCCCGGCGTCGAGACCATCACCGTCGCCGCGGGGTTCCCGTGGAGCGACATCCCCGAAGCAGGCATGAGCTTCATAGTCACCACAGACGACGACCAGAACCAAGCCGACAGCCTCGCGAAAGAACTCCACGACATGGCGTGGTCCATGAGGAGGGACTTCCTCGTCAAGCCCACGCCCGTCAGGGAGGCCCTGAGGCACGTGAAGATGGCCGAGGGGGGCCCGATAGTGCTCGCGGACATCGGGGACAACCCCGGCGGCGGGGCCCCCGAGGACGGAACCGTGGTGCTCAAGACGATCCTCGAAGAGGGGCTCAAAGGCGGCGTCGTCGCCGTCATATGGGACCCGGACGCGGTGGAGAAAGCGGTGAAAGCAGGCGTGGGCGAGACGGTGCAGCTCAGCCTCGGCGGCCACACCGACGAGCTGCACGGCGAGCCCCTGAGCGTCACCGGCAGGGTGAAGACGGTCACGGACGGCAAGTTCATAAACGAGGGCCCGATGGGCACAGGCTCCGAGTCGGACATGGGTGCAACCGCCGTCATGGAGATCGGCGGCAACGACGTCATAGTCACCGCGAAACGACTGCAGCCCCTGGACCTCCAGCTCTACAGGAGCCAGGGCATCGACCCCGCCGGGAAACGGTTCATCGTCGTCAAGAGCAGCGTCCACTACAGGGCGTCCCACGAGCCCATAGCCAGGGAGGTCATCGAGCTGGACACGCCGGGCCTCACCAGCCCACGGCTAGCCGGGTTCGGGTTCAAGAACATACGGAGACCAATCTTCCCCCTGGACGTCGGGATGCTGGGCATCACGGAGCTCAAGTCCATGGAGGACGAGTAGCCTAACTCTGGAGCAGCTCCTCGTAGACCTCCACGTGGCGATCTATGACAGTCTCTTTCTCGTGCACCGCCGAGACGTACCTGTAGCCCCTCTCCCCCCTCTCGCGCCACCTGTCGCCCTCCAGCAGCCACCTCAGACCTTCCGCGTAGTCCCCGGCGGCGGCGTGGTAGCCGAACCTGGTCGCGAAGCCGTCCGGGTCGTGGGGGCTCAGCACCGCGCACCTGTGGGCCGCGGCCTCGAGGAACGAGACCGGTAGACACTCGTGGACGCTGGTGTTGACTAAGACCCAGGACTCCTCCAGCACCCTCGCCTTTTCATCTCCCGTCAAGAAGCCGGGTAGCTCTAGGTTGGGGACTCCGCCGTACTGTTCCCTGAGCCGACGGTCCCGCGCATGGTCGTGGGCTCTCCCTGCGGCTATGAAACGGGCGTCGGGGAGCCTCTCCGCCAATCTGAAGAACGTCTCCGGCCTTTTCTCGCCGTCTAGCCTGCCGAGGAAACACACGGTGGGGGCGGCGCTCTTCACGGGTTTACCGTCGGGTATCTCGACGGGGTTGGGCAGGAAACCGGGGTCAGCCCCCAGACCGTACAGGCTCCTCGTCTTTCCATCTATGAAGCGTGCCTGGCAGAACACCGCGTCCGCCCTCCTCACCGCGGCCTCGACCCCCGGCTGGACGAACCGGTTATACAGCCTCCTCCGTAATGGATAATATCTCTGGACGCGTCTCCAGTCTTCCCCCGTCCTGGGGTTCTGCGCGGTGACTATGTGCGCGGCTTCCTCCACGGAGTTCATGGCCACGAGCGTCCCCCAGCTCGGCTCCTCCGAGTGGTAGATGTCCGCATCGATCTCCCGGTAGAGCCGCCCAGTGAGAGGGTAGGCGTAGAGAGGGTGACAGTGGACGGTGACGCCGTCAACCACCTCGACGCGTCTCTGGCCGACGCCGCGGGGAACCACGGCGTGGACCTCGAAGCCCCTATCGGCAACCCCGGACGCTATCATCCTAGTCGCCTTGCCTATGCCGCCGTAGCGGCCCCAGCCGAAGTACTCGGTGGCCACGTAGCAGACCCGGGGAGGCATAACGATAAATTATTCTGAAACTAAATATTTCTGCTTTGAGGGTGCTAGCGTTCACCCCGAGCTACCCAAGGTACAGAGGGGACTACCACGGCTCCTTCATAAGGGACCTATGCACGAGGCTGGCCAGGCACGTGGACCTGACGGTGCTCGCGCCGCGGAGCAGGACGATGGGGGACTCGGGGGACGGATTCCCGGTCCACAGGTTCCCTTACCTGCCCTGGCGACGCGCGGAGCTGGTGGCGGAGACCACGCTCGTCGGCGCCCCGGCGGCCCACATCGCGCAGCTCCCCATGTACCTGGCCTCGGCCTACCTCCACCTAGTGAAAGAGAGCTACGACGTCGTGCACGCCCACATGGCCATACCTCAGGGGCTGCTGGCCGTCCACAGCCCCCGCAACACGCGGAACCTCGTGACCTGCCACGGGAGCGACTGCACCGTCCCCGTCGACAACCCCGTCTACAGGCCCCTGACCCGAAAGGCGCTCAGGGAAGCCCACAGGGTGACCGCCGTGTCAGACCACGTGAGGAAGCTAGCCGTCTCGCTGGGCGCGGATGACGAGGAGACGGAGACCGTCTATCTTGGCGTCGACGCCGAGCGCTTCAAGCCAAGAAAGGATGTGAGGGACGGCGACAAGCTGACCGTGGGTACGCTGGGCCGCCTCGCGCCCGAGAAGAACGTGGAGGACATACTGCACGCGTTCAAGGCCGTGGAGCACGGCATGGACGTCAGGCTACTCGTGGGCGGAGACGGGCCCCGCCTGGGATATCTGAGACGTCTGGCGCACGAGCTACAGCTAGGGGACGTGGAGTTCATGGGCAGGGTAGCCGACCCAGCCGGTTTCCACCGCAGATGCGACGTGTTCGTCCTCGCCTCGACCCGGGAGGGGCTCTCCGTTTCGATGCAGGAGGCCATGTCCTCGGCCTGTGTCCCGGTGGCGGTGGACGGCCACGGCTGCAGGGAACTGATACAGCACGGGAGAAACGGGCTGCTGTTCGAGCCAAGGAACGTGGACGACCTG
>CAYFYM010000276.1:0-1585 GCA_964347405.1 uncultured Candidatus Bathyarchaeia archaeon | reverse complement strand
CTCCCGGCCCGCTTGAGTCGCGAAAAATTCAAGTATCATTAAATGTTCGTCTTCACGTATGGCGATGACGGAGTACCTCATACTTTTGGTGTTGCTGGCGGTTTCACTGGTCATCCTGTTCCTCCTCATAAGGGTGCTGCTGCAGGTGAAACGGGTCGAAGACAGGGCCGAGGTCAGGGTCGTCGAGCTGAAGCCAGACGAGAGCACCGCCCCCGAGGCCGTCCTTGAGGACATCGAGGAAGACGAGCCGGAGGAGCTGGAGGAAGAGGCTCAGCATTAGCCGGCCCCCGGGTGGCTTGCATTATCTTTTTAAGAATCTAGTTATGCTATGTGGTGGGACAGGCGATGAAGGCCAGCACGTTCAGGGACAAGAAGAACATGGCGTACACCCGGCGCAAGTACATGGGCGGAGTCCCCGGGAGCAAGATAGTCAAGTTCACCATGGGGAACACCGGCGGCGAGTTCAGCCACAGGCTGGAGCTCATAAACCTCAGGGACGCCCAGATACGGCACAACGCGCTGGAGGCGGCCAGGATCGCGGCCAACAGGGTGCTTGAGACCAGCGTGGGCAGGGACGGGTTCATGCTCAAGATAGTGCCCTACCCCCACCAGATAATAAGGGAGCACAAGAGGGTCAACGTCGCCCAGGCCGACCGGTTCCAGGAGGGCATGAAGAGGGCGTACGGGAAGCCCACCGCCGTGGCGGCCAGGGTCAAGCGGAGAACCCCCATCATTATCGCGGAGGTCGACGAGAGACACATCGACCACGCCAAGGAGGCCCTCAAGCGTGCGGGCGCCAAGTTCCCGGTGCCGACGAAGATAATAGAGTCGAAGCTCTAGACGGGCGTCACACCTTATTACCTCCAAGCCACAGTTTCATGTGAATAGTTTGTACCACCTAGAGCTCGGGCGGGTCATCGAGGAGATCGAGGGGCGGGGGGCGGAGCGGGTCCTGCTGCAGCTTCCCGACGGGCTGCGGCCCCTCGCCTTCCAGATAGTGAAGGCGCTACGGACGGGCACAGGCGCCCAGGTCTATGTCAGCGGGGACTCGTGCTACGGAGCGTGCGACCTGGCCGTGAACCAGGCCCGGGAGCTGTCGGCGGACCTAGTGGTCCACTACGGCCACAGCCGCATGACGGTGGACGTCGGCGTGCCGGTCGTCTACGTCCACGCCGAGGTCGATCTGGACGCCGAGGCCCTGATGGAGGAGGCCGCCCCCCATCTGGGGCGTTGGAGGCGCATAGGGCTCGCTACCACGGTGCAGCACGTCCACATGGTGGACGAGCTGAGTGAGAGGCTCCGGGAAAGGGGGTTCACGGTGCACGTGGGCGAGGGATCGGAGAAGGCGCCCCACCCGGGCCAAGTTCTCGGCTGCAGCTACCGCAACGCCGAGGCGGTGGCCGGGGAGGTCGACGTGTACCTGTACGTAGGCGGCGGCGAGTTCCACCCCAAGGGGCTGGTCATGGCCACCGGTAAGCCGGTGGTGGTCGCCAACCCGTTCAACGCCACGGTGCACGTGATTACCGAGGACGACCTGATGGGGCTCGCCAAGATCCGTGTGGCCCAGATCGCCGCCGCACGGGAG
>CAYFYM010000275.1:0-4646 GCA_964347405.1 uncultured Candidatus Bathyarchaeia archaeon | reverse complement strand
CGACGTCAAGCTCGTCGTGGTGGACAGCATGATAGGCCACTTCCGAGGCGAGTACATAGGCAGGGCGCAGCTAGCGGAGCGGCAGCAGAAGCTGGCAAGCGCCCTCGGCAACCTCCTCAGGGTCGCCGAGGCATTCAACCTAAGCGTCGTCCTAACAAACCAGGTGCAGGCCAAGCCGAACACCGCCTACGGCGACCCCAACAAGCCCACAGGCGGCCACGTCATGGCGCACGCCTGCACACACCGCGTCTACCTCCGCAAGGGCAGAAAGAACACCAGGCTGGCACTGGTCATCGACAGCCCCTACCTGCCGGAGGAGAAGGTAAGGATCGCCCTCACCGAGGCCGGCGTCACCGACGAGGACGGCTCCTTCCCCGAGTGGGACGAGGACGGCCCCGTCGAGGACGAGCCCGAAGAGGAAGAGGAGTAACTCACCGGATATACTCGAAGGGGTTCCTGAAGCCCTTAGCCGCAAGAGTCTTAACGAAACAGTCTTTCAGCGGGCCTACGCCTACACCGTTTTTAGCGCTTATCGGGAAAACGTAGCCCGCGGCCTCTGAGGGGGCTCCCCCGGTCACCCTGTCCAGGAACGCTTCAAGGTTCGCCGCGACATCGTCCTCGCTGCCCTTATCGATCTTGTTCGCCGCCACCAGCGGGAACTCGCCCAGCGTGTCGTGCAGGTAGCCCACCATCTCGACGTCCAGACTGATGAAGCCCTTCTTGGCGAGCCTCGCCTCCGTCTCCAGAAAAGTCGCGATGTTCACCACGTGCACCGTGAGCACTATGCTGGCCGCCTCGCGCTCTATGAAGTCGAGTATCCTGTCCTTGGTCTCGCTCTCCCACCGTCTGCTCGCGTCTACTTTACGCCCGTACCCCGGCATGTCGACGAGGAAGAGCCCCGGCGCGATCTGGTGCTTCTCGATGCTCGTTGTTGTGCCCGGTCGTTTCCCAGTAGTCACCTTGAGCCCGGTTAAAGCCCTGATGGTGCTGCTCTTACCCGAGTTCGGCCTCCCCGTGAAAACAACGTAGCTGTAAGGCATATCCAAATAGAAATGGGTGTCTGCACTGAAAAAGGGTGGCGTCTAGAGCATGACGTCGAAGTCCAGGCGCTGGGCGAGTTCCTTGTACCTGTTCCTGATGGTGACCTCGGTCACCTGTGCCTCCTTCGCGATCTCGCCTTGGGTGCGCCTCTCGTCTGTTATCTGGCTGCTTATGTAGATGCACGCCGCGGCGATTCCGGATGGCCCCCGCCCGCTGGTGAGCTTCATCTCGGACGCCTCGTTCAGTATCTTCATTGCCAGCCTCTCCGTCTCCCCCGTGAGCGCCAGCTTGTTCACTATCTTACTGATGTAGCCCCGGGGGTTCACCTGGGGGACAGACGGCTTCAGCTCCCTGAGGAGGAACCGGTAGTTGCGGGCGGCCTCCTTCTTGGTGATGTTGGCGGCCGTAGCCACGTCCTCCAGCGTCCTAATTACCCCGCACTGCCTGCACGCCATGTAGATGGACGCCACAGCGACGCTCTGGATGGTCCTGCCGCGTATGAGCTGCTTCTGTATGGCCCTCCGGTAGATCATGCTGCTGGTCTCGATGACATTCCGAGGCAGGTTGAGCTTGTAGCTTATCTTGCTCATCTCGCTGAGCGCGTGGGCCAAGTTACGCTGCGTGGAGTCAGAGACCTTGCTACGCCGGTGCCACTTCCTGAGCCTGTAGAGCCTGGCCCGCTCCTCGGGGCTCAGCTTCCTGCCCGAGGCGTCACGGTCCTGCCACCCGATGGTGGTGCTCAGTCCCTTGTCGTGGATCGTCCACGTCACAGGTGCGCCGACCCTCGGCAGCTTGTCCCGCTGCTCCTGGTCGAAGGCGCGCCACTCGGGGCCCTGGTCGATCAAGGTCGAGGAGACCACGAAGCCGCATTCTTGGCAGACAAGTTCACCGGTTTCGTAGTCTCGTAGAAGGTTGGTTGCACCGCACTCGGTGCAGGAGATCGTGTTACGAAGCTTGGTCGTCAAAATACCCCTCACGAGAATTATGATTAGAGAAAAAGCCTCGCTTATAACTGTTTTCAAAATACGTGTTATTAAAACGCTTGTTTTTCTCAAATATTGAGAAAAATTGATTTTTTATAATTTTGTGATAAAAAATGGCCCCCATGGGAAATGACTCGTATTTACAGACTCCGAGCTTCTATATACTGTAATATTGGTTTCCATAGACAAGTTCAGCTCATCCACATGCACCGGTAAACGTAAAAGTCTGTATTACATCACCAGAGTTATCAGGTGATTATCGATTTGGAGAAGCGTGTATACGACTTCACTGAAGGCAACAAGGAAATGAAGGCCCTTCTCGGCGGGAAGGGCGCTAACCTCGCCGAGATGACCAGCCTAGGTCTCAGCATCCCGCCGGGGTTCACAATCACAACAGATACGTGTGCCGAGTTCTTTGAGGCGGGTGGAGAGTTCCCAGAGGGACTTTGGGAGGAGATACTCGAACACGTCAAGACCCTTGAGAAGGAAACGGGGAAGAGGTTCGGAGACAAGAAGTCACCGTTGCTGGTATCTGTCCGCAGCGGCGCACCCATCAGCATGCCGGGCATGATGGACACGGTCCTTAACCTAGGCTTGAACGACGGCGTCGCTGAGGCCATGATCGGGATCATAGGTGACAAGCGTTTCGTCTGGGACGCGTACAGGCGTTTCGTCACCATGTTCAGCGACGTCGTCATGGGCCTTGAACGCCGCGACTTCGAGGCCGTGTTCGATAAAGTCAAGGAGAAGGAGGGCGTCACTGGGGACACGGAGGTCAGCGATGCCGGACTCAAGGAGACCGTTGAGGGTCAGAAGAAGCTCTACAAGAAGCTTCTGAAAGAGGACTTCCCCCAGGACCCCATGGAGCAGCTGAGACGAGCAATAGCCGCCGTCTTCAACAGCTGGAACATCCCCCGCGCGGTAACCTACAGGAAGGTGGAGGGTATCCCGGACAGCATGGGCACCGCTTGCAACGTACAGACCATGGTTTTCGGCAACATGGGATGGGACAGCGGCAGCGGCGTCATGTTCACACGGAGCCCCAGCGACGGCTCTAGGGACTTGTTCGGCGAGCTCCTCTTCAACGCCCAGGGCGAAGACGTGGTGGCCGGTATCAGGACGCCCATCAACATCACCGAGCTGAAGGAGCAGCAGCCCAAGCTATACAAGGAGCTTGAAGACATCGCCGAGATCGTGGAGGAGCACTACAAGGACATGCAGGACATGGAGTTCACCGTAGAGAAAGGTAAGCTCTGGATACTGCAGACGAGGACCGGCAAGAGGACTGCCCGGTCTGCCATCAAGATCGCGGTGGACATGGCGAACGAGGGGCTCATCGACCAAGAGACCGCGGTGAAACGCATCACCCCCAACAACGTGGACCAGCTTCTACACCCCCAGTTCGACCCGGCCGCCAAGGAGAAGGCGACGCTTCTGGCCAAGGGGCTCAACGCGAGCCCAGGCGCAGCCGTGGGCATAGCCGTCTTCGACGCCGACAGGGCGGAGGAGCACGGTAAGGCGGGCGAAGCCGTAATACTCGTCAGGCCCGAGACCACCCCCGACGACGTGAACGGGATGGTGGTGAGCCAGGGATTCCTCACCCAGCACGGCGGCGGCACGAGTCACGCGGCCGTCGTGGCCAGGGGATGGGGTAAGCCCTGCGTCGCAGGATGCGAGGAAATCAAGATCGACAACAGCCGCAACCTGTTCACTGTGGGCGAGCACACGGTGAAGGAGGGCGACTGGATAAGCGTAGACGGCACCACCGGCGAGGTCTTCCTCGGCAAAGTCTCGACGATAGAGACGGCCTTCGAGAAGGAGACCGAGCTCATCCAGGCGCTGGAGTGGGCCGACGAGATCAAGGGCCTCGGCGTGTTGACCAACGCGGACAACCCCGAAGACTCCGCCAAGGCGCGGCAGTTCGGCGCCACGGGCATCGGCCTCTGCAGGACCGAGCACATGTTCTTCGACCAGGAGGGCGAGGAGATCAGCCGCCGCGAGAACGTGGTAAACATGATCCTCAAGTCCGAGGTAGCCGCGCCGCTGCTTAGGCAGCTGGAGGCGGCGAAAGGCGGAGAAGGCTACAGCGAATTGAAGAAGAATGTGGACGCCAGCAAAGACGTCCAGGATTACCTACAGGCGCTTGAGAACATACTGCCCTTCCAGAGGAAGGACTTCGAGGGCATCTTCGAGGCCATGGACGGCTACCCCGTAATCGTTCGGCTCATAGACCCGCCCATGCACGAGTTCCTGCCGCCGAGGGAGGAGCTTCTTCAGGAGGTGACCACGCTAAGGTGCAAGGGAGCCAAAGGCAAGGAGCTCGAGGAGAAGGAGTACCTGCTGCGGGTCGTGGAGAGTCTCTGGGAGACCAACCCCATGCTTGGCCTCAGAGGGTGCCGCGCTGGCCTCATGTACCCTGGACTGACAGAGATGCAGGTTCAGGCCATCATGGAGGCGGCTGTGAACGTCAAGAAGAGGGGGGTGGACGTGCACCCCGAGATCATGATACCGCTCACCAGCCACATCAACGAGATGCACGCCGAGTACGAGAAGCTGAACAAGGTAGCCGAGGAGGTGCTGGAGAAGGCCGGTATCGACCTCCAATACAAGATAGGCACCATG
>CAYFYM010000274.1:0-4490 GCA_964347405.1 uncultured Candidatus Bathyarchaeia archaeon | reverse complement strand
TCGTCCCGGACCCACTCGGCCAGGAAGTCGCAGCTCTCCTCCTCTCCGTGGATGACGTAGACGTCCGGCTTGCCTTTTAGCCTCCTGATGAACTGCTGCAGCGGCGTCCTGCCGCTGTGGCTGCTGAAGTCGAAGTGCTTCACCTTGGCGTTGACCCTAGTCTCACGGTCCTTTATCGGGAACATACCCGTCTCCAGTAGCTTGGCGCCGTTCGTCCCCGGCACCTGGAAGCTCACCACAAAGACGGAGTTGTTGGGGTCCAGCGCAAGCTTCTCCATGTAGAACATCACCGTGCCTCCTTGGAGCATCCCCGAGGGCGCCACTATCACGTCCGCCTTCTTGACGGCCTGCCGCCTGTCCCTCCAGCCCCTTATCATGTGGACCTTGGAGACGGCTTTGGAGTAAGTCTTCGGGGTCTTCACCGACTCGGGGATATCGAGCATCACCTGGTTCACGGCCCTGGCCATGCCGTCCATCAGCTCGTAGCCGTTGAACTTGTGGGCGTGGAGGATGCTTAACATCTCGTGGCTTCGGCCTACGGCGAAGGCTGGCACAAGGACCTTGCCGCCGTCGTTCACAGTCGTTTTTATGTCCTTCACGAAATCCCTCTCAAGCTGCTTCCTCTCGGGGTGCTCGTGCATCGCGTATGTGGACTCGATCACCACGGCGTCGTACTTCTTCCTCGGCACCTTGGCGCCGCGGCAGATCCGCGTCTGCACTGTGTTGAAGTCGCTTGTGTACAGTATCTTCTTTCCACCCACCGTGATGTCTATCATACCGCTGCCGGGTATGTGCCCCGCGTCGAGGAGCCTGAACTCCGTGTCCTTAACCTTCACCTTCTGGCCGTAGACGATGTCGTTCCTGTACTTCTGCATGTTCTCGAGTTCAAGATACTCGAAGGGCAGATAGTAGCTGTTGAGCTTGATCATGTCCTTTATGAGTATCTTCATGAACTCGCTCGTGGTACGGGTCGCGAAGTACGGCTTCCTCTCCGACAAATAGAAGAGAGGGACGCCGCCGCTGTGGTCGAGGTGGGCGTGCCCCACCACGATGGCGTCAACGTCCTTGGCCCTTATGTGGCCCGGGAACTCCGGCGGCGTGCCGGGCTTGACGCCGTACTCCAGAAGCAGGTTCGTCTGATCTGATATCACTTGGACGGCGTTGCCCCCCACCTGGTGGGTGCCGCCCATGAAACTAAGTTTAACCATTCTTTCTATTACCTAGCCTAGTCGAAAGGCCCGCGTATCTGCACATGCGGGCCGTTTCAGTCCTTTCCCCGACAACCAGTCGAAGCTGAGCCACCTAGGGGGACACAACATATCCTTACTGCCTATTCTTATAGGTTACTTTTTCCTAGACTTAACGTCGGGACCCGTCCCCCCGGTTGTCCATTGTGGGCTTTAGAATCTCTAGGACTTTTTCCCCCGTCTCCTTCTCCCACACCGTATCGGGCCTCAACACTTGGAGCGAGGACACCGTTTTCCTCAGCGCAGCCTCCAATAGGTCGTCTAAGGCATCGTTTCCTCTGACGAGCACCACACATTGGTGGCGGGCCGCTTCGACGTACTCCACGGTCTTCTCTACCGTGAACATCCGGGTCTCATGGTCTAGGGGTTCAGCAATCTCGTACTGGCTCAGAGGATAGGTCTCGGCCAGGCTCTCCGGCTCGACCCCGTAGGGGGCGGCGCCGAAGCATACGTGTATCTCCTCCAGCCCCGGCTGTAGCCCCTCCCTGAGCCGCAGGTGCCCGGGGTAGGCATTGAACGGCTTCTCGGGGGGAGCCGGGATGAGCAGCAGCGTGGGCTTTCCCTCAGGCTTGCCGTAGTTATCGATGAGCCGTCTGGTGTACCGGGTGACCTCTGGCTTGGCTAGGCTGTGGTAGTCGTGGTAGAAGACGCCGCGGCCCTTGAAGCCGTGGCTGCCCCTCTCCAGGTCCTCCCTGTAGGCGGAGAGCCGTTTGAGGGCGGCAGTCATCTGAGGGTGCCCTTTGGCCCGGGTCTCCACGAGGTCCCAGAGGCGGCCCTCCACCACCGCCTGTTTCACGGCGTCCATCTCCGTCACCGTGGCGTACAGGTTATGCTCGGCGAGGCGCCTCTGCCTCTCGCCCCGGGGCATGTCCTTGAGGCCGTCTGCGGTGTGGCTCCTGCATACGGGGCAGCCGCAGGGCAGGTACTGGAGGCCTCTCAGCTGCGTGGTTCCCCTGCTGGTCATGTACCTGTCGTCCTTTGCGTAAAGGGCGTAGGCGGCGCTGTCGAAGAGGTCGCACCCCATGGCGACGCTCATGGCGAAGACCATGGGGTGGCCCGCGCCGAAGAGATGGAGGGGCCTCTCGGCGGGGAGGTTGAGCTTGGCGGTCATGGCCATGTCCACGAGCACCGGGTACATGTACCTCTCCATGACCTCTGTTGGGCTGCCCAGGGCGTGGACGTCGTACGGCATCTCGCCGACTAGCCTCGCCGAACGCGCCACGAGGTCCAGGTGCCGCCCCCCCTGCACGGGGCCCACCCACAGCGCCTCCGAGTCCTCAATGTGGGGGATCGCCGCCTCGGCCCTCCGCAGCGTCTCCTCCACGGTGTACTCCACGTCGCTTCTCGGCACATCCCAGCCTGTAGGTATATCGAGTATAACCGCGATGTCTGAGCCTATCTGTTTCTGGAACTCTATTATCTCGGCCTGGGTCACCTCGACGCCTCCGTAGACGAGTATCTGGTAGGCGCCGCTGTCCGTCATGACGACTCCGTCGTAGTCCAGCAGCCCGTGGACTTCCAGGTCGGGGACGTCGCAGAACTGTCTCCTGATGATGTAGCTGTTGGTTATTACGATGTCACAGCCGAACTTTTCCTTCATCCGCCTCGGCGGCAGGGTCTGGAGCAGAGGGTTTACGACGGGCATGAAGGCGGGGGTCTCCACCTCCCCGCTCTTTGTGCGAAGCCTCCCGATGCGGCCTAGGAGGTCCCTGTCCCGGAGCTCGAACGACATGTGGACTCTATTCTGGTGTGTCGGCTTTAACTCTTAAGATCACAATAAATTGGGGTTAGGTGGTCTCAGCCACGAAACGGTTGTATATGTCTTCGACCCTGTCGGCCGCAGGCCCCGTGCCCTCGATTACTCCTGACTCGTTGAGCCTTATCTTGTTCATCACGACGAGGACGCCTGCCTCGGGGAAGAACTGGACCATGTTGGGGAAGACGCGCTCCAGACGCTCCTTCAGCCCGTTAAGGTTGAACGGCCTCTCCGTGGCCATCACCTTTGCCACCGTGTTACCTGTGAGGAACAGCCTGTGGTAGAGCGTGCCCTGTGTCCCCTTGACGTCCCCCATGGCGACGCTCATGCTCTGGCTGTCGAAGCCTAGGAGGACTCCCTCATACGTCTTTCCCGAGGTGTCCTCCACGAAGACCGGCTTGCCGACGAGCTGCCCCAGCTCCTCGAAGAATTTTCTACCTGTTATTGCCGCCATACTGGTTGCCTCTTACCCTACAGTATCCCATACTCTAATATAAAAACCAGAAACTCTTCCCAGCGACAGAGCCCTTGGTTCGGAGGCTTGGCTGTGTCTTTAAGGCTTGAACCGCTTGAACCTTGCCCCTGGGCGCGTCTCCGCGTCTTTCTCCTTGAGCCGCTGAATGATCCTAACTGCGTCCCTGCTGTTATCCGCCCTCGCCAGCACCCTTAGGCTGAACAGCTCCGATCTGGAGCCGCAGTGGGGGCAGGTGCGGGTCTTGTTAGCCGTGTTGGCCATCATGTGTTTCCCGCAGCTAGGGCATCTAGCTATAAGGTACACTTCTCTTTATCAGCTCCATTGTTCTGGGGTGGCTCAGCCAGTCTATCGGGCCGTCGCACATCGCCTTACCCTGAATGCTTCTCAGCATCTTCTCCAGACACTCCCCTGGGGTTGACCTCGTCGTGTCTATCTCGCACACCTTCCTATGCGTCTCCAAGGCCTCGGCAGCGCAGACCCCCATTATCTCGGCCTCCACGTTCTCCCACACCTTAGCCTCCCTGTAGCCGCGTCCGTGCAGCACATCGGCTAGCGCCCACGGCGCCTTCCTGAGCACGAACACCATCAACGTCATCCCCGGCGGCGCAACCTCGTGCGCGTAGTGCCCGCTCAGGACGACCGCCCAGTCTGTGGCCTTGAGCTCCGCGGCTATCTTCATCCTCAGGGCCTCAAGGTCAATTACACCGGTGTCCATCTCCCTGTCCTTTGACATGACGAACCCGAGGCTCTCAGAGTATGCCGAGAGCTCGATGTGCTTGGCGTCGATCTCGTCCGCCAACAACCGGGATAAGGTGGTCTTGCCGGTTCCAGGTGTGCCGGTTACAACTATGGCTCCGTTTATGGCTAGCCTTCCTTTTCGTCTTTTTCATCGGGTTTGAGCTTTATCATGTCGCCGAGGGTGCGGGGCCCCATGGGCCTGGTGAGGACTGTTCCCGTACCTACTTCGGCCTCCCCTATCAGGGTGACGCCTAACTCCCTCTCCACCTTCCTG
>CAYFYM010000273.1:0-3540 GCA_964347405.1 uncultured Candidatus Bathyarchaeia archaeon | reverse complement strand
GAAGACGCCGTGCTGGGACTGTCCGAAGTTGGCATTCAAGACGCGCATACCGCCAACGAGAACCGTCATCTCAGGAGCGGTCAGCGTCAGCAGTTGCGCCCGATCAACCAGCATTTCCTCTGCCGATACGGCGTATCTTGTTTGCTGATAGTTACGGAACCAGTCTGCAGCCGGTTCAAGTACGGCGAATGAATTCACGTCGGTTTGCTCCTGCGACGCATCCATACGTCCCGGCGTGAAGGGGACGGTCACATCGTGCCCGGCGTTCTTCGCAGCCTGTTCGATGCCTGCGCATCCACCCAGGACGATCAAGTCGGCGAGGGAAACCTTCTTACCTCCCTTCTGCAGGTCGTTGAACTCCTTTTGGATTCCTTCGAGCGTCTGCAGCACTTTCTCTAGTTGCTCTGGCTGGTTGACTTCCCAATCCTTTTGAGGCGCAAGACGGATACGCGCACCGTTGGCACCTCCACGTTTATCGGAGCCACGGAACGTGGACGCAGAAGCCCAGGCGGTTGAGACCAGTTCCGAGATCGACAGGCCCGAGGCAAGGATCTTGGCCTTGAGGTCTGCGATGTCCTGATCGTCGATGAGCTCATGATCGACTGCGGGCACCGGGTCTTGCCAGATCATTTCTTCTTCTGGAACCTCTGGGCCAAGGTAACGTGATCGAGGACCCATGTCACGATGTGTGAGCTTGAACCACGCCCGGGCGAACGCGTCTGCGAACTCTTCGGGGTTCTCATGGAAGCGCCTCGCGATGGGCTCGTAGATCGGGTCCATCTTTAACGCCATGTCCGCTGTACTCATGACGGGAGAGACCCGCTTCGATGGATCGTGAGCGGCTGGGGCGTAGTTCTCTTCGGCCAGGTCCTTGGGTTTCCACTGATGTGCTCCTGCGGGGCTCTTAGTGAGTTCCCACTCGTATCCGAAGAGCATGTCGAAGTATCCCGTGTCCCATTTGGTTGGGTTCGGTGTCCACGGGCCTTCCAGGCCGCTGGTGATCGTGTCATCTCCCTTACCTGTGCCTAAGGTGCTCCTCCAGCCGAGACCCTGTTCTTCTATGCTGGCGGCTTCTGGCTCGGGACCTAGATGTTTGGCGTCGCCTGCACCGTGCATTTTTCCGAAGGTGTGCCCGCCTGCGATGAGTGCGACGGTCTCTTCGTCGTTCATTGCCATGCGTGAGAAGGTCTCTCTAACGTCGCGGCCCGAGGCGACTGGATCAGGCTCGCCGTTCGGTCCCTCCGGGTTCACGTAGATAAGGCCCATCTGCACGGCGGCGAGGGGGTTATCGAGTTCCCGGTCGCCTGTGTAGCGTTTGTCGCCGAGCCACTCGCTCTCGTCGCCCCAGTAGACGTCCTCTTCTGGCTCCCAGACGTCTTCTCTTCCGCCTGCGAAGCCGAAGGTTTTTAATCCCATCGACTCTATGGCGCAGTTGCCTGCTAGAACCATCAGGTCGGCCCACGAGATTTTCCTTCCGTATTTCTGCTTGATGGGCCAGAGAAGCCGCCGCGCCTTGTCGAGGTTGGCGTTGTCGGGCCAACTGTTGAGGGGCGCTAAACGCTGCGACCCTGAGCCGGCGCCGCCGCGGCCGTCGCCGGTGCGGTAGGTACCTGCGCTGTGCCAAGCCATACGTATGAAGAGCCCCCCGTAGTGACCGTAGTCGGCCGGCCACCAGTCCTGTGAGTCGGTCATCAAGGCGTAGAGGTCCTTTTTCACGGCCTCCAGGTCGAGTTTCTTGAACTCCTCAGCGTAGTTATAATCCTCCCCCATCGGGTTGGACAGGGAGGAATGCTGGTGCAGAATCTTCAGGTTCAGCTGTTTCGGCCACCAGTCTCGGATCGACGTGCCGTGTGCGCCTGAAGTGATCATTGGTCTTCTTTTTTCTTCCATAAGAAGTACACCTAAAACTTAGTAAAGCCTGAAAAACGAGATTATTTAAGAGTTATTCTTATTTAAGAACGGTTGTACAGCGATGGAGTCTAAGGAGAAGATAATTGAAGCCTTCAGGAGGAACGGTTTTCGTGCGACGCCGCAGAGAATAGCCATAGCTCAGATTGTATTAGGCAGTAGGGATCATCCTACAGCTGAACAGGTTTATGAGCTTATTAGAGGGCGTCATCCTTCGATCAGCCTTTCCACCGTCTATAATACGCTTCATGTTATGAGGGACGTGAACATGTTACAAGAACTTGCCTTCGATGATAATCATCGATATGACCCCAATACGAGCATGCATGTTAATCTTGTATGCCGGAGGTGTGGGGAAATTGTTGACGTTGAGGATGAAACGATAGAGAAGGAAGTTGATAGGATTTCAAAGAGGAGAGGATTCTCGGTTACCGGCCATAGGTTTGACATATATGGGATATGTCGAAGATGCAAAATGGATAATGAGGGTTGAGTTTATACGCGTGCATAAGAGATAATATCCGCCTATACTGGCATAGTTATATCCTAATAAAATTGGAGAAGCAGAAAAATATGGATATTTGGGAACACGCACACGTGTGTACGCCTATTCTAATCCCCATTCGATCCTGCACCAAACTCTCTCATGAATATAATAGAGGAAGAACTTCATTGTTTGGGAGACGATAGTAATGATGAAAGCCTCATAGGGTTTCTGAAAATAGATCAAAGTTGTCAAGAAAATGACTGCAATCGCTATAATCCTCCACGTAACAGTTTTGATCAAGGATCGTCTTCTGGTCTCTAACACGGATTACCAATAATATGATAGAAAGCTCCACATATAATGTGAGTGCGTGCGTAAATGTGCGAATATAGGCATAGTGGGACACGATGTACCGTGCAGGTAAAAATGATTAGACTCTGCGTCTCTTCGGTTAGGGCGTGAACGTGGTAGTGGAGACAGCCGTTATGGCTGCTGACTCGGCGTTGTCCCAGTTGGAGGAGATGTCCTTGTGGTAGCCGGTTCCGGGAAAGGGGTCGACACTACAGTGGTTCTGAGACCAGCCAACAGCCATGGATATTCGTATGGGATATGAGGGATAATCGCGAAACCAGGCCACCTCTAACCATCTTAAACCGATCTAACAGTTCTCATACAATGAATGTCTCTTGGTCAGGATAGACTGCCCGGAAGGTTTTTAGAGATAGATATACGTTTTTCTTAGATTCATGTTAAAAGATATCAAGGTCAGGTTAGAGAACAGACCTGGAACCCTCGCGGATCTAGGAGAGGCACTTGGCGAGGCTGGGGTAAACATCGAGGGGTTGTGTGGTCCGTGTGAGATGGAGGGAGTCGCGCGTATTCTGGTGGATGACGTGAGATCTGCGCGGATTGCGCTAGAGAGGGCAGGCTTTGAGGTTATCGGGGAAGGTGATGTTTTGGTGCTCGATGTTAAGGATAGGCCTGGAGAGCTTGGAGGCGTTTGTCGTCGTATAGCGGATGCTGGAATTAACATTGACTTTTTCTATGCTGCGACGAGTACTAGGGTTGTTCTCGGAGTCGACGACATAGAGAAAGCGAAGACTGTGCTCTAACGAATGTATGTGTATTCTATAGTGGTTACGCGT
>CAYFYM010000272.1:0-3037 GCA_964347405.1 uncultured Candidatus Bathyarchaeia archaeon | reverse complement strand
TCGCCGAGGGCGTTGGCGATGAGGCACACCAGCCTGTCGCCGGTTGTCATGATGCCGTCGAGGTCGGTCCACGGCTCCTCAAGCTCCATGTGCAGGAACTCGCTGAGGTGCCGCCTGGTCCGTGACGGCTCGGCGCGGAAGCTGGGGGCGACGGTGTATATCTTTCCGAGGCTGCTGATGAGGGCCTCGGCGTAGAGTTGCCAGCTCTGGCTCAGGTAGACGCCCTTTCTGTCGAAGTACTCGACGCTGAACAGGGTGCTGCCGCCCTCGACGCTGGCGGTCATGAACATGGGGGTCTGCACCTCGGTGTAGTCGTTGTCGTTGAACCAGTCTCGGGCGGCCTCCAGGAACTTGGCCCTTACCTGGAATATGTTCTGGAGCTTGGGCTCGCGTACGTAGAGGTGCCTGTTGTCCATGAGGAACTCGATGCCCTGCTCCTTCTTCACTATGGGGTAGTCGGGCTGGGAGACGTAGACTTCGCCGACGCCGTTCACACTGATCTCCCAGCCGCCTGGCGCCCTGTCATCCCGTCTGGCGACGCCGCTCAGCTCCAGGGCGGTCTCCAGAGGGTACTTCTCCACCTCGTCGAAGGTCTCGTCGTCGATGCTGCGCCTGTTCAGGGTGCACTGTATGACCCCTGACCCGTCCCTGAGCTCCAAGAACTGGATGCCTCCGCTGCTCCTGCTGGTGTATATCCAGCCTCTGACCTTGACCTCGGCTCCGTCCTCGTACTCTCTCTTCAGTATGTCGGCTGCGTCCACGAAACCCGTCATTCTAGACACTGATTCTTGTCTCATCCGGTTAATGACTCTTTCCGATCAGAAGGCTCAAGCCGTGGAGGGACATATGGAACGTTGATCCATTTGTTATGTAGTATATGGATACAGACTCATCTTCATTAAAACATAAATCATGATAAGGGTAAGAGTAATCATGGACAAGGGGATCAAGCTTCTGAGCTGGCTCAAGATGCAGCTCAGCGGTTATGTCTACACCGGCCACAAGAGCAGGGACGGCTGGAGTGGCGAGCTCCCCCACTACCAGTTCGAGTGCCCCATCCACGGCCTTGTCGAGAACTACTTCAGCGGTTACGAGCAACGGCTGGAGTGCCCCCTCTGTCTGGCCGAGAGAAGGGAGAAGCGCCTCAAGGTGGCCGCCGGGGAATAGTTTTAACTGGGTGTGTTGCGTCTGAGGCTCCATGGAGCCGATAACCAGAAGGGATGTTATCAAATCGTATGAGGCGAGCCGCGCCAAGGTTTTCGTGTACATGGCTGAGACCCTCATCGAGAGCCTGGGCGAGGACGAGGGCAGGAGGGTGATCCGCGAGACGGTCCGCAGGATGAGCAAAGACTCAGGTGAGAAGGCGAGGAGGAGCTACGAGGAGCGGGGCGTCGAGAACACGTGGAGGAACCACAGGGACGAGAATGGCCCCATGTACGCGCTGGCTTGGACGGGAGGCGTCACGGTGGACGAGCCCGACTTGAAGGTGGTGGAGTACAGCTACTGCCCCCTGGGGGCCGCCTTCGCCGAGATGAGCGCCAGAGCCGAGGAGCTTGGGGACATCTACTGCGGCGTCACGGACGACGCGTTCTGGCAGGGATTCAACCCTGCGTGGACGGTGACCCGCGAGAAGTCGTTCAGCGGGGACGGCGTATGCAGGCTCGTCTGGCGGAGACGAGGGTGACAAGCTGCCAGCCATCTGCAGTTTTATCGGGTGGGCAGGTGTCACAGCCTGTCAGTGAACTCCCTGAGGCTTCTCATCCCCAGTATGTGCAGATTCCCGACGTTCACGTTTTCTAGGTGCTCAGATGCCGCCCTGTAGCACTCTTGGGCCTGGCTCAGCGGCGTCACGGGTAGGTCGCTCATGGCGTAGGCGGGGTGGAAGAGCAGCAGACTGTAGGGGATGGACTCGTCGAGGCCCGCTATGAACCGGGCTATCCCATCCACCTCCATGGCGTCCACGTACCTTGGTACCAGCAGGGTAGTCGCCGTAAGAACAGGCGCCTCGGGGCGTCCCCTGTAGAGGCGGGCCACGGCCTCGAAGTTGCGGTAGGCTCTCGTGTTGTCGACGCCGGACAGCGCGTGGCTCAGGCTCGGCGTTTTGCATTTTAGGTCGAACTTCAGGTTGCCGCCGGAGTCCAGCGCAAGCCTGGCCGCCTCCCTTACGAGCCCGGGGGCCCCGCAGCCGTTCCACTCCCAGCACAGCCTGAGCACCCTGTCCCCGGCGGCCTCTAGGGCGAGCCTCGAGGCCTTCAACGTGAAGGGGAGCTGGGGCTCAGGGCTGCCCCCGAAGTAGCAGATGCAGGTGATCCTGTCGTCTAGGCGGAAGCTGGACGCGAGCATCTCCGCTGTCGTCTCGGTGGCGGATTCGAGCTGTTTGTGGGAGGCGTTCTGGCAGAAGAGGCAGTCGAAGTTGCAGCCGTAGAGGAAGACGGAGAGGTTGGCGTAGCCGCGTTCGACGCCGGGGCACCTCGCGTACTGGGGGTACCCGGCCCCGGTGCCTCCGGGGCAGAACCAGGAGGCGCAGCAGTTGCAGGGGTGGTGGTCAAGATACGCGTAGAGGAGGCCCTCGTCCGGACCCGTGAAGGACTGTAGCCTGCCGTCGTTCCACCTGAGGCCGCAATACCCCTGTTCACCGACGCCTATGCTGCAGTCGTTGGAGCAGAGCCCGCATTTGACTCCGTCGGGGCTGCGGGGCGGCTCGGCGGGCAACCCGTGCCTTGCCCGGGCGCTGCGGTGGGCCTCCCTTATGTGGCTCATCGAGTCCTCCGGTCTATTTCTGATGCAGTCGAGGCAGACGCCGAGGACCTGTGACACGGTCTTCTCCTCTCCGCAGACCGTGCATCTCCTTTTAGCGGCTTCCCGAGGGTAGCTGAAGGTCAACCACGTCGCCCCTGTAGGAAGAGGCGGGTCTCAGGTATTATGGTTGCCGGGATGCGGTCGGCGGAGATGAGGGCCGAGGGATACGTTGCCGCGCTGGACACGCTCAACGGCCACGACATCACGGGCGTCTTCCTCCAAATCTGGGCGTCGGAGC
>CAYFYM010000271.1:0-2451 GCA_964347405.1 uncultured Candidatus Bathyarchaeia archaeon | reverse complement strand
GTTGGCAAAACCCAAGAGAGCCGTCAGGTTCACGCTGGTGCCGGAGATGAGCGGCAGCTACGCCCACCTGGTGGCCAACGAGGCGGAGGTCCCTGGAATGGTGGCCGCCTTGAACCTGGACATGGTGGGGGAGAGGCAGTGCGTCACCGGCGGCAGCTTCCTCGTTGAGCGGACGCCGGAGTCGCTACCCAGCTACGTGAACAGCGTCATCGCCGCCGTGTTCAAGGAGGTGACGGGGGAAGTGGAGAACCTAGGCGGCAGCAGCAGCTACGCGTTGTTCAGGCACGCGGAGACGCCTTTCAGCGGCGGCAGCGACCACTACGTGTACAGCGACCCGTCGGTGGGCGTCGGCTGCCCCATGCTCATCCAGTGGCCCGACAAGTTCTGGCACACGAGCCTGGACACCATGGACAAGGTGGACCCTGCTATGCTAGGGCGGGCGGCGCTGGTCACCGCCACCTACGCGTACTTCCTGGCCTCGGCGGGGCCGGCGGAGGCGGCGTGGATAGCGTCGGAGACTCACGCCCGGGAGAAGGCCAGGCTCATGGAGCGGCTCAGGGGCTACGTCGAGGACGCGGTGAACGAGCCCGAGGAGACGCCCCGGGCGCTGAGGCTGCTCAAGGACAGGGCCGATTACTGGACGGTGGTGGCCGTCAAGGCGGTGGAGTCGGCGGCGCGGCTGGCGCCCGGCGACGAGGCCGTCGAGGAATCCATCGAGGCCCTCACCGTGGACATGAGGCAGGCGGCGAAGAATCGGGTCAAGATGGCCCGGGAGACGCTTGGTACGGTGCTGGAGGCCAGCGGAGTCGAGGCACGGAAGTACAGGAAGAAGAGGCGCACCAAGCTGGAGACGGGGGCCATGTCCGTGGTGCCGCGGCGGCTGTACAAGGGCCCGGTGAGCACCCGGGGCTGGGAGCGGAGGCTTAGCGACGAGGACAGGGAGGCACTGTGGAGGCTGGGGAAGGACCACCCCAAGGGGAGGGGAGTGGGCACCCTGGCGTTGTACTGGACGGACGTGGAGCGGAGCCTCCGGGAGATCAGCGAGCTGGTGAGGCTGGAGCGTGGGGAGACGGACTTGGAGTATCTGGTGGAGTGGTATCGGCTGCTGGAGGGTATGGGGCTTGTGGAGGTTCACCGGTAAACTTTATACAGTTCTTTTCTTCCCTATAGTGCGCGTGGGCCGGTGGTCTAGTGGTATGACATCGCCTTGACGTGGCGAGGGTCGCAGGTTCGATCCCTGCCCGGCCCACCAATCCATGCTTCTCTGTAGACGGGGAGACAAGGCTGGTTTCCGTGGATGTCAACTGCCTTGCTGCCTTCGTTTAGGCGGTTTCGCGGGTGTCTCTGAGGCTTAACCCATGCCCCTTGCCAGCACTTGATATATCTTGCGACGTATACGCAGCCATGTATATGCAATGATACAGACTAGCTGTACACATTCTCTATATTATCAATAGGTAAGATTAGCTGTAATGCTAGGTAGCATCCTGCTCATCGACGACGACATCGACGCGTTGACCGTCTTTAAAGCCATCCTGGACAATGAAGGCTACACGGTCTACACCGCCGAGAACTTGGACGAGGCCATCGCGGCGGTCAAGAGACATGAGATCGATCTAGCAATCATAGACTTTGTTTTCCCGGGGTGCCGGGGGGACCTGATGGCCAGGGTGTTGAAGCTGATTAATGAGAGGCTGGAGATCATTTTTCTCTCTGGTCACGAGAGCGTCTACGAGGCCGTGGGTAGGCTCGACTTTCCCGTCTACGAGACCTTCATGAAGCCGGAGAATATCGGTGAGTTGTTGTTGACGATCAGAGGCATCTTCGATGAAGAGGCTGACCCTCATCGGGGCGATGTTCCTAGTGGAACGCGTTCTTGTGAGATCATTGAGCCTTGAGACGGGGAGATCAGAAGATTCGATTCCTGCCCGGCCTACTAACCCAATCCGAAACCTTGTTAAGTGAGCGCTGCGTCACGATTGAGATACACATGAGGCAGATACGGGTAACCCTGGTCTCCATAATAGCCCTCGTCATGCTCTACTTCATATACACCCAGGCCCGAAACATCGCGGCCCCCAGAAACATCACCCTCGTCATGGCGCTGATGGCCGTGCTCATAATCTTCAACGTCGCCAGAACCTGGCTAAGGGGATACTAGGCTACACGAAGAAATCTGCGATCATCAACACCACGTACACCAGCATGGCCGCGTGGAAAAGCGGCAGCGCCCTCAGCCACTCGCCCTGAGATTTGCCCCTGTGGATACGCAGGTTCGCGGCGAGCAACAGCAACAGCCCCACTCCCAGCCCGGCCACCGCGACCCCGCCGTGGACCCGGATGAACAGCACCGCCGCAGCTGCGTGCAGCAAGCTAAAGCCGTGTATCCACCGTTTCGCACCGCGCATCCCGTAGATATGGGGCACCGTCGCCAGCTCCCGGGCCTCGTCG
>CAYFYM010000270.1:0-7289 GCA_964347405.1 uncultured Candidatus Bathyarchaeia archaeon | reverse complement strand
TGCGGACGGGAGTTGAGTCGGGAAGGTTTCTCCATAGGCCAGCATGTTGCAGAAGCTATCCCTGGCGTGCGTGGGTTGAGGGCCCCCTCCCCCATTCATGGGGTTAGGTGGGGAGCGTCATGGTTATTACCGGTTTTCGGGTGCTAAGCGGTTCTCGTGCCTTGTTTGGGCGTGCTCTGCAGCTGCTCTGCACAGGTTCTGCAGCTGTTCTGCTCGGGTACCTGTGGTTGGCGTTTCGTCGTCCCTATAGGTAATCGAGGTCGAGGTTAAAGGGAGTAGCGTTGAGGGAACTGCTATTTCCTGGCTTCTGCGCTGCGGTCTAGGGATTTCTGTATGTTGGGGATCTTGTTGTTCTGGACGTTGACCCTCACGTAGGGGCTGTCGTAGACGTCTTCCCTGTTGTAGAGGTCTATGGCCTGTTGTAGTCTCTGCTGCACCTGGTCGATGAGGTCCCCGAAGGCCCGGATGAAGTCGTTGAGCTCGTTGATCATGCCTTGGATGTGCTCCATGTACTCGGGGGTGAGCTCGCAGGTGATGCATCGGAACCCGGCGACGGCGTCCTCGAACGCCTTGAGGGCGTCGTTGATCCTGTCTATGAGGTCCTGGGCCTCGTCTATGCAGGTGTACAGGGTTCTGTAGGTATATCTCTCGGTGCGGGCGAGGGTGTGGTCCACCCAGCTCTGGAGCAGGGTGCAGGTCCTCATGGAGTTCTTCCTTATGTCGGAGGCCTCCTTCTGGGGGTCCACGCCCGTGACGAATTTGGCGATGCCTATGCCTATCTGGCTCATGGCGCAGCCCTCGAGGCTGAGGACGTCTTTAACGGTCTGGCTGACCTCGCTGGCGAAGCCCTTCCCCACCTCGCTGCCGATTTGCTTGCCCATCTCCTTCATGGCCTCTTCGCCGCCCTCCTTGAACGCCGTCTTGCCCAAGCCGGCGCCGGCGTTGACTATGGCGGCCACCTTCTGCACCTGCTCAGCCTCCTCCCAGATCTCCTCCTCGGACTTTGTTAGGCTCTGGATTACCGCGTAGGCGGAGTCCCACTCCATTATGAGGTGGCTCACCTCCCTCATGTCCTGCCGCCACTGGTCACGGGCGGCGTCCAAGTCCTCCTCGATGGAGCCCAGGGCTTCGTCGAGATCCCACATGGCCTCCTCGCACTTCTCGTTCTCCTCCTCCACGACCTCGGGGTGCTCCTCGCAATAGTCGCCCGGCTCTTCCTCCTCCTCCTCCTTTCTATCTTCCTCTTTCTCCTTGGGCTTGATGTAGTCGTAGATGAAGAAACCGGCTATGCCGAATAACACGACCAGGATCAATAGCAGGGGGTCTATATCCGGCCCGGGCTCCTCCCCCCCGTCGGAGACCCCGGTGCCTGTCGGGGTCACCTGTACGCCTTTCTCGTTTGTGGCGTCCGCGCCGTCGTCGTCCGTGACGGTGAGGATTACGGTGTAGTCGCCCGCTTCGGTGTACGTGTGGGCGGCCGTCTCCCCCTCCGCGGTGGCGCCGTCGCCGAAGTCCCAGGTGTAGGTGAGCTGGTCTTCGCCGCGGTCCGACGCGCTTCCGGTGAAGGTAACCTCGCCGCCCTCCACCACGTCACCCGCCTGGGTTATCACCACGTCGTAGGGCGGCGTGTTCACCACGGTGATGGGTGTGCTGTACGTAGAGCTATATCCGGCGTCGTCGGTCACGCTGAGGCCGACGGTGTAGACGCCGTCGTCCGCGAACTGGTGCGACAGCGTTGCGTCTGGGCTGCTCTCCTCGTAGACGCCGTCGCCGTCCAGGTCCCACTCGTAGAGGCTTATGGCGCCGTTGAGGGAGACGGACGCCGCGGCGTCGAGGTTGAAGGCCGTGCCCTCGTCGACGGACTCGGGGGCTTCGAAGACCGCCTCGGGCAGGTAGTTGAACGTGAACGTCATGGGCGGCTCACCGGGCCCCGGCGCCATGTCCATGCCCAAGCCCCCGTCGGTTATCAGGTAAACCATCACGCCCGAGTCCAGCGGCGAGCCGAATGTCGAGACGGGTACGCCGATGACCACGGTTTGTCCTAGCATGTCGTGGGTGGCCTCACCCGCCGGCACCCATGCCCCGTCCTGGTATCGCTCAACCAAGACGGATTCCACCACCCCCTCCTGCACCTCGACGCCGATGTCGTAGTCGGCTCCCTGGCCGTTGAAGAAGCAGGCGGGCGTGGCCTCCCCCGTCGAGGGGTCCCTGTCCACGTCCACGCATATCTCTATGGTGTAGGACTGGTGAGGCAGCGGAGGCTCAGCCAGGGTCACGTGGAAGCTGAGGACCGCCTCCCCCGCTTCCTCGCTGGAGGTGACGGCGACGGTAGCCACGTCCATGGAGACGGGCATCGGGACGATGGTGTCCATGGTGAAGCACATGTTGAAGTCCACGCCGTCTTCCAGCTCGTCTGAGTAAGGCATCGACTCGAAGCTGTGATCCCCCCACGCCGATGAGAGGCCGGCGGCCAGGATTGTTAAAACGACTAGAAAGGGCAGAAGCCTGTGTTTCATACAAGCCCACTGGACTCTTTAAGATAGGTTAATGTAAAAAACTATCTATTAGTTGAATGTAACTAAAGGCATGCCCGGTGACGCGGTCACAGCCACTCGGTGACCTCGGTCTCGGTCATCTCCCTGACACGCCTCCAGAGGGGTGCCTCGCCGGAGGAGACGAGGGTTACGGACACGCCTTTCTCGCCTTTCCTGGCGGTGCGTCCGATGCGGTGATAGTAGACCTCGGGGTCCTCGGGCACCTCGTAGTTGATTATGTGGGTGACGCCTCTGATGTCGAGGCCCCGCGAAGCCACGTCGGTGGCTACCACGTACCTCACCTTGCCCAGCTTGTAGTCCCTGTAGACCGTGTTTCTCTGGCTCTGGGTGTATCCGCCGTGCAGGGCCTCCACGAGGTACCCCTCCCCCTTGAGGGCCTCCGCCAGCTCGTCGACGGATTCACGGGTGTTGCAGAAAATGATGCCTCTCCGGGCGTCGACGGAGTCAAGGACACTGTACAGCCTCTTTAGACGGTTCTCCTCGACGGGCGCGTAGTACTGGGCCACGTTGGTCTGGGCCACCTCGTCCCTGGACACGATGACCTTCCGGGGGTGCCTCATGTACCTGACCGACAGGCGGAGAACCTCGGTGCCAAGGGTGGCCGACCAGAGGCTGGTCTGCCTCACGTAGGGCGTCTCCCCCAGCACCCGATCCACGTCCCCGATGAACCCAAGCTCCAGCATCTTGTCCGCCTCGTCCAAGGCCACCACGTGGACCCGGGACAGGTCCAGCGCCTTCCTCCACACGAGGTCTATCATCCTGCCGGGGGTCCCCACAACTATATGCGCGGGCTTACCAAGCACCTCGATCTGCCGTTTCACGTTGGAGCCGCCGTGCAGGGTCACGACCCTGGTGCCCAGGTACCGGGCGTAGCCCCTGACGTGGCCCGACACCTGCTCCGACAGCTCCCTCGTGGGGCAGAGGACGAGGCCTTGGGTCCACGGCCCTGACGGGTCCACCCTCATCACCATGGGGACTCCGAAAGCCGCGGTCTTGCCCGTCCCGGTCTGGGCCTGCCCCACTACGTCCCTGCCTTCCAGGAGCAGCGGCATGGCCGCGGCCTGGATTGGGGTTAGGCGCGTCAGCCTCATCCTGTCGAGGCCGCGCACCACCTCTGGGCTCAGGGGCAGGTCATCGAACGTCATGTCCTCCAAGTTGCTTCACCGGGGCGTCATAATATCCGCGTCACGCGTATATAGGTGGCTAGCAGACGTGGTGGACGTGCTGCGGCCTCTCGGGGAACAGCATGTCCATTAGATCCCTGATGCTCTTGGCGACCCTGATGTCGGGGCATGTGAGCTCCGGCTCCATCCGGCTAATGTAGCCGAGAAGCTGGGGGAAGACGTACGGGTACGGCCCTATGGCCCTGTCGGAGCAGTCAATGCTTAGAGATAAGACGCCCCCATGGTTTTCCCCATGGGAACAAGTTTGCCCGTATAAGAGTGCGGGCTATTTTCTGGCCGTGGAGCCTCACTTCTTCCCGTGCAGGTGCTCGACGACGAGCCTGTCGCCGTCTATCCTAATCTTTACGTACCCTTTCTCGTCCCTGAACGGGAACGCGGAGTCGGTCGCCACCCCTACCGGCACGTAGATGTAGAGCTTGTTGTCTGACTTCCAGTACTTTCCCTTTCCTTCGAGCATCTGATCCCCGTCTAATCTTGGCGGCGTGGGGGAAAAGGTTTATCTGTAACCCCCTGGGTATTCCCTGTGGACATACCTAAAGAAATACTTGTGTTATGTCCGGAGGTATTTCTATGCAAATCCTGTATGATGAAAACAGCTGGCCACAGACGTGTAGAGGCCAAGACGCAGCCAGCCAAAGAAGCTTTAAGACGCTAAAGGAGTGCTTCAACGACCTTCACTTGATTCAACGCGTGATACTAGAGGAGGAGGGACAGGCAGTGAGCATCGAGGAGGTGCTCGTGAGAGTGCTCGGCTTCTACAGGCGGTTCGTGCCCTACAAGTAGCGTAGACGGGCACGGCGTCATCCCCCTTTTTTTCAACTACGTGCACGGACACGGGCAACCATGAAGTATAACGTCAAACCGAGGAACATCGCCGCGTAGCCGAAACCGGGTATGCCTCCACCCTGATCCGTCTGCTCGTCGCCGAGCTGCGTCCACTGACTCCAGCCATGAAGGTTACAGTGAGCCCTGACCCTGACGCCTGTGCCTGACGACTCAAGCACGTGCTCAACGGTGAAGACGGTGGTAGATTGACCCCCCAGGTCTTCCATCGTGAAGACTTGTTCGCCGACCTCGACCTCGACTATGTCGATGTAATGCGATGATGAGGGCGACGAATGGCTGACCTCGATGACCAACACGTCGTCGTCTCCACGGGTAGCCTCTTCAATGCTCAGAACAGTCGGGACGTTGGCTTGGATAACCGTCAGCGGCGTAAGGCATGACAAGGCCAGCGACATGACAAGTAAGATTCTTGTTATCTTCAAGTCATGAAAAACTGGGGAACCATCGAATTTAAACAGAACGTGCCGCGCGTGACAGGGTCAGACAACCTTTATCCCAGCTCAAGTTCATCGTTCTACGTGTCCAGTCTTCTGGGGACGAACGCGCCTCTGTCGTCGGATATCAGCCTAGTCATCCAGACGGCAGTCGTCCTGGTCTTGGTGGCGGCGGTTTACAGGGCTAAAGGCAGGCTCTTCCTTCAGCACGCGTACCTGATGCTGGCGTGCACCATCCTGAACACCGTGAGCGTCGCCCTGGTCATGTTGCCCGTCGCGTGGGCTCTTGTCCGCGGGGTAGCCCTATCCGGGTTCCTGGTCCTCGCTCTGGCCCACGCAGTCACCGGGGTCACCGTCCTCGCCGTGAGCTACTACCTAATGTGGGTGTGGAGGCTCGCGAAGCCGGGGCCGTGTTTCAAGCAGAGAAACAGGATGAGGCTCCTAACCGTTGCATGGGTGGCCGAGGCCGCCGGCGGCGCCCCCATCTACTGTCTACTATACGCATTGTGGCCGCCCGCATACCCCCCGCCGTCCTGAATCAAGTGTTAAAACGGCTTAAACAATAGATTGAATTACCAGTACCCCTCCCACAGTATCTGTCTGAGGTAAAACGATCTTGGATAGCGGCGAAACAGACGATGAAAAATGCCTGACGCAGGAGGAGTTCGAGAAGCGGCTCGTGGAGGAGATGGGCGACATCTCGTCGGAGCTGACCCACGACCTGCGTAGCCCCCTCCAGACCATCCAGAACTCCATCTTCCTCCTCGAACGCAGCCCAGAGAACCCCATGTTCTACGAGATGATAAAGGACAGCCTCAGGCAGACCATCCAGATACTGGACGGCTTCAGGGACTTCTACAAGGGCCACCTGCTGAAGATGGTGGAGGCCGACATCGTCAAGGCCTACGAGCTGGGGATCAGCGAGCTCGAGGTCCCCGACGGCGTGGAGCTGACCCTCGAAGCCGACGAGATAGAGAGGTTCAGCATGGACCCCACCAAGCTGGCGATGGTCTTCAGGAAGCTGATCAAGAACGCCGTGGAGGCCATGCCCTCCGGAGGCAGCGTCAAGGTAGCCATAAGGGACAGGGGCAGCCACGTCGAGGCCAGCGTAAGCGACACCGGCCCCGGGATACCCGAGGAAGTGGCGGAGATCATATACAAGCCCTTCAAATCGGGAAAAAAGAGGGGGCGGGGGCTCGGGGTGCCCGCCTGCAAACGCATAGTGGAGGCCCACGGCGGAGCCTTGAGCTTCGAGACCGCCCCGGGCGAGGGCACCACGTTCACGTTCACCATACCCAAGGGCTAAGGGTTTTTCTCTGCGCAGCCAACCTTAAACCCTGATCAACATGAACACGGTTTCAAGCCGGCTAGTCCACCGGAACCTGGAGGAGCCCGCCGTCCTCGAGACGTTCAGGCTCCTCGAGGGAGACCCGGAGGTGCAGAGCTACCTAAGGATGGCCAACGTCATGGCGGTGAAGAGGCTCGTATACAACGACCACGGCCCCGTCCACGCCAGGATAACCGCCGGCAGCGCCCTGGAGATTCTGAGGCTGGCGTCGGAGGCGGTGGAGCCCAGCTGCGTCGCCAACGGCGTCGGCGACTACGAGAACGCCAAGGTGATCGTGCTGTGCGGCGCCTACCTCCACGACGTGGGCAACGCCATCCACAGGGACCGCCACGAGCAGAACGGCCTGTTGCTGGCGTCGCCCATCCTCGAGCGGGTGCTGGGAAGCGTCTACCCCCAAGACGGCGAGCTGGTGTACCGCCTCAAGTCCGAGACGCTGCACACGATCTACGCCAGCGACGACGAGGTTCCCTGCCTCAGCGTCGAGGCGGGCGTGGTCACCGTGGCCGACGGAACAGACCTAGCGGAGGGCAGGTCCAGGGCGCCATACAGGGGAGGCAAGAACGACATCCACTCCGTGTCGGCCCTCGCCATAAAGCGGGTGAACATCGGAGAAGGGGAGCAGAAGCCCGTCAAGATAGAGGTGGAGATGGCTAACCCCGCCGGCATCTTCCAGGTGCAGGAGGTGCTATGCAGGAAGCTAGCGTCCAGCCGCCTGGAGGACCTGGTGGAGATATCCGCCGTCATGAACGGCAGGGAAGTGAAGACGCCCTAGAAGTTCATGACAGTGTAGCCCTCGCTCACCCTCTCGGCGACGTACTTGGAGGCGTGGACCAGCTTGACCCCCAGGCTCTCGGCCTCCCCCACAAGGTCCAGGGGCTCCGCGATGGACACGCACGCAGCCACCTCGACTCCCACATCGACG
>CAYFYM010000269.1:0-10537 GCA_964347405.1 uncultured Candidatus Bathyarchaeia archaeon | reverse complement strand
TAGGCTCTTCGAGGGCGCCTGAAGCTTCAGCATGCCTTTCGTCACGTCGAGGGAGGAGGCGACCAGGGGGTCGCCCTCAACCATGTCGCGGACCCAGAGGTTCGTAGGCTTGAATCTGGTGGTGATGCGTTTCCCCATCGCCTTGAACTTGTGCGGCAGCGTTAAAAACGTTGTAGGTTACACCGTGTAGGGAGAGAAGGGTGAAACTGGGTGAATCCATAATCGTCGAAGACGTGAGCATCTCCTGTGAAGGCGTCAGGCTTCTCGGACGACTGTACCGGCCTAACGACGTATCCGTTTACCCTGCCAAAGCAGTTTGCCACGGCTACCCCGGCGACAACAAGAACATGGACCTGGCAGAGGAGCTTGCCCTAAACGGCGTGGCGGCCCTAATATTCTACTACATGGGGGCCTGGGGGAGCGGAGGAGAGTTCAGGATGATGAACCTGGTGACCAGCACCGTGGCGGCGGTCAAGTACCTGCGGGGCCTAGACTTCGTCGACCCCGACAGGGTCGGATTGGTCTCCCTCAGCATGGGGGCCGTGCCATTGACGAAGTGCATGAGCTTGGACTCATCGCTGAGGACTGGTGTCCTCATGTCGCCTGCCTCTGACCTGAAGCCCTGGTCTCAGGAACAGTACCTCGACAGCATCGTGCCCGTCTTCCTCAAGATGGCAGAAGGCAAACTGGCTGGGTGGACGGAGGACAAGCTGCGACAGGACATCAAGGCCGCCGCCTCCGAGCTTAACCCGGTCGAGACCGTAATGGATATCCATGCGCCCCTCATGGTGGTCCTGGGCACCGACGACACGCTAACCGCGCCGCCTGACATCAGGAGGCTATACGAGGCGTCGAACGAGCCAAAGAAGCTTGTGGAGATAGAGGGCGCAGACCACGAGTTCAGCGAATATAGGATACCGCTGCAGAAGACGGTCATCGACTGGGTCTCCTCTTACCTATAGTATAAACCATCAAGGTCGGGTGCCTTCGAGGAAGCCCTTTAAACTATTCACGAACCAACCGACAGAAAGGTACATCAGGCTTTTAACTCTATTTCTTTAACCCTAATTGAAAGAAATGGGTATACCACGGATATACATGCGTCTCATTAAAGCCTCTACGAACACTAACTGGAAGCTACCCCTAGGCTTGGTGACATCGCTAGCCCTCATAATAACCATCTACACGTACAGCGCGCAGGTGACCAACGCCTCATACCAGCCCAGCGAGTACCTCAAAGAACTACCTGGAACAACCACAGGCCAAACAGGAAGCCCATTCGACTGGATAAAAGGACTAGGCTACTTGGGCCTGATAACGGCGATAGGCCTACTGTTGTTCAAATACCTGATGACCCAGCCCTGGTTTAGCACACTCGTGAAATCGTTGAGAAATAGGCTTAGCGTCTCCTGAAGCGGTCTTCCCTGGTGTAGAGTATCCGCTTCTTATAGTTAGACCTGTTCCTTTTCCTCGGAGTAGGACTCTTCTTCGGGACGCCATCGATCTTGGGGGTCTGGGCCCTCACCTTCCCCGCCTTAGTTAGAGAGCCGTGCGTCGGCAAACCTAATCACTGCCAACCCTTACAGAACAGACTATTTTAAACCTTGTGGAGAGAACGGCGCGTCGTGGCCTGGCACAACCAGCACAGGGTTCAGGTCCCTGATCTTCTTGAGGCTGGCCACCGCGACGTCGGCCTCAAGGTTCTTCGTGACGACGCTGGGCGGCCTGAGCTCGAGCAGATCCTCCTTCACTATGGCGGCGTCCCCCACCAAGGCAACGAGCCCGCCCTCCGTTTCAACGAGAGTCGTCACGCTCCCCGGGGTGTGGCCCACCGTCTCGATGATCTTCACGTTGTCCGAAACTCTAGCCTCGCCCTTGAAGCCCTTCACGTCCATTATGCCCATGAAAGCCTCGGTGAACTCGGGCCAGTACAGCCTGTCACAGAACTTTACCTCATCCTCATGGACGTAGAGTGGCCTACCTTTGAACATGTAGTTGGCTTCTACGTGGTCGTAGTGGCAGTGGCTGTTGATCACCACATCCACGTCGTCCGGCTTCATATCGAACTCCTCCAGCCTCATCTTAAGCGTGCCGTACCTGCCCAGCTGCAGTATCCCTGGGTCGTGGACGATGTTCATGCCTCCGTCCCGTATGAGAACCGTGTTGGTGCTCCCCAGGCTGAAGACCTTTCCCCCGTAGACCTCGTTCACCGTCTCCTGGGGCATCGGCGTGAGGGGCCACCTGATGCTCAGCACGGGGTGACCCCTGTGAAGACCCACCCTATGGTAGAAGCAGTGAACCAGAACGTCTATCTTCGCCTTCAAGAATCCATCACCCGGACTCCGGGTGAAACATATGACGCGGAGAGCTTATCACGGTTTCTTTCCACCAAGGCCCATGGGTTCGTAGACACAAGGTCCAGCGACTCCTCCTCGCCCAACCCGAATAGGCTCATCAACGCCGCCAACGACCTCGGGTCTCTCATGCCGTGAACGGATTCGGCTCCGCTGGAGAACACCAGGGGTACATCGTATTTGCGGGCGTTAGAGACCTCTTTCTTGACCTGCTTGATCAGGAACCCCAGCTTCTCAGGGTCCGATGTAAGTATGTCTCTGGCTACCAACTCGTAGTAACAGTCTTCGCCCATCAACGAAGCTTGTTGTCTGTCAAGCCAAGCGCTCCCCCTCCCCGAGGAAGCCTTCGGGAACCTGAAGAGATCCACCCTCGGGTCTTTCGCCGCTTGGCGTGCCACGCCTTTGGATAGACACAGGACCGATATCACCTCGTAGTCGCGCCTGTTCTCTTTGAGTGCTCGCCGTAGATCCTGCAGGCTCCTCGGCGCGACGTCCAGTCTGGATACGACGTCGAATGAGGCTGATTGGGGGGCTTCCCCGCAGCCGACCGCCGAGTACCCCAGATTGTTGGCGTGGCTAATCATCTCAGCCGTCTTCCCTCTGCCGGGGAGTATCTGGAGGTCTATGAATCGCCTCACGCCAGATGCCTCTCCAGTGACTCTATATACATACGAATAAGTTCAACCGGGTCCGCCTTGTGGGGAAGCCGAAGCCTCGCCTTCAATCTGATGGAGTCGTGGCGCTCTAACACAACCTTGCCGGTGTACGCCTTCTGCTTATCGAGCCTCATGTAGAGGTTCCTAGATTCGTCGATGTGCTGGGGCAGCCCGTCGAGGAGAGACGTGACGTCCAGAGATGATAGCCGTCTGACGATGTGCTCTAGCAACTCGGTGGCCGGCTTCCTGTGCAACACGTTGAGCTTCAGCACAGTTATGGGGTCACCGTAGTAGCCCTTAAGCTTGACCGCCTCGAACGCCGGGGGATAGATGTCCGGCGGCAGCAGGTTCAGGACGGCCTTCCTTACCTTGGACTCGTCCTCCGTCGCGTGTACCAGCGC
This sequence comes from uncultured Candidatus Bathyarchaeia archaeon, assembly GCA_964347405.1. Taxonomy (GTDB): domain Archaea; phylum Thermoproteota; class Bathyarchaeia; order TCS64; family TCS64; genus RBG-16-57-9. The sequence continues at coordinate 7,126 of CAYFYM010000269.1, read as the reverse complement.
CGTCAACTCGACCTTGTGAACCATCCTCTCCATATGCATCTATCCCTTCAATGGCTGTCTCTCCGCAGGGCAGACGGGCTTCGGCTTTTATATATACCGTGTCTAGACACAGATATTTAGGTTCAACCCGTGGAGGGTAACCCTTTTCTAGTGTGTGCTTCTCTGAACCATGGGCGGTCGTAGCTCAGTGGACAGAGCACGGGTCTTCGGAACCCGGGGCCGCGGGTTCGAATCCTGCCGACCGCGCCAAACACATAACTCGAAGAGCTCCCAGACACAGTAGCCTCCAAACTTTTAACGTAGACAGATCGATCATTCACCATGATCCCGGAAACCCACATGATCCGCCCCGTGTGGGCGGAGATAGATCTGGACAGGTTGGCTCACAACGTCCGCGAGGCGAGGCGGGTGACCCTAGGCTCGTCAGAGATAATGGCGGCCGTCAAGGCTGACGGCTACGGGCATGGAGCCGTCGAGGCGTCCAAGGTTTTCTTGGTGAACGGCGCTGATCGCCTAGCGACGGCTACTCTGGGCGAGGCCGTGCAGCTTAGACGCCACGGGGTCGAGGCCCCCATCCTCGTCTTAGGTTTTGTCCCTGATTATCTCTACCCGTGGCTCCTCAAGCACGGCGTCTCGGTTACTATTTATCGCATCGACCACGCCGAGGCTCTGAGCATCTCGGCGGTCAACGCGGGGGTTGAGGCCGTTGTGCACGTGAAGGTGGACACGGGAATGGGGCGGCTAGGCTTCAGTATCCACGAAGCCGCCGACGCGGTCACTGAGATTGATGGCCTCCCAGGGATTGAGGTCGAAGGCGTATTCACCCATTTTGCCGTCAGCGACGAGGCGGACAAGTCTTACACCCGGGTCCAATTCGGCAAATACATGCGTGTAATCGAGGAGCTGGGTGAAAGAGGATTCGACGCCCGGTCAAACACGTAAGCAACAGCGCCGCCGTCATAGACATGCCAGAGTACAGCCTAGACATGGTGCGCCCCGGTATAATGCTATACGGCATCTACCCCTCGCCGCACGTAGACCATCAAAAGGTGAACCTCCTCCCCGCGATGAACTTGAAGGCGAAGGTTTCTCACGTCAAGACGGTCCCACCGGGCACGGGGCTCAGCTACGGCCTCACCCACGTCACCGACGGGGAGAGCAGGATAGCCACAGTCCCCGTCGGCTACGCCGACGGCTACCGCAGGGGTCTTAGCAACGTCGGAGAGGTACTGATCGGTGGACGCCGGGCTCCCCTAGTAGGGAGGGTATGCATGGATCAATGCATGGTGGACGTGACTGGTGCAGGACAGGTATTCGCCGGCGACACAGCGACGCTCTTCGGGGACGGCTCAAACGGTGCCCCCACGGTGGATGAGGTGGCTCGCCGGCTCGGAACCATCGCCCACGAGGTGACATGCGGTGTGGGTAGAAGAGTGCCAAGAGTGTACATTAAGGGAGGCGAAGCCGTAGCGGTAAGAGACTCCCTTAACCCCCCTAGGAACGTTTCCTACGGCGCCTAGACTTTCTTCTCGGCTTGTCCTGTCTGCTCCTCTCTCCGAGGAACAGCGCCTCATGAGCGGGCTCCTCCTCGTCTCCGCGGGTTCTCACAGAAGCGTAAGGGGCGTCCACGGGTCCGAAGACATCGAAGACGGTGCCCACGCGTTTACCTTTCCCGTCGTAAACCGGCTCGCCTATGCGCGTCTCCGCCTCCAGCTTGACTATGAGGCGACCGCTGCTGCCTGATCGGTGAAGCACATCACCAAGCTTGGCCTTTATCTTCACCGCCTCAGCTCCTCGGCTATCTCCTTGATGATCTTGGTCTTGGAGCCCTTCTTGTCTACGAGGACCACCCCGACAGGCCTCCAAGGCTGTTTGCTGTACCTCGCCGCGGGCTCTAGGATTGGGTTGAGCCCCAGCCTCCTGGCCGCTTTCTCGATGTCCTCTACCTTCGGTTCCCTGACAGCTTTGGTTCGGGGAACTCTCCTTCCCTCTCCTCTGCTGTAATTCGCGTCGAAGTAAACAGGCCAGACACGGAGTTTGCCCTTTCCCCTCAAGACTGTTCACGTAGGTTTGCCGGTTCTCCGGCTAAGAAGGTTACTCTTCCTCGACGACCGCGTTGAGGGCGCCGTCCTGGCCCGGCCTGGAAACTATCCTGGCGAGGCCCTTCTCGGTGCGAATGATGGTGCCTTTGGTGATGACGCCTCTCCTGTTATAGTCTGCCTTTGCCGGGTTCCTGATGACGTCGATTATCTGGAGCCGCTCGGTCGTGCCTGTGGCGGGGTCGCTGACGTTAACCATGTCGGCTTTCACCAGCTTTACTTTCTCTATCCTGGATCTGCCTTTGACTTTCTTTCTCTTGGTTTCGCCAAGCGTCGTCTCGACGGGGTGTCTCCCTTGCTCGTGTACGCGCTTGGTCCGGTATGCACGCTTCTTGCCGCCGGTTTTCTTGCGTTTAGTGAGGTTGTCGTGCCACGCCAACGTGTTTTTCCTCTCGTTCTAGCAGTATGACTGGAAGGGGGTATAAAAACGCTGGGGTTGCCACAACACTAGACCCAGCGTATATAGTTTCGACGAGTTTTTTCGTCGTCGATTAGATTACAATAACTCGGGTAAGGCAATGGATGACAGATCGATTGAATCTAATATAGCCTTAGCTTTCTGGGAGATTCTCAGCCTACAACCTCTATGAACATAGAACTTCTCCAAGACGCCGTTCTTGGTTAGGCTCCTACGCTGTCTCTCATTGAAAAACGCGGTCGCTTTCTTACCGTTATCAATCATATACAATTCATGGGCGTAGAATCTGACTATGTTTCTGAAGCTCTGCTCCACTTCATACGACATTTTATTCAAACCCCGATGGGAGTCCGTAACGTGAATAATCATGCATGACTGCTTTCTAAGAATAAAAAATGAGATAGTATATTAATTGATCGAAAACCCCTTTCATCAGCCACATATACACAAAACATGTTAGTGGCAGGCTCGAATCAATGGAAATTAACCAAATAAAAACACGTTTCCAGGCCTGATTAAGATTAAACACGAACTTAGACGCATTAAGCCGTTTGAACCGACTTAACATCATCAGTTAAATATGACTGCAGTTTATTAATAAAAACTCTAAATTATTGTAATAGATGATTAAACATTGAAGCTTTCTCTTGGGAAAAAATTGTTTTTAAATATATTTTTCTTACATATCGATTATATAGCGGTATCGTATATGTTATCGTGTAGAAAATATTGGGGCTTTTTTAGGAAATGGCTTTAAAAATAAATTCAGATTGGCTTGATACGGAGGTCGAGCTGGTTAAGACGCTTCACGGGGTAAGTTTCTCTAGGTACGACGACGTCAACTGTACAGCCGACTTCGAGTCAAACGAAGGAGACGAAACGATAGTAAAGGTTTTCATCGACAAGGACGGGCAGACTGAGAAGGCCGACCTGGAATCGGTGAAACACATCGTATCGAAGTATGATGAAGCAGACTATGAAGACATAATACTCATGGCGGAACAGTACACGCCCAGCGCGGTGGACTACGTGAATGGGCAAGATAATTTCACCATAGTGACGCCGAAAACGAAGATGAACCTGAGCATATCTGATCTGCTTTCCGCCATCCAGAGCATAACCATGAGGCTCTGCATAAGGCGATGCGGGAAGGCTCCGGAGACGGAGGAAGACTGTAAGGGATACGAGAAAGGCAGGCTCGTCTGCCCCGTCAGGTGCATCAGCGACAACGCGGACTTCCACGCCGAGAGGGGCTGGGTCAGGCAGCTGAGGATCGACTTCGAGAACTTGGTCAAGGTCGAGAAGGCGGACCAGTAGGGACAGTACATGTACTGGCTGAACGTCGACTTCCCCACCAACATCTCCAAGCTTCACGTAGAGGGGTGTAGATACTGCAAGCCGAAGGCTTCCTTGGCCAAGGGGCTTGATAGTCTGGGACGGGATGGCGGCTGGCTTCGATTCAACAAGGTAGAGGAAGCCAAGAACTACCACGACGTTAACCTGGAGAATATGATTTGGCAGCCTTGCAAGGTCTGCCTACCTGAATGAAAAAGCATCTAACCTGAATGCAAGTTTCATTGAAACAAAAAACCAGTAATAATTTGGGGAACTAGGATTTACACACTTTACAAGATTTCAAGGTCATCGTATCCATGAAGTTTTCTCTGTAGAACTTCATCGCCTCTTGGTATGTATCGAAACCAAACCAGCCGCCCTCCGTATCCATCTTGTTTAACCCTTTCAAGAGGGAGGAGTTGGGTCTGCAGTATCGACACTCTTCCTTGTGGACTCTCACGGTCTTCGAGGGCACATCGACGTTAAGCCATATCATTAGATTCACTACTTTGTAAGGTTATTCGCCTAGTTATTTTCCATCAAAGTGCTATATAAAAAATAGGGATATCACGTAAAAGTTATTAAAACAAGATATTTATATAGCACTGCTTAGCATTTTCTATTTTTAAAATAGAACCATATTTCTTAATATAACCCGAATAGACTTAAATAACTCCGACATCATATATATGTGTATCTAATTATCTAGGAGTATCTCTGAAAAATGGAAATTGAGTTGAAAACTGATTGGCAGATGCACACCGTGGAACTGATGAAGACGATTCACGGCTACGAAGACCCGGAGTACAACGATGAACTCGGGAGCGTGGACTTCATAACGAAGGAGGAAGATCAGATGAAGCTCATGAGGGCATTGGTAGACGAGGACGGTAACTCAGGCACCGGCTATATGAACAAGGTACATAAGACAATCGAGGATGTCCAGGACAGCGAAATAGATGAAGCTTTGATACTCGCTGACCGCTTCACCTCATCCGCACGAAGGTTGATGAAGGAAAACAATAACGTCGATTACGTTTCCTCCAAGTTCACACCGTCGTACCGGGTAAGCGACCTCGTCTACGCTATCCAGCAGAAGACTATGCGGCTATGTGAAAATAATTGTGGCAGCGTCCCCGAGTCGAAGGACGATTGTAAAGGCATAGACGAAGACGGGTACGCTTGTCAGATAAGGAGGATAAGCGACGACGCCACCTTCCACGCCCAGATGAAGTGGAAAGAGGTCCTTTTAGAAGACTTCAACAAGTTGGTCGAGCTCGAGTACGACGAAGAACTTTCGGAGGAAAACTAGACGCCGATAAACGGCTCACCGAATAAGGCAGGTGGGACAATGCTTCATTCACGCAGAGCAGGCTTCGTGAAGGCGGCGCATGACCCGAGGATGATGAGGATAAAACGAAGGAGCCGAGTTGAAAGACCATTGTTCAGGAGAAGAAGGATCACTAGGCTTGTACTTGGATCGGGATCATAACATGGGTAGACGCGAGCTCCAGACTGAGCAATGCCCTGAATGCGGCTCAGGTAACATAGTCTTCGATCCCAACAGGGGTGAAAGTATCTGCAGAGTTTGCGGGTTCGTCGTGGAAGACGACTCTCTGGATATGGGGCCAGAGTGGAGGGCGTTCAACGCAGAAGAGAAGGAGAAACGTAGCAGAGTTGGTTTACCGCTTTCCTACGCGATGTCCGACAGGGGGCTCAGCACCTCCATCGGCAACGTGTACACGGAGACGAAGAGAAAGATATCCATGGAGCGGAAACACGACCTCATACGAATGGCTAAATGGCATCGAAGAGTGGTCAACTCTTCGAAGCAGAGGAACCTCACGACGGCCATGACCGCCATGGACAAGTATTGTGACAAACTACACATCCCTTACCAGGTGAAGGAGCAGGCAGCGTTAACTTACAGGAAAAGCCTCGACGCGAACCTGGTCAAGGGACGGTCGATCAACATGATCGTCGCGGCCTCGATCTACGCTGCGTGCAGGATGACCAAGACACAGAGAGGGCTGAAAGAGATCTCTGAGATAGGCACCATCAAACTGAACGAGTTGGCCAAGGCTTACAGGCTAATAATAACGGAGCTAGGCTTAGATGTACCACGTCCGAAAGCCCAGAACCGTGTGCCCAAGATAGCTTCGAGAGCAAACATAAGCCAGAGGACCCAGAGAGCCGCGATAGACTTGCTTAGGGAAGCGGAAAGGAACAGGATAACCGCAGGTAAGGACCCGACCGCGCTCGCCGCGGCGGCTCTTTACATAACCAGCATCCAAGGAAACGAGAAGTGCACGCAGAAAGAGTTAGCCAGGGCTGCGGGCGTGACTGAGGTCACCATCAGGAACAGGTACAAGGGGATCGTGAATGCCCTGGAAATAAATCTATGATATCTAATATTAGGCGGGGACCTCTACTTCTTGAGCCTCGGATTGGAGGGTGTAATTGCAGTAGTCTCGGCATTTAACCCTCACTCTCATCCCGGAAAGCTCGTGTTCCACGCAGTTGATGCATTGGAGACACCTAAACCCCGTCAAGGGCCCTTTAGTCACCCATTTTTCTTCTGGCTTTTTCATTTGGGTCGTCAACCCTTAGTTTTAGATGTATTTTCTGTGCTTTGCACACGAGACGCAGTAGTAGACCGTTGTCTTGCCTGAATGCATGCGGGCGCCCTTCTCCTTCAGGATCTTCATCAGCTGCCTGTTAAGCGGCAGACCGAACCTGCGTTTCACTATGGCCTTGTCTCTGGGCACCTTGGCTCCGCAGGCGGCGCACTCCACCGTCCTAGCTCTCCCGCTCTGTCCTTTCTTCCTCGTTATCCCTGAGCTCACTTCTATCTCACCGCCTTCTGGGCTTTACCTAGGACTAGGAGTTTCAGCGGTACTCCGTTGACTTGGCTGACTTTGTAGCGTACCCCGGGTATGTCGCCCATCGAGCGGGCCCTGGGCCCATGGATTCCCTCTATCAGAACCTCGTCGTGCTCGTCTATGTAGTTGAGAGCCCCGTCGCCGGGGAGGAACGCAGTAGCCAGCTTGCCGTTCTTTATTATCTGCACCCTGACGCATTTACGGATGGCGCTGTTGGGCTGCTTGCTCTCGATGCCCACCTTCTGTAGAACGATGCCCCTGCCCATGGGGGCTCCCTCCAGGAGGTCCTTCTTCTCTTCTCTGCGCTTGAGGCGGAGCACGTAGTCCTTGCTCTTCTTCCGCATCTTCTTCCTATTCTTCCTCTTTATCCTAGCTGTGAACAAACCGTTTCC
>CAYFYM010000268.1:0-6302 GCA_964347405.1 uncultured Candidatus Bathyarchaeia archaeon | reverse complement strand
ATGTAGCGGGCGGCGGCGCTGTAGTTGACGACCTGCATGCGGATGCCTCGGTAGAGGTAGGGGTTTCTGGTGATTATTACCCTGACCGCTTCCTGCACTGAGCTCCTTCTGGTGGACATCATTCTTATGGAAAAACTGCGCCATATAAGAATTTATGACATCCGGTCAGGTATACTCCATTATCGGCAGCATATGCCTAGTACATCAATAAAATGTCAGAAACATGACATTTTGACATAAAGTTTATATCGGGGTGTGCTCCAGAGAACCCCAGCGAATAAAAATGTCATGGATAAACGACGACTTCGACAAGATAATAGAGAGGATGTTCAAACGGCTCGGCGTAGACCCGGCCATGGACCCCGATGACCCAAACGTCAAGACGTGGAGCTATGGCTACACGATGACAACTGTGCCGGACGGCAAGCCAGTGTTCAGGGAGTTCGGCACCGGGCTACCCCAGACAGGGTTCACGCTCGACCAGCCCACGACGATGGAGACCCTGAGCCAGGTAGACATAGACAGGGAGAACGGCAGGGTGAGGCTCCTGGTCGAGATGCCGGGAGTCACGAAGGAGTCCATCAGGGTAAAGGCGACTGACAGCCGCGTCAGGATATCCGCGGGGAACGGGTCCAAGGACTACGACACCGAGATACCCCTCGACGCTGAGGTGGACCCCAGCTCGGCTAAAGCCACCTACAACAACGGGGTACTCGACGTCACGTTCAAGCTGGTTAAGGCACCCGAGGACGAAGGAGTCGACGTAAAGATAGAGTAGACGAGGAGGAGGATTCATGGATAAAATCACTTTAAGAGTAGCAGAGGCTCCGCCGAACCTAGTCGGCAGGGGCATAGCCGTGCTGGACCCCAAGGTCATGGAGGACCAGGGCTGGCAGAGCGGCGACGTAGTGGAGATCACAGGGGCACGCAAGGCCTACGCCAAGGCCTGGACGGGCCAGACCGTCGAGTACGGCCGCGGATTGATCAGGATAGACGGCCTCACACGGAACAACGCTGGGACAGGGATAGACGACAGGGTCGAGGTTAGACGAGTAGAGGCCCGGCAGGCTTCCAGGCTCACCCTGTACCCAACGGAGCCTCTCCGCATCGTCGGGGGGGAGCGCTACCTGGCCCAGCTGCTTGAGGGAAGGTTGGTCAGCCAAGGCTCCGTCATCACCATAAACATAATGGGCAGGAGGGTCGACCTGGTCGTCACCCAGACGCAGCCCAGGGCCGACGCCGTCATGGTCAGCCATGGCACCCAGATAGTGTTCACGGACAAGGCGCCCCGCCAGTCCATGGGCAATATCCCAAAGGTCACTTACGAGGACATCGGCGGCCTGGACAGGGAGATAGCCAAGGTCAGGGAGATGATAGAGCTTCCGCTGAAGCACCCGGAGCTCTTCGAGCGCCTCGGTGTGGAGGCGCCGAAGGGCGTGCTTCTGCACGGCCCCCCGGGCACGGGGAAGACGCTGCTGGCGAAGGCGGTGGCCAACGAGACCAACGCCAACTTCTTCCACATAGGCGGCCCCGAGATAATGAGCAAGTTCTACGGCGAGTCCGAGGAGCGGCTCAGGGAGATATTCAAGGAAGCCCAGGAGAACGCGCCCAGCATCATCTTCATCGACGAGATAGACAGCATAGCGCCTAAGCGGGAGGAGGTGAGCGGCGACGTCGAGAAACGCATCGTCAGTCAGCTCCTTACCATCATGGACGGCTTGGAGAGCCGCGGCAAGATCGTCGTGATCGGCGCCACCAACAGGGTCAACGCGCTTGACCCGGCTCTGCGCCGCCCCGGCCGCTTCGACAGGGAGATAGAGATAGGGCTCCCGGACAGGAAGGGCAGGCATCAGATACTTCAGATACACACCCGGGGCATGCCGGTCTCCGAGGACGTGGAGCTGCAGGACTTCGCGGACAGGACCCACGGCTTCGTGGGCGCCGACCTAGAGGCCCTCGTCAAGGAGGCGGCCATGGGCGCGCTCCGACGGGTGCTCCCGGAGATAAACCTGGAGGAGAGTAGCGTCCCAGCCGAGATACTGGACAAGATCAACGTCACCATGAAGGACTTCGAGGACGCCCTCAGGGAGGTGCCGCCGAGCACCATGAGGGAGGTCCTCGTGGAGAGCCCCAACGTCCACTGGGACGACGTCGGCGGTCTGGAGGAGACCAAGAGGGAGCTGAGGGAGGCGATTGAGTGGCCCCTAAAGTACAGGGCCATCTTCGACCACGCCTCCGTGGCGCCCCCGAAGGGCATCATGCTCTACGGTCCATCGGGCACGGGCAAGACCCTGGTCGCCAAGGCGGTGGCCACGGAGAGCGGGGTCAACTTCATCAGCGTCAAGGGCCCGGAGCTCCTGTCCAAGTGGGTGGGGGAGTCCGAGCGCGGCGTACGCGAGGTGTTCAGGAAGGCCCGTCAGGCGGCGCCTTGCATAGTCTTCTTCGACGAGGTGGACAGCGTCGTGCCGCCCCGTGGTAGGGACCTTGGCACCAACGTCACTGAGCGGGTCGTGAGCCAGATACTCACCGAGCTGGACGGCCTAGACGCGTTGAAGGACGTGGTGGTCATCGCGGCCACCAACCGCCCCGACATGGTGGACCCGGCGCTGATGCGGCCCGGCAGGATAGACAGGATGCTGCACATACCCAACCCTGACCTCGATGCGAGGAAGGAGATAATCAGGATACACACCCGGGGCAAGCCCCTCGCCGACGACGTGAACATAGACCAGTTGGCTGGGGAGATGGAGAACTACAGCGGCGCTGACATCGCCGCCGTGTGCGGCGCGGCCAGCATGGCGGCCATCAACGAGCACCTGACCAAGTACAGCGACCCCAAGGAAGCCGAGGAGCACAAGGACGAGTTGAGGGTTTCCATGGCCCACTTCGACGAGGCGTTCCAGAAGGTGAAGACCAGCAGCTACCAGAAGGCCACCATCTACTGGGACAGCCAGAGGAACGCGCCGTCCACCAACATTATCTAATTTTATCTTAGGCGAGGAACAGTATCAGCAACACGGACACTATGCCCGTGAGATAGACTCCGTCGAACGTGCCGGCGCCCCCGATGCTGACCACTGGGCCGACGCCCGCTATCTTATGGAGGTTCATGAGGTCGGCGCCTATCAAGGCGCCGAGCGTGCCGCCGACGTACGCGATCTGGGCGGGGCACGTCACCGGGCTGAGGTGGTTGATGAGCATCACGACGAACGCAGTCATGGTCGGCGGCCCCCATGCGGGGGTGGTTATACCGAGCCCCTCAACTATCTGGGCGCTCTGGTGGGTGCTCAGAGTCACCACGACCAGCACCGCCAGAGCCTTCATGTACGTCATCAAGGGGTCGGCTGAACAGGAAGGTATAGAGAACACCAGGAGTTAAAGCGAGATCAAGGCTGGTATGATGCCCCCGCCCAGGTTTATCATGACGAGGGTCTGCCGGGGCCCCGCTTCCAACTCGGGGACCATCCACGTGACGCCGAAGGCGTCCACCTCCTCCTTGTAGGTGACAGGATTCTCGGATTCCAGGACGGCGAGAGGCAGGTTCACGTAGCTCCCTATGAGGCTCAGAAGGACCACGGCCCAGAAATACTCTTGGGGGATGCCCAGGGTCTGGACTAGGAGGCCCCGGAAGAAGCTGAGGAACCACGAGGCGACCGTGAAGAGGACGAAGAAAAGGAACGCCATGTAGAGCAGGTTGAAAGGCTTGTAGATGAGGCCCTTGATGTTCCGCATCATGTCTATTACTAGTTGGATGTGTCGAATAAAACGTTTCAAACAATGTGTAGGTTCAACGGCTAGACATACATGCCTCTATGCGACAGCGTTGAAACTGTCCTCTATCTTGTCTTGGAAGTAGTCGGCGAGCCTTAGACACTTCTCCTGCTCCTCAGGGTTGCTGCTGGGGGCCTCCATGTCCAGGACGTCAAGATAGGTGCAGCACCTCAAGACGACGTGAGTCCTCTCGGCTTCACTCGTAGCCCTGATCTCCACGGCGAACCGGTTCCTCTGTATGTAACCTATGAAAATGTTCATCATGGTCACCATTAGCTGGGATGTTCTCTTGGCGTTAGCCCCGATCAACGTGAAACCATGGTCTGTGTCCTCACGGTGAAGCAAGATGAACCCCGCATCCTCAAGAACCTCTAGAAAATGACTTCTCAGATCATCCACGTCGCCTTGAAGCCTGAAAGTCCGGGTGACCATAGGATTTACCTAATATTACAGATCGGACACATAATTGTTACTTGATAGGAGATACGAGATGGTTGTAATAGACGGACACACCCACTTCTCAGGCCCAGGCATGGGGCTTCCGCCGAACACAGTGGAGGACCTCACATCGATAATGGACAGGAACGGCATAGACGCCGTGGTCACGTGCGCCCCATACTCGTCCATAGGCGCGGATAGGACCTACGACGAGGTAAACGAGTTCCTAGCCAGGTCCACTGAGGAGGAGGGAGGCAGGATCATCCCCTTCATGAGGGTCAACCCGCACCTGCAGGAAAATGCCTTAAGCAGCATAAAGAGGAGCGTGAAGCAGGGGTTCAAGGGCATAAAGTTTCACCCCAGGAACGAGGCATTCGCGATCAACAGCGAGGAGCTCGCGTTCCCAATAGCCGAGCTTGCAGTGAAGCTCGGCATGCCTATACTCATCCACACGGGTGAGCCTGACACCTACGGCTACGCCCAGCCCACCCTCGTGGGCGACCTGGCGGACAGCTTCCCGGACCTCACCCTCGTGGTGGGCCACATGGGTAAGCGCCTCCGCGAGGACGCCATCTGCGTCGCCCGCTGGTTCGAAAACATCATACTGGAGACGTCTTTCAGAAGCCATAGGGACATCGCCCGGGCCGTCAGCAGGGTGGGCGCCGACAGGGTGATCTACGGCTCCGACATGCCCTTCGGCGTACCGGAGATCGAGATGCTGAAGGTGAGAGTCTGCGACATCTCCGAGGAGGAGAAGGAGATGGTCCTCGGGGAAAACGTTGCGCGGATCCTGGGCATGGAGGTGGGTGAATGAAGGTGATCGACGGACACGCCTATCTAGGCAAATCCATCTACATGGAACAGAGCCCCACGCGCCTCATATCAGACATGGACCGGCTGGGGGTAGACGTCTCAGTTGTGGTCGCCCCGCCGCCGGGCCCGTTCTACCGCGAAGCCAACAGGCGTGTATCTTCGGCGGCTCAGAGCCACCCCGGGAGGCTGGCCGCGCTGTACAGGGCGAACCCTCTTCTCGAGGAAGAGGAAAAGAGGGTCGACGAGGCACTAGATGGGGGAGGGTTCGTCGGGGTCAAGCTCGACCCCACCAACGACGGATACGGCATCAGCGGCCAAGCAGCGAGGCATGTGATAGGCGTCGCGGAGAAACACGGGGCGCCGGTGTACGTCCACTCAGGCGACTCCATATTCTGCCCGCCAGAGTACGTAGCCGACCTCGCTTCGAGCTTCGGGAAAGTAAACTTCGTCACAGATAGGAGCGCCAGGGCTCCGAGGGCCGCGCAGGCCTGTGGCAACCTGTTCCTGTTGACCCACTCCTTCCCGACGATCGCTTTCCAGAGGGGATACACGGAGGCCTTCGATCTCGGTAGAGTCGTCTTCGCCTCGGATTCACCCATCGGCAGCCTTGACGTCGAGATGAAGGCGGTGGAGCTGGCCGGGCTGGACAATGTCACTAGGGAGAAGATCCTCGGCGGGAACCTACAGCGTATCCTGAAGATATAGCCAACAACCCCCCCTCTTTTCTCGACTTTTAAATGGAAGCTGTCACGTGGGACACAGGCCACGAGTGAACGTCATGCCTCTCCAGCCCGCTGGCACGCCACGTGGTGGCCGGGCTTATACTCGGTCAACACGGGCCTCTTCTCCCTGCAGGCGTCCACGACGTGGCTGCATCTCGGGTGAAACACGCATCCGGGTATGTCGTACGGTGGCTGAGGCAGCTCCCCAGGCATCTCGACGAGTTCGAACCGGTCCGAGTCGATCCGGGGTGTGGAGCGCAGCAGCCCCCTCGTGAAAGGGTGCACGGGGTCCTCGAATATACTGTAGACGTCGCCGTGCTCTACGATCCTCCCCGCGTACATGACGTACACGTGGTCCGACATCTCGGCTATGACCCCCAGGTCGTGGGTGATCAGCAGCATGGAGAGGCCGAACTCCTCCTTAACCCTCTTCAGCAACTCTAGGACCTGCCTCTGGACGGTGACATCCAGGTCGCTCGTGGGCTCGTCCGCGACGACCAGAGACGGGTTGCAGATGAGGGCAGACGCGATCATTATCCGCTGGGCCTCGCCGCCGCT
>CAYFYM010000267.1:0-1808 GCA_964347405.1 uncultured Candidatus Bathyarchaeia archaeon | reverse complement strand
GCCGTGTCTGCGTGAGCCCTGCTTATCAACACGAGAGTCTTCACGGTTTCACCTCAATAGCTCGTTATCACGCTGCATCGTTTAGCCATCTCCGCCAGCTCGCCGAAGCCGATCACGGTGACGCCCAGCGACGGCTCCAAGTCTCCCGCGGTGTACCCCCTCTCAGCCAAGGACTCCTCGAGCACGTATATCCCCACCATCTGCGACACGACTTCAAGATAGTCCCTCAGGCTGTTCTTGTACAGGGCCTCGGGCATCAGCACCTCGACGCCGTTGTCCACGAACACCAACAGAGGCGGGTAGTCCATCCCCAGCATCGCCGCCGAGAGCCGCAGCCCCTCCTCGACCCTGGCGCCCGGTATCAGCCGCTTCCTCATTACGAGCCTCGCCTCCCCCACGTTACTCACACCACGAACAGCGTCCTGTCGCACTCCTCCATGAGGGTCACCACCTCGCCAAGGCTCGTGAATCTGGCCCCCTCCACGAGGTCATCGTCCGTCACCCCGCTGTACTGGCCCGCCGTCACGCACGCGAGCATCTCGGCGTCGAGGCCCTCAACCACGCCGGGCTCTGCCAGCAGCTTCACCGACTCCTCGTTGAAGAAAACCGTCACCCTGTGCCCCCTATCGATGGCGGCCGACGCTAGCCCCAGCAAGTGCCTCAGCATCCTCGGGTTAGACATGATTAACAGGAAACGCAAACGCAGATCGCCGTAATGTATGCCACCCCGCGGCTTAACGGTTTCCCCGTGTTCGACGGGTTAGAACAATGGACGCGGGGTGTTCAAAAGCCTAGGATTATATCCCATATGGGCGGCAGTATGATCGATTGAGATGAGGATGCCAGTCATGTCGGTGTCCCTAGACACCCGGAAGCTAACATCCTTCGCTCTGGTGGCCTTCATGGTGGGAGGCCTGCTGGGCGGGTTCCTATGGAACTTCGGCGGCGTATACGTGCCCACGGCGGAAAGCCTCACAGGCTTCGGCTCCATGAGGCAGTTCGGCAGCGCAGAGGAGCTGAAGACGTACCTAGGAGACAGAGGCGAATCCTATCCGATATGGTCTATGCGAGGCGGGAATGTCTTCTTCGAGATTGTGCCGGCCCCCTCAGCCCACACGATGGCTGACACGGCCGTTTCGGCCGCTCAGGCAGCGGCAGAGGCCAAGGACGCGGCCAGCGCCCTGTCCGGCTTCGGCCTAGACTACTCGGGCACCAACATCCAAGTGGAGGGAGTCGAGGAGGCCGACATAGTGAAGACCGACGGAGGCTACATCTACATAGCCAAAGGCAAATCGGTTCTAATAGTCAAGGCATACCCGGCCGAGGAAGCCGAGCTGGTAACGGAGATCGACGTCGGCCTCACGGTGCAGGACCTCTACGTGGCGGGCGACAAGCTCATCGTCTTCAGCTACGTCGAGCCGTACACGGATGTATTCTTCGACGCAGTGATGCCCGAGTACGATAACGAGAAGCCCAAGACCCGGGTGGAGGTCTATGACATGATGGACCGCTCATCTCCAGAGCCTGAGAGGGCGCTCACCATGGACGGCCTCTACTTCAACAGCCGCCTCATCGGCAACCACCTCTACTTCATAGTCACCAACCCCGCCTACATCGACGACGACATCGTCGTCCTCCCCACCATACGGGAAGGAAAGTCGTGGTGCGTCGTCGAGGCCGAAGACGTATGGCACCCCAACGCGACCAGAGGCCGGCTAACCTATCACACGATAACCGCCTTCAATGTGCAGGACCCGGACGCCGATGTGAAGGCCGAGACCTTCCTCCTGGACACGGGGACCAGCCTA
>CAYFYM010000266.1:0-5258 GCA_964347405.1 uncultured Candidatus Bathyarchaeia archaeon | reverse complement strand
CACCCCGTCTTCTAGCCCCGCGTCTAGGTGGAGGTGGACCGGCCGCGGAAACGCCGCCTCTGCCTGTTAACGTCGCTGGGGAAACCTCAAAAACCGATGGGAACCCAGCTTATACGTATGAGCGTCCTCTGCTCCGGCAGCTACTTGGCGGACTTCATAGTGCCCGACCTGCCGGAGATCGGGGCGCCGGGGAGCCTCGTGTACGCCCCGAAGGGCATCCACTTTTCGCCGGGGGGCCACTCCGCCAACGTGGCGCTGGGCCTCGTGCAGCTCGGGCGAGACGGGGTGCACTCGACGGGCTGCGTGGGGGACGACCCCCTCGGGAAGCTCACCGTGGCCCTCCTCCGGAGCCGCGGCGTGCAGACGCATCCCCAGGTGGCCGAGGGCGCCGCCACGGCCAAGAACATAGCATTGATAGTGAGGAACCAGGACAGGAGGTTCATCGCGGAGCTCGCGGCCAACACCCTGCTGGAGCCGCGGCGCGTCGAGACGCTCCTCAGGGACATAAAGCCGAGGGTGTTCTACCAGGGGACGGTGGGCGGCCTGAGGCACGTAGATCCGCGGCTCGACTCGGTTCTGGGCACGGCCCACGCAGTCGGCTCTTTGACCGTGGTGGACGTCGTCCCGCCGACTCGTGGATGGGGGAGCCTGCTGGACGCGCTGGGCGGCGTGGACGTGCTCCACTGCAACCTGGACGAGGCTAGGGACATGCTGGGCGCCGACGAGCCGAGGGAGGTCCTCGGCGGCCTCGCGGCGCGGGGCGTGGGGCTCGCCGCGGTGTCTGACGGAGCCGAGGGGCTACACGCGTCCACTGGGGTCCTCTATGTCCATATGCCGGCGTTCAGGGTGACGGAGGCGGACCCTACGGGGGCCGGCGACGCCCTATGCGCGGGCCTGATCGACGCGCTAATCGACCACGGTGTGCCCCCTGGGCGGCTCGGCGCCCTGGACGAGGAGACGCTCACCGCGTTGATGCTCAGGGGGCAGGCGGCGGGCGCCGCGTGCGTCACGGGGGTGGGGGCGACGAAGGCCGTGACGCGGCGGAACGTTGACGTCCTCGTGAGGGAGCAGGCGTCGCGGCTGCTGGAGTCGACGACCGTGGAGGCGGCCTGAGGTGATCACCGGGTGGACCGAGAAGGTGAAGACGGGGCTGGGGCCCCTCGATGGGCTGCTCGGCGGCGGCTTCCCCTGCGGCTCCGTGAGCCTCGTGTACGGCGAGGCCGCCACCGGGAAGACCAGCCTCTGCCTCACCGCGGCTCTGAGCCACCTCGCCGAGCACAGGGCGGCGAAGGCCGTGTACATCGACTCGGACAACAAGCTCAACGTGGGGCGGCTGACCCAGATAGCCGAGCCGCGCGGCGGGGCGCTGCTGAGGAGGCTTCACCTTCACACGCCGCTGAGCTTCCGTGAGCAGGACGAGACCCTGGAGCAGCTGCCGGCGCTGGAGCCGGGGGACCTGGTGGTGCTTGACAGCGTCACGGGGCTCTACAGGGGGGAGACGGTCGACGAGGAGAGGACGTACCGCGTCAACAAAGAACTTAACCGCCAGCTAGGGTACATCTCGGAGATGGCGGCGGGAAGCGGCGCGGCGTTCCTGTTGACGGGGCAGGTGCGCAGCGTGTTGGACACGTCGCAGATAGAGCCCGTAGCGCCGCGGCTCCTCAGCTACTGGAGCTCCACCATACTGAAGCTGGAGAAGACGCCTTGGCGGGGCATGCGGCAGGCGACCCTGGAGAAACCCCTATCCAGCCCCAACGCCATTAACATCTGGATAACCGAGACAGGAGCGTCGGCGTCGCAGCCATGAACCTAGAGACCGTGCTGGCCGCAGTCTACCTCTTTCTACCCGCCTACTTCGCCAACGCGAGCCCCGTGGTCCTCGGCGGCGGCGAGCCCCTGGACGGCGGCAGGAAGTGGCTCGACGGCAAGCCGTTCCTGGGAAGCCACAAGACCGTCAAGGGGACTCTGCTCGGCGTAATCGTCGGCGCCGCGGTGGGCGTCCTGCAGGGGAACCCGCTGGGCGGCGTCCTCCAGTCCGTCGGCGCCGTGGCGGGCGACATCGTGGCCAGCTTCTTCAAGCGCCGCTGGAACCTGAGGCCCGGGGAGGGCATGCCGCTGGTGGATCAGCTCGACTTCATAACCTTCGCGGTGCTGCTCAGCTACCCCGTCCAGCGCACCACGGTGGGGGAGGCGGCCGCCATACTGGCCGTGACGGTGCCCATGCACTACTTGGTGAACTACGTGGCCTGGCTTCTCGGCCTCAAGGACCACCCGTGGTGAGCTACACGACCCTGCGCCGTGGCTCCCTGCCTGCCTCGAACACCCTGCCGCAGTAGTTCACACCGAACGTCTCGGGGAACGCCTGGTAGAGCTTGGCCATGGCCTTGAAGCCCGTGCAGTGGCAGGGGCTCAGGAAGCCGAGGCCGAACCTCCGCAGCTCCTCTGTGGTCTTGTGGATGTAGGCGTCGTCGCGGCCGACAAGGTGGGTGCCGCCGATGAGTCCGTGGAGGCCGGTGAAGCCGCCCAGCTCCATTGCGTGGAGCCCGGTGTTCACGGGGCCCGAGTGGGCGCACCCCGTTATCAGCCAGGGCCCCACATCCTCAACGTCGGTCCACAGAGCCTGGTCACAGAGTATCTGGTCGTCCGTCTCCTCGCCGTCCACCACCACTATCCTCCTGCCGCCGTCGGTGGGCGGCGAGACCTCCTCGAACCCGGAGACCCGCGGCACCTGGCCCGTGGTCCAGAGCCCGGGCACCACCTCTCGGGGCTCGCTGCTGAGGATCAGCTCCCCGCCGGCCGCCTCGATCTCGTCCACGCCCTGGCCCTCCGGGACGCCGCCCCTGGTCCGTTTGCCGTGTCTGTCCTCGTAGAGGCGTGGCAGGAAGCAGTGGGGGTGGGCGTAGACGGGGCATCCGCCGGCGGCCTCCACCACCTCCACGGTGGCTACGGTGTGGTCGCCGTGGCCGTGGCTCAGCACGACGGCGTCCAGTTCGCCTAGGTCCACCTCAAGCTCCTTCACGTTGTGGAGCAGGGGCTCTCTGTCGTTGCCGGTGTCGAACATCACCTTCCTACCGTCGCCCCTCTCGTCGACGAGTTCCAGCAGGTACGAGAGGCCCCACTGGCCGTGGAGGCCCGCCCGCAGCACCAGGTTGTCCGCGAGGGTCGTCATCTTGAGAGACTTCACTCCCATGGAATCACGTGTTATTCACTCGTTCTACGGTGTTGAAAATACTTGTCTATTTATCGTCTGGTGGTTCATAGTATTCATTAAGGACCGTAAGCATTGGTTTTACTGATCACTTATATCGTGGACCGTCTAAAAAAGTGTAAAAGTCAGAAGCGTGGTATGGCGTGGGGTGGTTGGCGTAGTTGTCGAGTTCTAGACGGAAGATGCTGGCCGCCCAGGAGGATATCGCCAACAGGATCGTGGAGCTGGCAAAACGCAAGGACATGACGGTATACCAGACGGTGAACGACATCCTGGAGCAGGCGCTCAGGGTGGAGGGCATCGGGCTGAGCCTGAAGCAGGTGGTGGACGAGCGGTGGATGCTTGAGCGGGCTCAGGAGATAGGGTTCACGTTCACGATAGAGCAGCTTCTGTACAGGATCGTGGACGCCGCCTACGAGGAGGACCAGGAGCGGTTCACCGGGATATTCAAGGAGATGGGGCACTGGTACGGTAAGTATTTCCAGGCCAAGCACGAGATGCCGATAGGCGCCCTCAGGGACGCCCTGGAGCTCTTCACCCTGGGGAACACCGAGTACAGCCTCGAGGAGACGTCTAGGCGGCTGAAGCTGTCGTTCATCGGGGAGAGGCTGTCCTCCGGGTACACTGAGCTGTTCAGCGTGCTCATGGAGGAGGTGCTGATGGTGCTGGGCTTCGAGCTGAACGGCAAGGAGATACGTAAGGGCATGCTGAAGATGGAGTTCAAGAGGTGACGCCTGTGGTGGAGGAGTTCCTTGACGACACCAAGTTCATAGTGGTGCCGTCGGCGGTCGCGAACCGTGTCAGGTTGGTCTCTGGTAGGCTTGGCAGCAGCGTCACTAATTACGCTATAGAGGTTTTCAGCCAGGCCTTCAGGGTCGACGAGATGGGCTCGGGTCTGGAGGAGGCCGTGGACATGTACCGCCTTGTCACGGTCCAGAGGGGCGCCGGCAGCATTCAGGTCAATCGATCTAGCTTCAAGGATCTTGTTGAGAGGCTGTACCGGGAGGACGCGGAGGAGCTGACGGGTATCTGGTACGAGTCCGGTAGATGGTACGGGGCTTATCTGCCTACGAAGCTTAACGGGGAGGATGTCTTCGGTTTCTTGGAGAAGGATCTGCTGGTCTCGTGGAACCTGGACGAGGCGGAGATCTTGGAGGAGGATTTCCTTGTCTCTGTTCGCTGCACGTCGTTCGGTATGTCGATGGAGCTCACCGATCTCTTGGTCCATTACCTGGTGGGGTTCATGGAGGAGATCGGGTACGTCGAGAACGACAGGGAGGTTCTCCGCGGCTTGGTCATGATGAAGTTCCTTAGGAAGATGGAATAATTAACATTTTTATTGTAAAGTTTATGTCTTTATTGATGTATTTTTACTCTTTACTCAAAGTATGTTTGCTTTATTCTCTGCTTGTTTAGTAAAATTAGTTTTAATTATGTATTATAGGGTATATATTTAGTGTATTATCGCTGTTTTATGCAGTTGTGTTCTTTATTTTTATCTCATTCCTGTATACATGGTCATGCCTGTTGTAGACATACCTTAATATAGGGAGTCTTTGTTGTGAATCCCGATCGATGGACGGGGACTGGTCAGCTTGTCTGATCGCCCTGTCTAGCGACGAAAAAGGTGAAAAAGGAAAATGAATAGTAAGAAGCTAATAACGCTACTAGTATTAACAACACTTCTACTGAGCTTCGTGCCAGTCATGACGGTTAGCGCCGTCGCGATTCTAGACACGACAGAAGTTGAAGAGCCATTTGCTACTAAATCTAGTGGTCGTAAGGGGCAGAAGGTTGCTGTCGTCGGTGAAGACGTAACCGCAGGCAAGGATGTTGAGCTCTACTGGGATTTCGTGCAGCCTTGGAGCAGCATTGATGGTGCTGGTCTTGTTAACACAAGCAAGGCAGAGGCTTCAGGAGACTTCGAGGTATGGTTCAAGATACCGGAGGCTACAGTCGGTACTCACTGGCTTTGGGTCAGGGACACCGAGACAGAAGAAACCGATAAAATCTCCTTCATTGTGACCTCATACATTGATCCGTCAGCCTC
>CAYFYM010000265.1:0-30508 GCA_964347405.1 uncultured Candidatus Bathyarchaeia archaeon | reverse complement strand
GAGGTCCTTGCCGCTGGCCAACTACATGTTTTTAGCGGGTGGCCTGGCCGGGGTCTTCGTGTACCACTTCATATCCGAGGACATACGGTTCGCCATCGAGGAGCTGAAGCTATACAAGCTGAGGAAGGAGCCGGACAAAAGCCTGTCGGGCCAGATAAAGCAGCACCTGATAAGGCTGATGAAGCTATAGGTGCCTGAGGCAGTGATGTTTACCACGTCGTTCAAGGCGCGGGGCCACCCAAACATCATATCGACTCACCGAACCACGCTGATGACCACCAGAGACAAGCATCTTTCCACGCGGGGAGACTGCATCGTGGCCGTGAGCGCCGAGAAAGGCCTGCTGGACCTACCGGACCATTTAAAGGACGCGGCTAGAAGCCGGGAAACGGAAATCTCGTTGAAACTTGAAGCGGGCGGCGATGAGTTCACGGTTAGAGGTAGAGGCCACCCCGGATTAACATACGCCGACCCGAGTGACATCGTAGTCCGGAAGAGCGGCTATGTGTGTAGTCGCACTCTCATGGTGGGGGCTGACAAGGCTGCCTGTGACATCCCCGACAGCTTCAGAAGGGTTTTGAAGGGTGGCGTCGAAGTCACAGTCACAATTTCATTGGTTCTGTGACACAGAAACGATGATAAAACCAGATTTATGCATAAATCCACCAACATCCTGAGGATCTGTGTCACAGGGAGGACACAGCCTCTCTTAAAGGTTATATACTTGTACGTGTGGTTCATACCCGTTGATCGATTTGAGTGAAGATAAAGGGCTTGTTAGAGCCCCAGGTAGGATAACGCAGGAACAGAACAAGTTCCTCGAGGGGCTCGTGGAGCAGGGACGGTTCAGCTCAGTCAGCGAGGCCGTCAGAGCCTCCATCGACTCCTTCAGCATGGAGGCGTCCCACCCCGGCGGAGCGTTCTACATAGGGGAGGCCCTCGTCGGGGAGGGGGACGAGGTGGCGCACGTCGACCTCCTCATAGGGGACAAGCACGGCCCAGTGGGCAACGCCTTCATCCAGGCCCTGAGCAGCCTATCAATGGGCCACACGCCGCTTCTGGCTGTGATCAGGCCCAACCTCCCCCCCAAGCCCCACACGGTAATCATACCCAAGGTCACCGTCAAGGACATGGCCGACGCCGGGAAGATATTCGGGCCAGCCCAGGCAGCCGTGGCCAAAGCGGTAGCGGACTCGGTGGAGGAGGGCGTCATACCCATGAACGTCCTGGACGACTGGGTGGTCGTCGCCAGCGTGTTCATCCACCCGGCGGCCGAGGACGAGCGCCGCATCTACCAGTACAACTACAGCGCCACAAAGCTCTCCATCAGGCGGGCGCTCTCCAACTACCCGCCGTGGGAGAAGGTGCAGTACGACAAGGACCGGGCGAGGCACCCCCTGATGAGCTTCAGGCCGCCCAGGCTCTGGCGTCCACCGTACCTGCAGATAGCCCTCGACCTCCCCAGCGTGGAGGCGGTTAGGAGGGTCATCGAGCAGGTGCCAAGGAACGACAGCATCATACTTGAGGCCGGCACGCCGCTCATCAAGAAGAGCGGGGTAGGCGTCATCAAGGAGATGAGGGAGTTCGCGTCCGACGCTTTCATCATCGCAGACCTGAAGACCATGGACGTGGGCAAGGTGGAGGTGGACATGGCCTTCGAAGAGACAGCCGACGCCGTCTGCTGCGCGGGCGCGGCATCCACGGCAACCGTGGACGAGTTCGTCTACGAGGCCCGGAGGCTCGGCATCTACAGCTTCCTCGACATGATGCAGGTGGACGACCCCGTCGAGAAGCTCAAGAGCCTCAGGGAGCTGCCCGACGGCGTCATACTGCACAGGGCGATAGACGCCGAGAAGACCAGCGAGCCCCGGTGGGGGTACATCCCCGAGATAAGGAAGGCCTTCGAGGGGAGGAAGCTCCTCATCGCTGTCGCCGGTGGCATAAGGCCGCACACGGCGCAGATCGCGTTAGAGAGCGGGGCGGACGTACTCATAGTGGGCCGGTACATCACCCAGTCCAAGGACGTAAGGAAGAGCGTCGAGAACTTCCTGCCCTACCTGCAGGGAGATATCGACCTCTTCAGGGTCCACGTCGAGTAACCCCCCCTTCTTTCCGGGGGAAACTAGATAAACCACCCTTCGAAACCCAAAGGGAGCGATAGTTGAGACAAAGAAACGCCGCCCTCGTGGCCCTGGTAATACTTATCTCGGTTCACCCCGTCGTCTCCGCGGCTGCACCCGTCAAGTACAGGTACACGCTCTCCTATCGCTTCGAGAACAGGGGCACAGAGGCCGTGGAGCTTTTCCGTGAGGACTTCGCGATCCCGTTGTTCAAGGACACGGAGCGGCAAGAGGTGGATATAACGGAGTCCGACACGCCTCTCGGCGAGACGTTGACGGACGAGGACGGCAACAGATGGGCGGTCGTCGACGTACCGCTCACCATAGGCCCGGGAGAGGAAGTTTCATTCACGGCCACTTACTTGATCGAGTCCTCACCCAAGCCTTGGCCTGAGCTGAGCTTCACAGATGCCGAGGGGTTCGACTCGATCCCAAGCGAACTCGTGGACAACTACACGGGCTCGACGGAGACCTTCATGAGCGAAGACCCGAACGTGTCCCAGCTGGCCCACGAGGTTGCTGGAAGATCCCCCACCGTGCTGGACGCCGTGGTGAACATGATAGACTGGCTAGCCGCTAACACCGAGTACTGTAACTTCGAGGTGCCCCGGTACCCTAACCAGACAGCCGTCGACGGGCTCGGGGACTGCGACGACCAGTCCATCCTCCTGATATCCATGTGCCGCAGCCTGGGCATCCCCGCGTACCTACAGGTGGGGATAGTGATACACCCAGGCATTGAGGACTCTGAGACTTCGTGGGAGGGCCACCTTAAAGACACTAGGGACGGAGTCGGGTGGCATGCCTGGGCGATGATCTATGTGCCGCCGTGGGGTTGGCTCCCCGTGGACCTGACGCTGGTGCAGGTGGACGGGGGGCTGGACGTGATATCCGGTGCCCCGGAGTATGAGTCGAACATCATACCCTGCTTCGACGTGAACAGGCAGCCGTATATCGGGGAATCGCTTGGCACCCGCGCGAGGTTCATCGGAAGCACCGTGTATGTGGAGATAACTGACGAAGCCGGTCGGGTGGAGTCAGGGATACCGAGGGGGGAGCTGTACCTGGTTGCGGGGCTGGGCGTGGCGGTGACGGCGGCCATCGTCCTCATGTTCGTGTCCGATAGAAGGGTTAAGCCATCAAACGTTACAGCACGGTCTTGAGGGCGTCGGGGGCGCTCGGTGGCACGCATC
This sequence comes from uncultured Candidatus Bathyarchaeia archaeon, assembly GCA_964347405.1. Classification (GTDB taxonomy): domain Archaea; phylum Thermoproteota; class Bathyarchaeia; order TCS64; family TCS64; genus RBG-16-57-9. The sequence continues at coordinate 27,195 of CAYFYM010000265.1, read as the reverse complement.
TTCTGAGCCTACTGAAAGCGCGGAGCTCATCGTTCCGCCCCATCTTTGAGGCCTCTATCCCCTGCCTCAGCACCTGGACCGCCTCGTCCATGGCCCTCCGCTCGACCGGGAAAGGGACGCCGTCCTTGCCGCCGAACGCGAAGTTGAACCTGACCGGGTCGCGCCAGCTGGCGCCGTCCCCGTACACGAGCTCCGCCACCAAGGCGAGCCCCCGCACGGTGCCTGGCCCGACCCCCCGTATGGAGACGAGCTCCTCGTAGCTTCGGGGCTGGAAGTTATACGCGGCCCTCACCGCGTCCCAGTTCACCGACCGGGGCATCACGAGGGACTTCTGGCCCGTCCATCCGTCGAGCCTCGACTGGCCCTCCGGCGGCGGCTTGACAAGCATCCTCCTCAGCCTCTCTGGGCTCTCCCTCACTATGTCTACGCACGTATCCTGGTTTTTCGCGCTATCCCTGCTAGTCATGTCGAGGGCCCTGTCTAGGCGGGTCTCGCAGAGTATGGCTCCCTGGGGCTCCACGATGAAGCCCCTGTGGTCGAGGCCCCAGTGGTAGCGCCTCGCGTTTGCCCTCTCCTCGTTTATCCCCTGCTGGACGACGATCCAGTCCCCGTCCTCGGTGAACATGAGGCAGTGGTGGTAGAGCTGGTACCCGTCCTGGACGAGGCTGTTGTCGACCTTGGCGGCCATCCTGCTGGCGTACACTAGGCCGTCCACCCTCCACCCGCTGAGGCCGAAGACCTGCCCCATCTCACGTATCTCCCTGGGCGTCCTCAGGCTGGTCCTGCCTTTTCCGCCGCACACCGTGACGCCCAGACTCTCCCTGTCCATGGCCTCCTTGAGGGCGCCGCAGGTGACGGTGGTGGTGCCGCTGCTGTGCCAGTCGTAGCCCAGCACGCAGCTCAGGCTCTGGAAGAACCAGGGATCGCTCAGCCGCTCCAGGAGCCCCCTGCGCCCGTACTCGTCTATCAATATGTCCACGATGCACTCCGCCATCTGCACCATGCGGCTGAACAGCCACCTGGGCGCCCTCCCGCCGTGGAGAGGCAGCACGGCGGAGCCCGTGTAACCCATGTGGAACGCGGGGCCGAGCGGAGTTAAAACCGTTATCCACCGCGCTCAGGGTGGGACGCGACTGAAAGTGCTAAAAGCGTAGACCACTCTGGGTTCAAACATGGAAGCACCAACACTGAAGGACGTCCTATTGGCGCGGAACAGGATAAGGCCATACCTCCTAAAGACGCCGTTCCACACCTACCCGACCCTAAACGAGTACCTCGGCGTTGAGGCCTACGTGAAGCACGAGAACCACCACCCCACGGGGGCCTTCAAGATCAGGGGAGGCATCAACCTGATCAGCCAGCTGCCCATGCAGGACAGGGAGCGCGGCGTCATAACCGCCAGCACAGGCAACCACGGCCAGAGCATCGCCCTCGCCAGCAGGATTTTCGGAGTCAAGGCCATCGTGTGTGTCCAGGACGGCGCCAACCCAACAAAGGTCGCGGGCATCAGGAGCTTCGGCGCCGAGATCGTCGAGCACGGCAGAGACTTCGACGACGCCAGGCTGAACGCCGAGCGGCTGGCCGAGGAGCACGGCTACAGGTACATCCACAGCGGCAACGAGCCCCTCCTCATAGCGGGCGTGGGCACCATGGCTCTCGAGATGATAGAGGACCAGCCAGACCTGGACGTCGTGTTCAGCCCGGTCGGGGCGGGCACCAACTGCGCGGGCGTCGGCCTCGTATACAAGGCGCTGAGCCCCGGGACCAAGGTGGTCGCCGTCCAAGCAGAGAACGCGCCAAGCGTCTACAGGAGCTGGAAGAGCGGAGCCCTGGAGTCAACCGACTCCGCGAAGACGATGGCCGACGGGCTCGCAACAAGGCAGGCGTTCGAGCTGCCGACCCGGATGCTGAGAGACCTCGCAGACGACTTCATACTCGTCTCCGAGGACGAGATAAGGGAAGCCATAAAGACGTACGTAGACAAGGCGCACACCGTCGCAGAGGGCGCAGGAGCCGCCTCACTCGCCGCAGCCACGAAGATCAAGGATCAGCTCAAGGGCAAGAAGGTGGGGCTGATACTCAGCGGCGGAAACATAACCTACGAGAACCTGATGAAGTGCCTAGCCTAGCCTATTAGCCGCCCGTAGCGGTCCACTTCCTGTCTACGGATCCTGGTGCTGCTGATGGGCTTGCCGTCCTCGGCCAGCACCATGGTGATGACGAACATCAGCAACGGCCTCAGCCCTCTCTCAACCCTCATCTGGTTGATGACCTCGGCTGTGGGCTCCGTCTCCTCGCTCACTATGATGCCCTCGATGTCGGTGCTGTCGACGGTGGGCCCGAACGGGTCGCTGATGGGGACGATCTTGGCGCGCTCGTAGTACCCCCTATCCCGTAGAAAGTTTACGACGTCCCGGTGTCTCTTATCGTAGCAGTCTATCTTGTGCTCCTTCTTCAGGGTGGCAGCGAACTCGTCCGTGGTGATCCCCACTATGGCTTGGTCGCCGACGTTGAAAGTCTCCTCGAGGAGAAACCAGTGGCCCTTGTGCATCACGTCGAAGGTCCCGCCGACGGACACCAGCTTGAGCCTGTTCTCAGACAAGTGGAGAGCACCTAAACGCAGTATGGAATGGACCCACGCAATTAAGTTTTTTCACATCGTCGACTTTTAAAAAAATATGGTTACTCCGCGATGAAGCAGGTCATGGTGGTGTTGATCCCCTCAGTCTGTCTGATGTTGTCTATGATTATGTCGTGCAGCACGGTAGTGTTTTCGCCTTCGATCATCACGTAAGCATCGTAGGGCCCATATAGGAAGTGCGCCTCAACCACTCCCTCTATCTTCGTTAAAACCTCAAGAACCTCTGGACCCATCCCCGGCTCAACGGTTAACAATACCAACGCTTTATCCATAGACACCATTAAACCATGGGGAGCTCAGCAATATAAACTGTCCCGGGTATCGCGAAACCGTTATATCCTCTGGTTGATTCAATGAACCGAAAACGAGGTATATCATTGTCCTCAGAGTTTTCGAGCCGCATATCAGGGTTCTACAAGAAGCCAGTAGAGGAAAGGATCAGCATCATAGCCGAAAAGACGGGTCTGACCCCGGAGGAGGTGGAGATCCTCGGGTCCCGGGGCGGGCTCACCATGGAGGCGGCCGACCGGATGACCGAGAACGTCATCGGCACCATAGCTTACCCGTTCAGCGTGGCCGTCAACTTCCGGGTGGACGGCAGAGACTATCTGGTGCCCATGGCAGGCGAGGAGCCGAGCGTCGTCGCCGCGGCCAGCAACATGGCCCGCCTCATGAGGGACGGCGCAGGCATAGAGGCCAGAGCCACGGACCCCGTCATGATAGGCCAGATTCAGGTGCTCGACATCCCGGACATGGACGCCGCGGTTAAAGCGGTAGAGGAGAACAAGGGCACGCTCATCGAGTCCGCGAACGAGCTGGACCCGGTGCTTGTCAGGTTCGGAGGAGGAGCCAAAGACATTGAGCTTAGGCCCATCGAGACAGAGGAGGGCCCCATGCTCATCGTCCACCTCCTCGTGGACTGCAGGGACGCCATGGGGGCCAACGCCGTCAACACCATGGCTGAGGCTCTGGCGCCCACCCTAGCCGAGCTCACAGGCGGAAGGACGCTGCTCAGGATCATAAGCAACCTCGCCGACAGGAGGCTCATCACGGTCAAGGGAAAGGTGAAGAAAGAAGACATCGGCGGCGAAAAAGCGGTCAACAACATAGTCTCGGCTTGGGCCTTCGCGGACGCCGACCCCTACAGGGCGGCCACCCACAACAAGGGCATCATGAACGGCGTAGCCGCCATCGCCCTCGCCTTCGCGCAGGACCACCGTGCCCTAGAGGCTGGCGCCCACGCCTACGCCGTGAAGGACGGCCAGTACAAGAGCATGAGCCGGTGGAGCAGGGACGGGAACGGCGACCTCGTCGGAGAGATGACCCTCCCAATGGCCGTGGGCCTCGTCGGGGGCGCCACCCGCAGCCACCCCATGGCTCAGGTAGCCCGTAAGATACTGGGCGTAGACAAGGCGGTGGACCTAGCTAAGGTGATGTGCGCGGTCGGGCTCGCTCAGAACCTCGGCGCCCTCAGGGCGCTCACACAGGAGGGTATTCAGCACGGCCACATGAGGCTCCACGCCAGGAACCTCGTTGTCATGGCCGGCGCCTCCGGCCCATTGATAGAGAAGGCTGTCAAGCTCCTCGTCGATTCAGGCGAGATCAGGTTCCCCAAGGCCCAGGAGATCGTAAAGAAGCTGAAGAACCTGTCCTAGGTCACGGCGTTGACCATCGAGATCGACGACGCGGGCACAGGGGACATCCTTTTCGGCGTCGTCATAGGCGCCTACAGGCCAGAGACCAACCACTTCATATACGACATGATCGACGTGAGGTACTTCCAGGAGCCTGTGTACGGCAAGAAGAGGCACCTGAACGAGGCCCGCAGGATAGCCCTTAGGCTCGTGGAGAGGCTCGGGCTCGGCGAAGAGGAGAACATCCTGATCTGCACCGGCGACGTCCTCAACGAGGCGGCGGAGGCCCTTCTAGAAAGGTATGGCGAGGAGCGCATCGAGCGTGGGAAGATAGAGGGAAGAGCCCAGTTCCTCGTGGAGCAGGCCTACACCGACGAGCTCCGTAACATCGGCTACGAGCCCCGGGAGGATCGAACCGAGAAGTGGGGGAAGAACTTCTGGCACATGTACAACTGGGTAATGAAAGACCCGGAGAATAGGCTCCGCTGGACCAAGTCGGCGTTCCCAAACCTCAAGAAGTATCCCCTCTTCAGGTGACCCTCTACCTATCACTTATTATTGGCTTTTACCTTTGGGTAAATGAAAGATTTATGAAGTACAGCGAAGGCGACGTCTGGCGCATCACCGTCGACGAGAGACTGGACGAGAAGATTGTCAGGTTCCTCGTAGCGGAGATGAAGGACGGCGTCGACATGGGCGTCGTGATCGACGAGGAGATCTGGGGAGATGAGGTGGAGTTCATAATCACTAGCGACGATCTAAGCTGGCTTCACCATAAAGACGAGGAATGCTTCAACTGCTGGAGCCTGGTCAAGGAAACCTGGGGCATCCACCCTAAACTTGCCCCCGAGTGGGGCGAACTCGGTGAAGGACAGGTGTATCTCTCGGGGTCATTCGAGATGAACAGGGTAGCCAATTCCTTCGTCATCAAACGTAACCCCAGGAAACGCACCTTCATACGGGTGGATACTCTCCCAGAGATTGAGGACGACCTGAAGTGGCTGTACAACGAGGTCGTCACACGGAGGAGGGGTTGATGCCCAGTAACGTCGAACCAGAGGATCTGGTGTTCCACGTCCTCAACGTGGGCTTCGGGGACAGCATCATCGTGGAGTTTCCCGAGGACGAAAACGGGAAGAGGTCCTATGGGTTAGTAGACTGCTGCACATACGACAAGACCAATGAATATCTCAACAAACTCGTCGATAAGCGACCGGGTGACAGGAAGCTGAGGTTCATATGCGCCACCCACCCCCACATCGATCACATACGAGGCATAAAGAACTTCATCGAGTCCCCTACAACTAGGCCGGCGAAGCTATGGGACAGCGGTTTCAGGCACGCCTCCCAGACCTATATGAAGATACTCCGCGCCGCGCTGGACAACCACGTCGAGGTGCTCAGGGTCAGCTCCGGCATGGAGTGGTACTACGGAAGCGTGCAGATCTCCGCTATCTCACCCAGCATAAGGCTGCGCAATAAATACGCCACCTACGGCGTCGACATGAACAACGCCTCCATAGTGCTCAGGTTCGAGAACCACAGGGAGAAATACCTGTTGACTCGGTCACACGAGTACGAGGGAACCAGAAGCAAGCTCGACGTGCGGCGGGCGGGCTCCGGCGTCGCCATACTGGCCGGGGACGCGGAGTACGACAGTTGGGCCCACATAACCGACGAGTATCCGCGTCTGGAGAGGCCAGACGAGCACAAGCCGCTGGTGACGAAGATGGTCAACCAGCTCGCCTGCAGCGTCGTCAAGGTGTCCCACCACGGCAGCATGCACGGGACCCCCCTCGACGTCTACGAGAAGATGATGCCCGAGACCGCGGTGATATCCACGAGGCAGGAGTACTCCACCAAGGACGTCGGCGACTTCACGCTGCAGCGGGGGCTGTTCCCCCACCCGACGTCAATAATGGCGCTGGAAGAGGTGGGCGCCGTCATATTGACGACTGAGGGCTGCTACGAGCGCGAGGAACGCGACGACGGCGTGCAGAAGCTCCCAGAATACGCCCACGAGGGAACCATAGTGGTAAAGATGCCCCCAGGCGGTCCAGCTGAGATCGAGAAGCTAGACGACGACAAGGATACGGTCCCCTCGCCGCCGTGAAAGCAGCTCCATATTCTTTTATTCCGTCACAGACAGTCTAGTTTGAAACGAGATGAAGCCTTGGCTCCTCAACATACTCGCATGCCCCATCGACAAACACCACCCCCTAGAAGCCTACTTCTTCAAGTGGGAGACAACCGAGGCGGAGCTTGAGAAGATAAACAGAGACGCCGGAGTCACCACCGTCCACTTCAAGAAACAGTACTCGCACCTCGCCAAGCAGATAGCCGACGGCACCATAAGCCCCCCGGCTCTTGAGAAGATCACCGACGAGACGGGCTCCACCTACTCCCAGGAGCTGTACATCGACGCAAAAAAGTTCCTCAACCGACTGTCCTTCGAGAACAGCCACGAGGAGAAGGGGCTGCTGAGAGACCACCCCGAGGGGATAGACGTGCTCTACAGATACCTAAACCTAGTCGAGGTCGAGGAGGGGCTCCTGCGCTGCCCCGAGTGCGGCAGATGGTACCCCATAGGCAGCGCCGTCGAGACCATCCCGGAGCTCATGCCAGACGACCTCCGGGAGAGAGAGCGAGACCTTGAGTGGCTGGCTAAATGGAAGGATAAGCTGCCCGAGGATGTGCTAAAGGAAGGTAAGCCATTCACGCTGTGAGGCCCTCGTCTCTCGCCTTTTTGGTCACCCAGTAACCCGTTACCAACGCGACCACGGTGATCATCAACTCCGGGTATACCCAGCCATACTTTAAGGTCGCCATGGCTACGAAGTCAACCAAGAAGTGTATGGCCACGGCCCCGACTAGGTACCTCACGTCCTTTCTCCTGAAATACTCCAGCACCATGACGGACAGCCCTATCTGAAGCGTAATCGCCCCAAGCCTCTCGTACAGCCCGACTAGCGGCAAGTAGGCTGGCGACAACAGGATGGACTCAAGGAGCTGGCGGGGGATCAACTGTGGGTTGACCAGCAATATAACGCCCAACGTGAGGACGTTGACTCCTACTATGAAAACTGACTCTATGCCGCCGTGACCCGCTCCATACATGAGCCCGTTCCTGAGACTGTGTTCCTCTACCACGTATCTGTAGGCTATGTATCGGGCTCCCTCCTCGAAGATACCGGCTGTGAGCGACGGGAAAGCCGCCAAGATGAGCGTAGTCAAGGTGTCCCCATAGCCCAGCGTCCAAACCGCGGATGAGACGTAGCTGTTCAGCGGGAACCTTATGAGGGAGGCGAGGAACATCATGGCCCCGACGAAGAACCACCTCCAGTCTACCCCTAATCTACGTTTCAGCGTGTAACCGAGGCCAAAAGGGATCAGAATCTCTAGGGCCCCCGAGAAGAAATAGGCTGCCCCTCTGACCACTTCCATTAGCGTCACCTCATACTGTGTTTTTACGTATTTAACCCCTCATCGAGTGACCTGTTTGATGGGTGTCCCCGATAATCGTATAAAGGCAGCGGGAAATACCTACACACGGTGATTAGTTGAAGTTTAAACGGTATCTCTCGTGCATCGACACCCACTGCAGCGGAGAGTCCACCCGCGTGCTGGTGGGCGGCGTCCCCAAGCTCATAGGGAAGACGATGCAGGAGAAGCAGAAATACTTCAAGGACCACTACCACAGCCTCCTAGGCACCATGCTCAAGGAGCCCAGGGGATTCGAGGGCATGCTGGGCGCCGTGCTCACCGAGCCGTGCCACCCCGACGCCGACGTCGGCGTCATATACCTCTGGACCGACGGATACTTCAGCGCCTGCGGCGACAGCACCTACAGCTGCAGCGCCGCGCTTGTCAACACAGGCATGGTAGACGTCAAGGAGCCCGTCACAGACATCACGTTCGACACGGTGGCCGGCCTCGTGCGGACAAAGGTCGAGGTCGAGGACGGCGTCGCCAAGGCCATCTACATGCAGGGCGTGCCCAGCTTCTACTGGAAGACCATGAAGTTCGACATCCCCGACGTCGGAGAGGTCGAGGCGGACATCGCGTACGGCGGCCTCTGGTACGCCTTCGTAGACGCGGACAGCGTCGGGCTGGAGCCGACTCTGGAGAACAAGGACTACTGGATCCCCCTGGGCTGGGACATGAGGAACTACATCAAGGACCAGATAGAGCTGGATCACCCCGAGTACCCAGAGCTGAAGATACTCGACCTGGTGACTTTCTACAACGAGCCCACCAAGAAGGAGTACACGAGCAGGCACTGGAACGTGTTCGGGCCCAAACAGAGCTGCCGCAGCCCCGCAGGCACATGCACCAACGCCCGCATGGCCGCCATGTACGGTAAAGGCGAGCTGAAACCCGGGGACGAGGTGAAGTTCGAGTCCACCATAGGCACGGTGATGGTGGGTAAGATCGCGAAAGAGGTCAAGGCGGGTAAATACAAGGCCATAGTCCCCGACGTCATGGCCACCGCCTACATAACCGCTTTCAACCAGGTAGTCATCGACCCCGACGACCCGCTCAGAGCAGGCTTCCTATTCTAACCTATTCTTTTTTAGCTATTAGCATCTCAGGCGCGTGGACCTTCAGGAGTTCCTCCACCTTCTTAAACTCCCCCAGCGTCTTGTTGCCTTTTTTCGTCATCTCGAAGGTGTCCGTCTTCTGGCCTCTCTCGTTGTAACCCTGAGATAAAAAGCCCTGCTGGACGAGCTGCCCGACGATCTCTCTGGCCTTCTTAGTGTTGACGTAGGTGGTCTCCATGATCTCCACGAGGCTGGTGTTGCCGTCGCTGATGGTCTCCAGTATCTGCATCGACGTCTGGTACTTGGAGTTTCTCATGGACATGTCTTTCGTTTAAATTCAAAGTAATTAAAGGATTATCAACCAGTGTTACTTGATTACGATACATATCAATGGACGATTTATCCTCCAAGAGAGCGTCGATGACTTATCAAGCCTATTAAATAGTAGTGTCTATGCCTAACAATGAGGCGTGACAAGTTGCCTAAGGAACAGATATTGTTAAGCGCCGGAGACCCGGACGTTGAGGCCCCCCAGTACGCGATCAACGAGGCTCTCCTCGGCATCATCGAGGGTGGGATGAACACCCACTACCCCCACTACTCAGGCTACCCCGAGAGATTCAACGAGGCGGTCGTGGACTACTACAAGAAGTTCACGGGCGTAGAGTACGAGCCGAGGCAAGTCATACCCGCTGCGGGCAGCAGCGCGGCCCTCTACGTGGCCCTGGCCACGGTCCTCCGGGAGGGCGACGAGGTTCTCATGTTCACCCCATACTACATGGGCCACAGGAGCATCTTCGACGGCATGGGCGTCAAGATGAACACCGTGCCCCTGCTCAAGGAGAGGAACTACCACCCCGACCCGGGCGTCATCGCAGACTACGTGACGCCCAAAACTAGGGCGGTCCTTCTATGCAACCCGTCTAACCCGACGGGCACCGTGTTCAACGAGGAGGAGTGCAAGGTAATGGGAGACCTGGCCGTGGACAACGACATGGCCATCCTAGCCGACGAGATATACCTCCACTTCGTGTACGACGGCAACAGGTTCGTGAGCATCGCCGGTCTCAGCGACGATTACAAGGAACGCACCCTGGGCATCATGAGCTTCAGCAAGACCTTCAGCATGACCGGGTGGAGGCTCGGCTACAACATCGTCCCGGACATGTACCTAGAGAAGGCGACCAAGATCAGAGCCATGACGGCTCCCCGCCCCGCGACCTTCGTGTTCAGGGCTGGGATCTCGTGTCTACGAGGCGACTTCAAGTACGTCGACGAAAGGCGTAACGAGTACGAGAAGAGGCGAAACTACTTCGTCAAGGCGGTGGACGATATGGGCTGGCCGTGCCACATGTTCGAGGGGGCGTTCTACGCCTGGTTCGACGTACGCAGCACAGGCATGGGCAGCGTGGAGTTCCTTGACAAGCTCAATGAGAGCCAGAGCCTCCGGTTGAGCCCCGGCAGCCGCTTCGGCGCAGACGGCTTCATAAGGGTGCCACTGGTGAAGCCCATCCCAACCCTAAAGGAAGCCGTGAAACGGCTCAAGGCCTTCAAGGACGGCCTCTAACCCCCAACTTTTATTGCCTCGTCCGCATTCTTCCGTAGTCTGATGTTAAGCAAGAGAAAGTCACTGAGGAGGAGGACAGCGAACAAGCTAGTCGAAGAGCTGTCGTCTTTGTTCGGCGAGATCGATGCAGAGAGGTTCGAGTCCGCACTGCTGGATGAAGCCACGGTGTACCTGCTGGACGACGTCATAGAGTTCGTGAGGGACGGCGACGACCTCTACCCGTACTTGGGCGGCACCCACGTTGACCGGCTGCCTAGGGTGGTAGTGGACATGGGGGCCATACCATACGTCTGCAACGGAGCCGACGTCATGGCTCCCGGGGTAACGGACATGGACTCTTTCATGGCCGGCGACCTCGTCGTGGTTAGAGACGTCACCCACGGAAAGGCCCTGGCCGTAGGCAGGGCTCTGAAGAGCTCCTCCGACATAGAGGCAGCCAGGAAAGGCAAAGTGCTGGAGAACCTCCACTACGTGGGGGATCGTCTCTGGAAAGCGGCCTAGAAGTGTCTAACCATCTCTATCTTGGGCAGATAGTAGACGAATGCGATGACCGCGGTGCCGATGAATATCAGTATGAAGAGCCACATGCTCCACTGGAACACCTTCCACCAGACCCCGTACTTCCTCACCCCCTCCCTGTAGCTTCTCTCGTAGGCGAGTATGCCTTCTTTTATGTTGTGTGGGAGTTTCCTCAGCGAGGCCAAGAGCTTCCCCAATCTACCCTTCTTCGCCACCGGTGTTCATTCCTATTTGCTTGGCTGGGTCTTTATTTCTTTGTGTATCTATGCAGCAACCCTTAAATCAAGACATGAAACAACGTTCATATGAAGTAATGTTCATCGGTGTGTGTGATGGTTAAGCGAAGCATCGTCGACATAGACGAGGAGAAATGCAACGGCTGCGGCCAATGCATCCCCAACTGCGCCGAAGGCGCCCTCCAGATAATAGACGGCAAAGCCCGGATAGTAGACGACGCCTACTGCGACGGCCTCGGGGCCTGCCTAGGCCACTGTCCACAGGACGCCATCGCCATCATAGAACGCGAGGCCCCCGAGTTCGACGAGGAGGCGGTCCACGAACACCTAGAGACCCTGAAAAAAGGTGAAACACTGGCATGCGGCTGCCCAGCATCCCAGGTCCAATTGCTTGAGGGTGGCACGGCGGCGGAGAACGTTGAGGCGCCAACCCCGTCTGCCCTCCGGCACTGGCCTGTCCAGTTAAACCTTGTGCCCGTCAAGGCGCCATTCCTCAGGGATTCGGATCTGCTTCTGTTGGCTGACTGTACAGCGGTCGCGTATCCGGCGCTCCATCAAATGCTGCTCAAGGGTAGAACCGTCGTTGTGGGGTGCCCCAAGTTCGACGACATAAACCACTATGTCGAGAAGTTGTCGGAGATGTTGAGGAGAAACGACGTGAGGAGCCTGACCGTGGCTCACATGGAGGTGCCTTGCTGCAGCGCGCTAAACGTCGCCGCCCAGCGCGCCCTGGATGCCACAGGTATGATGATCCCGACGCAGCGCCTGATAGTCTCTGTTGGCGGAGACATCAAGAGAGTCTAGAATTTCCATCGATTCATCATGCTCACAAACTTTAAACGCTATGCCCTGTGACTTATTGAGATTCGGTGAACATCCTATGGGTATGCTTGACGATGTTCGTGTCCTAGACTTCAGCCACGTGTACTTCGGCCCCTTCAGCACCATGATCATGGCCGACATGGGCGCCGACGTCATAAAGATAGAGCCCCCTTGGGGAGAGATCGCCAGGCTCTACCCACCCCACTTCGGGGGCGTCAGCAGCGTTTTCCACTACCTCGACCGGAACAAGAAGGATGTGAGCCTAAACCTCAAGGACCAGAGGGCGAAGGAGATCATCTACGAGCTGGTGAAGCAGTGCGACGTGGTCGTCGAGAACTTCAAGCGGGGCACCATGGACAAGCTGGGCCTTGGCTACGAGGATCTGAAGAAGATTAAGCCCAACATCATCTACGCCAGCCTCAGCGGCTTCGGCTTGGACGGCCCGTACAGGGACCGCCCCAGCTTCGCGCCCATCGCCGGCGCCTACAGCGGCTGGTACAGGCTCACGGGAGACAACGTTGACCCGGAGGGCCCCCCTATCGTCCCCGCTGCCTGGCACGGCGACCTGGACCCCGGCCTCTGGGCGGTCGTGGGCATCCTCGGAGCCATCAGGCACAGGGACAAGACCGGTGAGGGGCAGCTGGTTGACGTGTCTCAGCTGGACTGTATGCTGGCTCAGACCGGGGTCCAGATCACGGGCTACACCCTCAGCGGCAAACTACCATGGGAGCGCAGCCTGGACAGGGTCATGGGGCCTTCGACCTTCGGGGTGTTCCAGGCCACTGACGGCTACGTCTACGTGGCGGCTGACCCGAACATGCACCAGAGGCTGATGACGGCAATGGGCGTCGACGATCTTGGCACAGGCCGCACGGTGCTGGAGAACTGGGTGAGCGAGAAGAAGGTGGACGAGGTGGTCGACGCCCTCGTGGCTGTGAGCGTCCCCGTGGCCCCCATACTGCAGATAGACGAGGCCATCGAGGACCCCCACGTCAAAGCGCGGGGCACCATAGTAGAGATCGAGCACAAGACCGCTGGGAAAGTCCGTATGCCGGGGTTCCCGCTCAAGATGAGCGCCACGCCCGGCACGATAAGGCTGGCAGCGCCCCTGCTGGGCGAGCACACCGCCGAGGTCCTCAAGGAGATGCTTGGCTACACGGACGAGCAGATCCAGAAGCTCCGTAAGGCCGGCGCCATAGTCACCCCTTGACCATCCTTATATCAATCTTTTATACGGCGACACGTTTTTCTGAGGTGAGGAAGTATGCCGGGGTTCCCCGAGCAGCGTAAGGAGATGGTGAAAAGGTACACCAGGGCAGGGTATGTCAGGTCCCAGGCCATGGCCGACGCCATGCTGCGGGTGCCCCGGGAGGAGTTCATGGACCCCCGGTACAGGAAGTACAGCTACTACGACCAGCCTTTCCCTATCCCGGGGGACGGCAGGCAGACCATAAGCGCGCCCTACATGTACCCCGTGAGCTACGAGCCGCTTGGGCTCAGGGAGGGGATGAGGGTACTAGAGATAGGGGCTGGCTCGGGGTACGGCGCGGCCCTGGCCTGGGAGCTCGTCGGGGAGACCGGCCTAGTGGTGGCGGTGGAGATTAACTCCGTCACCTGCGAGTTCGCCCGCGGTAACCTGGAGCGGGCTGGCTATGGGGACGTGAAGCTGGTGCTCGGAGACGGTTCCGTGGGTTACCCAGATTACGCTCCCTACGACGCGATAAGCATCACAGCGGCGAGCCCCGAGGTTCCGCCGCCGCTCATAGAGCAGCTGAAGACCCCGGGGAAGCTCGTTGGCCCCGTGGGAGGCGATAGGTTCACCGGCCAAGACATGCTGCTCCTGGAAAAGGACGAGTCGGGCCGCGTCTCTGAGCGGAGCCTGATGAAGGTGGTGTACGTGCCCCTCCTGGGGGAGCACGGGTGGAGGCCGAGGTAAAAAGATGGAGAGTTTAAAAGCGGCGTGTCTACTCAAAGAGGGACAGGCATGAAGGCGGGCATCGTCTCACGGATAGACATACCAAGAGCCCTTTCACTTTCGAGGCGCATCATAGATCACTTAAACGCGCTCGGCGTGGGTGTCAGCGTCGAGACCGACACGGCTTTGGCCCTCGAGCTGGAGGAAAGTAACACGAACCTCTCCGAGATGGAGGGCGACTTCATGGTCACGGTGGGCGGGGACGGCACCATCCTAAGAACCGCGATGGAGATGAAGGCCCCTGGGACCCCCATACTGGGCGTTAACATGGGTCGCCGGGGTTTCCTCAGCGAGGTCACGGTCCCCGAGGCGGAGTGGGCGCTCGACAAGGTGGTGGAAGGCGACTACTACTTAGAGGAGAGCATGAAGGTGAGCAGCAGGTGCCTGCAGCTAGAGGAGAGTTTCCCAGACGCCCTGAACGAGGTGCTGATCGCTACACCTCTGCCTTCAAAGATGGTTCTTCTTGGGGTGAGGGTCGACGGAGAGCACATAATAGACGTGCAGGCAGACGGGGTCATGGTTTCAACCCCCGCGGGCTCCACCGCCTACAACATGTCGGCTGGCGGCGCCATCCTGGCGCCGGGCATCGAAGGCTTCTCTATCACGGCGATCTGCCCCTACAGCTACTTCCGAAGCATCGTGGTGCCCCCCGACTCGATTATAACCTTGGAGCTCCTCAAGCCGAGGGCGGACGCCGTAGCGATAATCGACGGCCGGTCTCTTCACCCGCTGAAACCGTTCAACACGGTGGAGTGCTATGCGAGCGAACAGGTGACCCGGTTCATAAGGTTCAAGTCGTTCTACAGCCGCATCCAGAAACGCATCCTGACCATACAGTCTAAGTGAATCAAAGTTGTACGCGTTAATACTGGACTCCTCGGCCTTTATCCAGGGACTCGACCCGTTGAACCAGACCGCGTACACCGTGCCCCTCGTAGTTGAGGAGCTGAGTGAAGGGTTCGCCGTGGTTCGGCTTAGGGGCATGGAGGCCACGGGTAGGCTCAAGGTCGTGGAGCCCGAGGAGAGGCATCTCGACGCTGTCGAGGACGAGTCGCTGAGGATGGGTGAGTCACACGCATTATCTGCGACTGATAAACAGGTTCTCGCCCTCGGTTTGCAGTTGAGAGATGGAGAACTAGAGCCGGTGATAGTCTCAGACGACTACTCTGTGCAGAACATGGCTGAAACCCTCGGCCTCAGGCACAGGGGTCTAGCAACCCCGGGAATCAAGAAACGCTATACTTGGACCCTTTACTGCCCAGGCTGCCGCAGAGAGTACGCCGAGCCCCAGATAGACGACGTCTGCCCGGTATGCGGCACAGAGCTCAAGAGGAAGCCCGTCAGGAAGCGGGGCGTAACGCGTCAAGGCGTGGTATGAACCTGCCTGATCCCTTCCTAGATAGCACTTGATCGTCCTCCATGACGACGTTCCCGCGGATGATAGACGTGGTGGGCCAGCCCTGGACCGTCACGCCGTCGTAGGGTGTCCAGCCGCATGCCGTGATCTGGTTGTCGTCGCTCAGCTTGACTCTGCGCTTCAAGTCGACTATGACCATATCGGCGTCGCAGCCTACCTTCAACGCGCCTTTACGCGGGTAAACGCCATACACCATGGCGGGCTTCTCCGACGATACAGCTGTAAGCCTCTCAAGGCTCAGCCAGCCCTCGTTCACGCTGTTGAGTAGGAGAGGAAGATAGGTCTCAAGCCCGGGCACGCCGTTGGGGGCCTCGAAGACATCGTCGAGCCCCGCCTCCTTACGATCCTTACCATAGGGAGCGTGGTCCGTGGTCACGGTGTCGATCCACCCCGTCTGTAGAAGCCTTCTGAGCTCGGCCCTATCCGCCTTCGAGCGTGGCGGCGGAGCGAACTTGAGCCAGGGCCCCTTCTCCTTTACGTCGTCGTCGGTCAAGTACAGGTACTGGGGGCAGGTCTCGACGTAGGTCTCGGCGCCGTCCCTCCGGGCGTCGGCGCTGCACCAGACCGTCTCAGGGACGGAGGTATGGACTATCAGCCCGCGGCAGCCGGTCATCCTCAGGTAGTCAATCATCCTCCTGCCGGCTTCAACCTCGGCGACCCTTGGCCTCCACTCTAGGTGGGCGGCGTAGTCCCTGCGGCCGCCCTTCCTGAGCTTCTCCAGGTTGTCCCTGAGGATGCTGTCGTTCTCGGCGTGGATGAGGGCCAGCCCGCCGCACGCGGCGAGCTCCCTGAATCGGTCGATGACGTACCCGTCGAAGGTCTGGGGCCACTTGGGGCCTGCGCTGCTTATGAAGAACTTGGCGCCGGTGGCCCCCGCCCCCCACATCTCTGTGAGGGTGCCGTCGGGGTAGCCGGCTGCGCAGCCAGCGTGTATGCAGAAGTCAACGTAGGCCGCCTTCTCCATTATCGCCTTCTTCTCCATGTATTGTTCTAGGTCGAAGCAGCCCATCTGGGTGCCGGGCATCTCAAGCATGGTGGTGACCCCGCCTTTAGCGGCCGCCTTCGTCCCTGTCTCCGCGGTCTCGGGCGGCAGGAACGTGTGGGCGTGCCCGTCCAGCAGCCCGGGCAGCACGTAGTTGCCCCTCGCGTCGATCACCCTGTCCGCCTTGGGCAGATGCGTGTCCCGGGCGACGGCTACGACGACACCGTCCTTGACCGCCACCCCGGCGTCGAGCACGCCGCTGGGGCTGACGAGCCTAGAGTTCTTGACGACCAGATCCGCCGCCAATCAATACACCAAGTACCCGTTACGCCTCGAAAATAAAAAAGGGGTCACTCCCTCCTGACCAAGGCCTCGAAGAACCTGTTCGCCTCCTCCCTGAGCATGTCTTTGACTTCGCGCGGGTAATCGACGAATAGATTCTTCCTAACGTCTTCGTCGACACCACCCTTTGTGACGATCTGTCTACCTGCCTCCTTTACCGCCTCCGTGAAGGAAGACGCATGTTTACTTCCATCCGGGCCCTTCAGGATTTGGGCTGCCGGGAGAAGTATGTGCAACGCGTCCGGGAATAGAGCCCTGACCACGTCGAAGTTCTCTATGTCAGGGAACCCCGCCACAGCCGCCAACACCGTCCTCTGGGGTCTCCGATCATATCTATCTGGATGCCTCGTCGAACCCTCCTTTTCCTCCATCATTGGCAGAGCGGTGGGGAGCATCCTCTCCGTCAGCCTCTGGAGGTAGTGGGTGATGTTGTAGTTGTAGATGGGCGTCCCTAGGTAGATCACGTCGGCCTCCCCCCATCTAGGTATTATCCAGTCCATGTCATCCCTGTGAACACACCTGCCTGGAGTATCCGTCCAGCACACGAAACACCCAAGACATCCCTTTATCTCTAGGTCACATACATAGTGTCTCTCCGTCTCCGCGCCGACTTCCTCCGCTCCTTCGAGGAACAGGTTCAACACGATCTCAGATACGCCCTTCTCCTTCCTGGGGCTGGAGTTGAACGCAAGAACCTTCATGCCCAAACAGTAAGCGTAATCCGTTTTAGTTGTATCGTCGTAGTTGTATGGTTTTTAAGGATGTCCGCGTCATAGCCTTGAGAAAGGGAGCAGCGAAGACTTGCACGCCATTGAGGCCATAGACCTGGTGAAGAACTTCGGCGACACCCGCGCCCTCAGGGGCACCAGCTTCACCGTAAACGAAAACGAGATCTACGGCCTCATAGGACCCAACGGCGCCGGCAAGACGACCGCGCTCAGGATACTGAGCACGCTCATCAGCGCCTCGAAAGGGAGGGCCGAGGTGTTCGGGTTCGACGTGGCCAGAAAGCCTGAGAGGGTGAGGGAGATACTGAGCTACCTCCCCGAGGAGGCGGGGCTCTACCAGCACCTAACCGGCCTCGAGTTCCTAGAGTTCATGGCGGGCTTCTACGCGGACGACAGGGAGAAACGGACTAGCTTTGTCGAAGAGGGGCGGCTCATCTCCGGCCTCGGCGAGCGGCTGAGGGACAGGTCGAACGAGTACAGCAAGGGGATGAAGCGCCGGCTCCTCCTCGCTAGGGCGCTCATGATGAAGCCTCGGCTAGCCATACTGGACGAGCCCACTTCGGGGCTGGACGTCATCCAGAGCGTCCACGTGCGAAACATGATCAAGGACTACGCCGACAGGCAGGGCGTCACCGTCCTCCTCTCCAGCCACAACATGCTTGAGGTGGAGTACCTCTGCGACCGCGTAGGCCTCATGGACCTCGGAGTAGTCGTGGCGGAGGGCTCACCCGACGAGCTCAGAAACCGCTACGGCGCCAAGAACCTGGAGGAGGTCTTCATGGAGGTGACCAACCACGACTAAGCTCACCTCCATCATAGTCAAGGAGATCAAGGAGCTCGTCAGGGACCCCAAGATACTCATAGGCGTCATACTCATGCCCATCCTCATCTTCCCGGTGATGGGCGGCGCCATCAGGATAAGCCAGGAGTCGGTGCAGAGGGCCGTCGTCGGCGCCAGCTTCGCCGTCTACACAGACGACGAGGGGTTCGTCACGGAGGCGCTGCTGGAGTACCTCTACAGCAACAACACCGTGGTCCCCATCGAGGCAGCCACCCTGGAGGACGCCCTCAGGCAGTTCCAGGAGACGGACAGCAACGCCCTCATCTATGTCCCCCGGGGCTACAACGACAACCTGACCCAGAGCATGAGCGGCGAGCTCAGGGTGTACGCCAACCTCAGGAAACTGAACATGGCCGAGACCCAGAGCACCAACGTGGTGAGCAGCCTCATCAACATCTACAACTACTACTTCAGCCTCAGCAAGATCAGGAGGCTTCTGGAGCAGACGGGGGCGCCGGGCACCCCGGAGGCCATCAGGAGCCCCATATCAGTGAGGTACGCGTCTATTCTGAAGGGCACGGTGCTGGACATCCCGCCGTCGAGCATCATAAACCTTGTGATGAGCCAGAGCATCATGCTGCCCATCATGGTGATGATGATGGTCATGTTCGCGATACAGATGGCCGCCACCAGCATAGCGCTGGAGAAGGAGCAGAAGACCCTTGAGACCCTGATGACGTTGCCCGTGAGCCGGCTCACCGTGCTGGCGGGGAAGCTCAGCGGGAGCATAGTCATCGCCATAGCCGGCTCGGTGAGCTACCTCATCGGGTTCGGGTACTACATGAACTCGGCTTTCGCGTTCGTGCCGGAGGCGGCCACCATGAGCATCGACGAGGTGAGCGTCGGCATAACGCCGTTCGGAATGCTCCTCGTGGGGATGGTGATCTTCGTCACCCTGGTGTCGGCGCTGGCCATGGCGCTGAGCATCGCGGTCTTCGCTGACAACGTCCGCAGCGCCCAGAGCTTCACCGGCATACTCATCACCCCCATCATGATCCCTGCGATAATCCTCATGTTCAGCGACATAGAGATGCTGCCGCAGGCAGTCCAGTGGGTTCTGCTGGTGATACCTTACACCCACAGCATAATAGCGACCAAGGCAGCGTTCCTCGGGGACTACTTCGTCGTCATGAGAAGCATCGCGTTCATAAGCGTCTGGACCGTCGCCGTGCTGTACGTCGCGGCCAAGATATTCAGCACGGAGCGGATAATAACGGCACGGTTCTCGCTCGGTGACGTAAGGAAGAAGATCAGGCTGCGAAGGTAGGCGCCGACGGCGTTGAGCCTCTACTTAAGATTTAAATAACGTCTTTTTTGGAGGATAAATATGAAGAGTTACGTGAAGATACTGGGGCCGCCGCTTCTCGAAGCCATCAGGGCGCTCGACAAGATCGCCGTTGAAATGGAGGACGTAAGCGTGATGAACCCGCTGATACAGCTCGCTCCTTACGACTCAATGACCTCGGACGAGACGAGGGTGTACTTCGACGTCACAGGCAGCGTCAAGCCCAGCCGATACGACTCCATAATAAGCAAGTCAGGAGAGTCCCTGGGCGAGTACGACTACTATTTCGAATGGTTCCAGCGGCCGAGGATGAAGGACATCGAGGTGTTGCTGGAGAAGATCGACGAGGCGCTGAAGCCCCTCGGCTGCCAGTACGCCATAACGACGAAGTAGCCCCGGCTGAAGCCCCTTTTTACCCGTTCACCAATGTTCTTTTTTACTGGCTGTGGATACGTCCCAAAGCCTATTCGTTCCAGAGACCATCATATGCCATGGTGACTCCTAGGCTAGTCTGCGTCGTGGGTTCTGGGTTCCTGGGGACCCAGATCGGAGTGACGTGCGCCCGACACGGCTACACGGTGAACATGTACGACATCTCGGAGGAGGCGCTGGCTTCCTCGTCGGAGGCCGTCGAGAACTACGTAGGAGAGTGGGTGGATGACGGTGATGTCACCGTAGAGGAGGGCCAAACCGTGAAGCATAGGATATCATACCACGGTGACTTGGTGGAAGCCGCCTCAAACGCCGACTTCGTGATAGAGGCTGTCGTCGAGCGTCTGGACGTCAAGCGAGACGTATTCAGGAGGCTGGACGGGGTTTGCCGCGGGGACGTCTTTATAGCCACGAACAGCTCGTCCATAAGGGTCTCGAAGATAGAGGACGCGACGAGCACCCCCCACCGCGTACTCAACATGCACTTCTACGGGTACCCGTGGAGGCGGCGGGTAATCGAGCTCATGAGGGGTTCATCCACGTCCGACAGGGTGATGAAGAAGGCACGGGTTTTCTGCAGGAGCATCGGGCTCTACCCTTTGATGGTGCTCAGGGAAAGCACGGGCTTCATCTTCAACAGGGTCTGGCGGGCCGTCAAGAAGGAGTGCCTCAAGGTCGTGGACCAGGGGGTAGCCTCCTTCGAGGACGTGGACAGGGCCTGGATGAGCCTCTACGGCACGGACACGGGCCCTTTCGGCATGATGGACAGGGTGGGGCTGGACGTGGTGAGGGACATCGAGAACGTGTACTACGAGGAGTCGGGGGACCCCTCGGACGCGCCTCCCGACGTCCTGCTAAGGAAGATCGAGCGTGGTGAGCTCGGAGTGAAGACGGGCAGAGGATTCTACAGCTACCCTAACCCCAGCTACAAGGAGCCGGGGTGGCTCTACGGAGACGCTTGACCGCTCACAGTTGAATAACGAGCTTCACGAGCTCCACCCTGGAGCCCTCGACCATCTCTTCTATGGATGCTACGCGAGCGAACCCGTTCCTCAGATAAAAGTTGATGGCTCTCTCTTTGAAGCTCTCCGTCTTCACCATCATGGCCTCGTATCCTTCGCCTCTGGCTGCCTCAAGCGACTGCCTTAACAGCCTGCTGCCGACACCGACGCCGGTCATGCTCTCAAGCACGATTATTCCGGAGAGCTCCACGAGCTCGTCGCTTACCCTCGTGATCGATGAGAACCCTACCGCCTGTCCATCATTCAACGCTTTGAACACCCGTGTGCCGCCCCTGTTTAGCAGCGGTGGCCCAGTCCACCCATGCGCCCCAGGCCCTGCCTCTCTCCATGCCGCGTTCAGAAACTCGATTAGGCGTTCGACGTCTTTCTGCTGGGCTTCTCTTACGATCAATAGCCTGTCAACCCAGGATCAACCTATTATCGTTAATCATGTAAATGAATGCCTGAGGTTGATGATTCACAGATTCAAACCAAAGGTGTACTACCACACCTATGGTCCCAACGAGCCTGCGCACCACGTGAAGCCCGGCGACACCGTTGTAGCCACCACAGTGGACGCCGGAGGCAACGACGGCAATGGCGACCCCATCCCCGACGAGATGAGGCAGAAGGCCAAAGGCACGGTTCTTAGCCGCTCGAACCCGTTGACGGGACCCTTCTACGTCGAAGGCGCCGAGCCTGGGGACACGTTAATAGTAGACATCCAGAGGATCAAGCTAGACAGGGACTGGGCGTACTCGTCCATCCTCCCAGGTTTCGGGTCCCTCACCGAGGAGGCTCCCGGCAGAAGCCTGCTTCTGAACGACCCGCTTCCCACCAAGAGGTACAGGTGGACGCTGGATGTAGAGAAAGGAGTTGGAACGGTAGAGCTCCCGGGGAGCGCGGTGGGGGAGGCTTCGATACCGCTCCACCCCTTCATAGGCAGCATCGGGGTAGCTCCTCGGTATGGCAGGGTGGAGATGTCGTTGGCTCCGGGGGAGTACGGGGGCAACATGGACTGCGTCGAGACCCGGGAAGGCGCGGCCCTGCACCTGCCTGTGTTCGTCGAGGGAGGGTACCTCGTGTTCGGGGACGTCCACGCGGCCCAGGGCGACGGCGAGCTCTGCGGGGTGGCGCTGGAGACCTCTGCGGAGATCACCGTCAAGGTGGACGTGGTAGAGGGGAGGCCAATCGACTGGCCGAGGATCTTGGACGACGAGTGGATAATGACGGCGGGCAGCGGCAGGCCCCTCATGGAGGCTTACAAGATCGCACACGTGGAGATGGTGAAGTGGCTATGCGAAGATTACGGCTTCGACAAGCTGGACGCGCTGCAGCTCCTCTCGCAGGTGGGTAGATGTAGGGTGGGGAACGTGGTGGACCCCAACTACACGGTGGTTGCCAAGTACCCCAAAAAGTATCTACCCTGACATCGTGTAGAACATTTTTTAAAATAAATATGGTTGGGATCGCCTCCACGGAGGCGTTCCCGCTGCTACGAGCGCAGCTAGTACCTCTGCGGCCTGTGCTTCTGGTAGCATTCTCTGCAGTACACTGGCCGGCCTTCCGTTGGCTTGAACGGCACCTCGGCTTCCGCGCCGCAGTCAGAGCAGATGATCTTGTGCATCTCTCTGGGGCCTCGGTCGTATCTGCGTCTCTCTCTGTAACCCATATCTTTCACTCCTTCTGTGTTGCTATACTCAGAATATTTTGATACTCCGTGTATACCCTGTCCGGGCGTGCCTTGAATTTAAACCTATGGTAATTTAAGCCGCTGCAATTACAACCCCTGTTCAATCTGACATGGTTTTAACTGACTTCACCTACACCTTAATCGTGCGCAATCAATTCTTTAAACCATGAGCCGCTATTGTATCCATGGTTAAACGGGTTCTCGTCATCCAGAACGACGTGCCGGAGACCCTCGGCCTCTACGAGACCTTCCTAAGGGAGAAGACGGAGCTCACCCTCGTCCACGCATACGCTTTGAGGGAGTCCGACGAGTTCCCGCCGGTGAGCGAGTTCGACGCCTTCGTCGTCGGACCCACGCCCATCTCGGCAAACGACGCGCAGGGTCACGCCTTCCTCCGGAAGGAATGGAGCTACCTGAGGGAGATAGTGGGCTCGGGGAAGCCGACGCTGGGCGTCTGCTGCGGCGGCCAGATGTTATCCCAGCTCCTCGGCGGAGAGGTGAAGAAGAGCCCCGTTGAGGAGATAGGGATCTACACGGCGACCCTCACAGACCAGGGCGTCTGGGACCCGTTGTTCAGGGGCTTCCCGCCGGTTTTCCCTGTCTTCCACTGGCACAGCGACATGTTCACCGTGCCCCCGGGCGGCGAGCTCCTCGCCACCGGCGATCCCTGCCCCATACAGGCCTTCGCAAAGGACAAGGTCCGGGGGGTATTATTCCACCTTGAGATCACGGCGGAGGACGCGGAGAGATGGGCAGCCGCGTACCCGGAGGAGCCGGGGCGCATAGGTAAAACCCCGGAACAGGTGATCCGGGAGTGCAGGGATAAGGAGCCGGAGATGGCCCGTCTGGCGATGAAGCTCGTTGAAAATCTTCTGTCTATGCGATGATTCCACGACTTGTTGTTTAATGAAGAACATTTGAACAATCAAAGGGGTTTTCTCTTCTGGTCATTTCCCGGGCTAATTGGGAATCTGGTTTTACCGCGGCTCGAATAAATACAGGCGTTAAGGGACGAGGGAATAGGGAATAAAAAAGGTTAACTGTGTTTCTTCGAGCCTTTACCTTTGGGCCCTTTTCCCCTGCTCTTCGAGTTCTTGCCTCCCGGGTTACCCCGGTTCTGTTTCTGTATAGCCTTGATCTTTCCTTTTCCCGGGTCGATCATCCTGATGGTGTCTGTATCCTCGAAGGAACCGCCGCCCGGCAGCGTCCCGGTGATCCTTATCTCGACTTCTTCACCCGGCGATCCGATCTCCTGCAGCGCGTCTCTGCTGAACTTTATCATCACACAGTCGTCGCAGACCTTACCCCACTCAGGCTCTATCTCTTCATCGTCAACCCATAGCCTGACTTCAGAGATATCTAGGTCTTCAGGGTCTATGCCTCCAGGGAGCGATATCTTAACAGTGATCCATCTACCCCCGCTTCTAAGATTAAGAGTCCGTGGATGCACTGACGCAGTCAAATCTGTCACCCGCACCGTGAAACTGGTGTAGGCCTCCGCCTCTAGACCGAGGGGATTCACGGCCCAGGCGTAGAGAGTGTATTCTCCCGTGTCCGATATGCTTATGCTCGTGGGGCCGGTGTACGTCTGCTCTTCGGTGTAGAGCCACTCGTCCGCCTCGTTCTTCACGTTGTACGTAACCGACTCGACGCCGAACACGTCCCACGCCGTGATATCCACGGGGACGTCGCCTAGGCTGTATGTCTGAGGCAGAGGCTGATCTATCTGCAGCGTCGGGGGCTGGACCGCGATCACCGTTTCACCGTTAATGGATACGTCATCAACGTAAGCCATAGCTGGCCCAATCCAGTTGTCGACTTCTACATGTATCTCTAACACCACCGTATCTAGGTCGATCCCCGCGGACTCGGAGCCGTCTATGACGGTCACCGTTCCCGCCTTGAAGTCTCCAAGGGTGGCGAAGAAGCCCCCTGGATAAGGCCCTGGGGCCCCGGAGCCGAGCCAAGCGACCGATTCGTCGTCGATCTCGTCTGTGCCGTCCTCGTCTACGTCGTTCTGCAGCGTCTCTACCCAGGTCTCGTAGGGTGGGTCATAATACGTGCCCGCTAGAGCAGGGTCGTAGTGCCCGTATGGGACGCCGGGGCTGACGTAGGCATACCCGGTGCCGTCGTAGGGCTGGTAGGCGTACTCGAAGACGAGGGAGTCGTCAGAGTCCCCGTCGTCATCTGTGTCTAGGAGCAGGTCGGCGTGAGGCGGGTAGCCCTCGACCGTGTAGGCCTTCCATGACAGGGAGTCGATGTCATCAAGCGTCGTGTCCTCTGGCAACGTTATTACTATTCGTCCCTCGTTAACCTCGTCCACCGCGTTACCGGGCGCCGTCAGGCTTATGACGTCTCCCCAAACCGCGTCGTAGTAATGTGACGCGGTTCCCGACCCGGTTACTGCAAGGGAGGCTGAATAGTCTGCAGCATCCGCATGGATCAAAGCTGTCATCGCCGAGGTGGCTAGCGTTGCTAATATCAGTGTGACAAGAGCCTTCTTTACTCTGTTTCTATTCATTCTATGCCGTATCTGATGTATGCGGCATCGATATTTTAAGAACAGCAATGAACGATATGGAACAACTGTTCCATATCAAGAATATAGATTTAGCCTAAGCAATCAACACGTATCCAGATTAGTTTCCTTCCCTCTCTGAATCAAGTAAAGATGATTTGACATGGCTAGGGGCTTAAAGTTGCTGGGTTATTTCCGTGGCCGATGTTTTAGGGTATCTCATCCCGTCGTGTGATGGTTTAACTGGGTCCGTAGCTCGTCGATGAACGCTTCTCGGTTGTCCGCCAATCTCTCCTTTACCTGTTTCCACGTCGTGGAACAGTCCTTGTACTGGACGCCTAGGATGCCATGGATCTTCCGGTCGATCATTTTCTTGTTCTCCTTGGTGACCTCTACTCCGGCCTCCTCGAAGACGTCCTTCATGTGTCTGAAGTAGCACGTCATAGGTTTCACGGTGAAAAAGGCTGTAGACTAGATAAGGGTTATCAACTAGAAACAAGGCCTACCATCTGGCTTTGTTCCTTTTTATGTACTCTCGGAGCCCGCCCGCCGCGAGTATCTCCATCATGAACCCGGGCACCGGGGTGAACCTCAGGGTCTTGCCGCCGTTGACGACTACGGTGCCTTTGGCTAGGTCCACCTCCACCGTGTCCCCCGTCTCTATCTCCCTGCTTGCGTCGGGACACTCGAGGGCGGGAAGCCCGAGGTTCGTCGCGTTCCTGTAGAAGATTCGGGCGAAGCCCTCGGCTATGACCGCCGACACGCCCGCGTGTTTCAGGGCGATGGGCGCGTGCTCTCTGCTGCTACCCAGACCGAAGTTTCGTCCCCCGACGACCACGTCTCCGGGCTGGACCCTGTCCGAGAACTCTGGGTCTATGCCCTCCATGGCGTGTCTGCCCATCTCGTCGGGGTCCGTCAGCTCTAGGTATATGCCGGGGAGGATGAAGTCGGTGTTGACGTCGTCGCCGTAGTTCCACGCCTTGCCTTCGATCACCTTCTAAGCCTCCCTCGGGTCTGTGATGACCCCCGTCAAGGCACTCGCCGCCGCGGTGGCTGGGCTGCAGAGGTATACCTGGCTCTCGGTGCTCCCCTGCCGTCCCCTGAAGTTTCGGTTGCTGGTGCTGAGGCCCACCTCGCCGGGGGCCAGTATACCGTGGTTGCCGCCGAAGCAGACGCTGCAGCTGGGGTTGCACACCACAGCCCCGGCGTCCATAAGCGTCTTTATAACTCCCCTGCTGTTCGCGGCTTCGTACACCTCGTAGCTGGCGGGCGTCGCTATGACCCTGACGTCTGGGTGCGCTCGCTTCCCCTTCATTAACTTGGCTGCGGCCTCCAAGTCCTCGAGCCTGCCGTTGGTGCAACTCCCTATGAATACCTGGTTCACCGCCTTCCCCTCGACCTCCGTTACGGGCTTCACGTTGTCCACGGCGTGGGGGCACGCAACCAGGGGCCCAAGCTCGGCGCCGTCGATCTCAAGTGTCTTCCTGTACAGGGCGTCGGCGTCGCTGTACACCGGCGTGTAGCCGTGGCTGACCCGGCCCTCCAGGAACTTGAAGGTCTTCTCGTCCGGCTCCACGATGCCCGTCTTGGCTCCCAGCTCTATGGCCATGTTGCAGAGGGTCATCCGGGCCCCCACGCTCATGTCCCCGACCGTGGAGCCGGTGAACTCCAGGGAGCAGTAGGTGGCGCCGTCCGCGCCCAGCTCCCCGGCGGCCTCGAGTATGACGTCCTTGGACATGACCCTCGGGGCGAGCCGGCCCTCCACGTTGACCCTGATGGTCTCCGGCACCTTGAACCACAGCTTCCCGGTGCCTATGGCGGCCCCCATGTCCGTGCTCCCTATGCCGGTGGCGAAGGCGCCGAAGGCGCCGTGGGTGCAGGTGTGGCTGTCTGCGCCCACCATGAGCATCCCCGGGTATACGTGGCCATTCTCCGGAATTACCTGGTGGCAGACCCCGGAGTTGATGTCGTAGAAGTGGCTTAGGTTTTGCTCTTTGGCGATCTCCCTGCACTCCTTGTGG
>CAYFYM010000264.1:0-16223 GCA_964347405.1 uncultured Candidatus Bathyarchaeia archaeon | reverse complement strand
CCAGGCCCGGGAGGGAGCAACCTAAGTCCGAACGTTTGGCGCTCGCGGGAAACCGGGGCGGAGAAGCGAATGCGGCACTGCTCCACGTCAACCCGTGAACGGAGAGGGGGCTGCCGCTGCACCTACAATTCTACGAGCAGACCCGAGTCCAGGTGCCAGTGGTGCGGGAACTCGCCGCTCAGCGCCTCTATGTGGCTTATGACAATTATCTGGTCGAAGTACCTGCACAGCTCCTCCCTCAGCAAGGTCATGAAGCCGGTGCGCCTCTGGGCGTCGAAGCCGCTGAGCGGCTCGTCCAGGAAGATGAAGCCGGGGCGGGCCCCCCTGGTGGAAGGTATGGTGCTGATGGCGAAGGCAAGGCGGAGGGCGAGGCTGAACTGGTCCTGGGTAGCTCCGCTGAAGACGCCTTTTCCTCGCCAGTGCTTGGCCTGTCTGTCGTAGACCTCTATTACGTACCGCTCCTCGTCTATCCTCGCCATGCTGTACCTGTTGTCGGTGAGGGCGGGGAGGAACTGCATCATGTGCTTCTCGACATTCTGCTTGACTCCCGACATGATGGTGTCCCTGGTGGCGTCGAGGAGCTTCACGGCGCGGCGCATGGCCTCCAAGTTGAACTCCTCCTCGGCGCTCGTCTCCTGTAGCTCAGGGTACTCCTCCTTCAGCTGACGTGTCTGCATCATAGTCGCCTCGGCCTCCTCGATGTCCTTGGCCCGCTCTAAGTGATCCTGTTCGAGCCTCGACGACTCCTGCAGCTTCTTCTGATGCTCCGCCTCCATCTCAGGCTCCTGCTCGAGGGATACGCCGTGTTCGCTCTCCAGCGCGTCAAATGCCTCCCTGCTCATTTTAACCTCGTTACCGAGCCTCTCTATGGAACTTAGGGTCTCGTCGAGGCCGCGCTGGATTTCTGGTATGCGCTTCACTGCCTCCCGGTTTGACTCGAGCCTCGTCTCAAGCTCGGTAACCTTTCTGCTGGCTGCCTCGTTTTCGCGTCTAATCTCCGCCTCGGCATCTATGGAGACTCCTGTCTTTTCCTGTTTCTCGGCTATCTGTTCTTTGAGGTTGCTCAGGGCGTCGAGGTGGGACTTCATCGCTGCTTCGAGTTCGCTAAGGTTGGCTTTTCTCTCATCATATGTGTCTGCTGTGATGCCGTAGTTCTCCACGTCGGCTCTCAGCTTGGTTAGGACCTGCATGTCTTCCTGGACGGCGTCACGGAGTGCCTCGACTGACGAGGGGTCTCCCAGGGCTATCAGTGACCTGTAGTCCCGCGGCCTTTCAGGCAGATCGCCGACTGCGTTACTGAGCCCCGACTCTTCCTCCCTTACCTTCGCCTCCGACTTGGCCATGCTTCCACTCATGTCGTCGATCTGGTTCTGGTAGTCGGTTATTCTCGCTATGTCCCCTAGCATGGTATCCCTCTCGGCTTGGACCGCGTCGAGCTCGGCGTCTATCCGCTGCACGTTGTTCGTGAAGTAAAGGTAGGCCCCAGCGACGGCGACGAACCCAAGCGTGTACAGCAGCTGGCTAAACAAGTAACCGGTCATCACGCCGATGAAGCCGGCGATGATCATCATGACCCCGTACCGCTGGTATCTTCGAGCCTTCTCCTTGGTTTCCCCCAGATCGCTTCGCTGCTGCTCAAGGCTATCCACCTTCACCCTGGCTTCCTCCAATGAGGCAAGCCTAGCCTCCGTCTCTTCCTTCAGCCCCTGAACCTGCTTTGCCTGCCGCCTCGCCTCAGCGAGCCTCTGGGCCGCCCCCGATATCTCGGCTAGCAGCCTCTTGGCTTCCTCGGCTGGCAGGTGCTCCTCCATCCGGGCGTTGAGCTCCTCGACCCTCTTCTTCGCTTCCTCAGCCGCAGATAGGGCCCTGGACGCCTCCTCCACCCTGATGGCGTCTTTGTCTACCTGGGTCTTCTTCTCGGCTTTCTCTTTCTCGAGCTCCAGCAGCTCCTCTAGGACGGCGATCTTACCCTCCGTCTCCCTGCGTCTCTCCTCCGCCTCTGGCAGCTCCTTCTCTAGCTCTCTTACGGCTGCCTCCGCCTTCTCCGCCCTCTCTAGGCTAGCCTTGATCTGTTCTCTTTTCTCCTCCTGGCCCTCAAGGCGTGCCGTGTTCTCGTCTATGGATGTCTTGAGCTCCCGCATCTCGGTTAATGCCTTGAGCAACGTTTTCAGGCGGGATAGGCTCTCGGCGACCAAGCCCTGCTCCTTCTCTATCTCACGTTGCCGGTTCTCCGCTTCCCGTTTCCTCTCCTCGGCTGCGTCATAGTCCTCCGCCGCCTTCTTCGCCTCCTGAAGCCTCAGCCCCGTCTGGCTGTGGGTGAGCTCGAGCTCGCGTCGATCCTTCCTCAAGCTACCCCGGGCGTCCACGAATGCCTCAAGGTTTAGGAGGCTGCTCATGGCTTTGATCCGTTCCTGCTTAGTCGAAGCCTCCAGCTTTCCCAGCTCTTTCTGCTCGACGAGGCAGCTGTTGAGGAGGGCGTCGCTGTCGATACCGTGTAGTATCTCCAGTATGTGGTCGTTGACGTCTCGGGCTCCTGAAGTGACCCTGCTGAGGCCGCCGTCGGCTCTCCTCTCGCTGAGGATGTGGGTGTTGGCGCCCCGTTTCCTGATCTCGCGGCGGACCATGTACACGTTGTCGTCGATGCTGAACTCCAGCTCCACGACGGCCTCGCGGCGCCCATAGTTGATTATGTCTTCGTTGCTGGCCCGCTTCGTGGGGCGCAGCGGGTTGCCGTAGAGGGCGTAGTGTATTGCCTCTAGGACCGTGGACTTGCCGCTCTCGTTGCGTCCATGTATCAGTAGCCTGCCGTCGGGGAACTCCTGTCTCTCTGGGAGGTCGAGGCGTTTGAACCCGGCTACCTTCAGCGTTTTTATCTTGAACACGTCACTCGCTCCTGTGTTTCTCGTAGTAGCTCAGCGCGTACTCGGCTGCCTTGGACCAGAGTTCTCGCTCTCTATCGGCGGCGCCTTCCCTGAAGCTCTTGGCCACTGCTTCCAGCTCTTTTCTCGGGTTGAGTCCCTCCGTGGGGGTGAACTCCACTCCCTTCACCACAGGCCTGATTTGGTCCACGTACTCGAAGTAGAAGTTCTGTTCGTTGCCCCTGTCGAAGACGGCGGGGAAGTCGATGAGGGTGTAGTGCTCGAAGGGCGTCTCTCCCTCCAGTAAAAGCTGCAGCAGGCCGTCTCGGTTCGAGGCGGCGTCGATCATACGTATTATTGCCTTAGTGGGGTCGTCGAGGTCCATCGTGCTTGTGTGGAGCTTCACCTGGCTCATGGGCTGGGTCTCCGTCTGTATATACTCGACCTGAATGTTTTCCGGGGACAGCTCGGCGACGCAGAAACCCGTCCGCTTGCCGCACTCCCCGAAGTTGTAGTGCTCCGTGGCGCCGGGGTACAGTATCCTGCTGTCGCCGACCGTCGTGTCTATGTGAGCGTGGATGTGCCCCATGGCGAATAGGTTGACGTGGCTGTTCCGCTGCAGGCTCTCCACCTTGATGACGGGCTCCTCCCAGAGCGGGGGCGCGATGCGCTCGACGCTGTAGTGGAGCATCGCTATGTTCACGTCGCCGCCCCCGGGCACACGCCTGTCGGCTAACGGGTCCTCTCCGGCGGGGAGGTTTTTGTCGTAGCTCATCCCCGCGACGGATACCCTTGTGCCCCGGATGTCGAGGACGCGGTGCCCGAAGTCCTTCCTGTTCTCGAAGACGGTGGCGAGGCCCGCCTCCCTGATGACTGCGTGGGGCGACGCCCCGTCGCGGGAGCTGCCGGGCGCCTCGTGGTTCCCCGCGAGGATGAACGACTCCACGCCGGCGTCCTTGAGTTCCCTGTACGCCTCGACGACGCTGGCGCGGGGAGGGTTACGCGGAGTTATCTGGTCGAACAGGTCTCCAGTGTTGATGTACAGGTCTGCCTCGTGCTCTAGGGCGTAGTCCACCGTCTCCCTCCAAGCCTTGCCCAGGCGGCGCCTCCGCTCTCCCAGCCGCGAGCCGAGCCTCTGGTTGTAGAGGTTCAGGTGGTTGTCCCCCGTAATGACTGCCTTCACCGGCAAGCTACCACCTCGTCTTGTACTCCTCGTCGTCTTCTTCTTCCGGCTTCATCTTCTCTGCCAGCTCATACGCCTCCAGTGCGTCCCTGAGGGCCTCCTCCAGGTCTATGTCGCTTCCTCCCTCGCCGCTGGTTCGGCCAGAGACCTTGACCATGGTGGGCACCTTGGTGAGCTCGCCGACTATGACCGCCTCCCCCTTGTTTAGGCCGGGGAGGTCGTTGAACAGGTCCTCGCTGAGCCCCTCGCTGCTCCGCCGCACGGCGCTCATGTCCTCGGGGTTTGTTAGCCTCATTATTATCTGGCTGTTGCACTGGCTCAGGACGTTGCTGCTTATCTTGTTAGGCCTCTGGGTGACCACCAGCAGGAATATGCCGAACTTGCGGCCCTCCGCCGCTATCCGCTCAATGATGCCTAGGCTGCTTACGCTGCGATGCCCCGCCCCGCTGCCGGGGGCGAAGTTATGGGCCTCCTCCAGCACGATGAAAGCCGGGTGCTCGAGGCTGCCGGTGACGGCGCGGCTCCAAACGTCGTCCAGCGTCTTCTGGACTATGTACTCTGATACGTTTCTCTGTAGACCCGCGAGGTCGATGACGCTCATGTGTTTAGGCTTAGTTAGCTCATCCAGCGGGATGTCTTGGCTTCCCCATATCTTGTAGCTGAGGAGCCTACGTATGTAGGTGGTGGCGCTCATGGCCGCCTTGCTCTTCCTAGAGTCGGTGGCTGGGTTCATCGCTATGCGTTCCAGGGCCTCGATGAGTTGCTGCGGGCCGTAGATGCCGTGGAGCCCGCCGAGGGCTTCCCCGACAGCCTCCCTGATGACGGCCCACCTACCGCTTATCCCGGCGACGTCGCATACCTCCCCCGCGTTCAGCCTGCTGAAGTCGATGGTGTATGGCTCGACGCCGCCTACCTCCACGTCGCTGTACCTCCTCCCCTTGAGCCCCGGCGGCCTGTAGACGACCATGTCGCCTGCTATGGCCGTCGCCCCACCCTCTTTTGTCTTCCTCATCATCACGTAGTCGCTGTTGGGGTCTAGGACTATGACTGTGGCGCCGAGGGGCACAAGCTTCTCCAGTATCAGGCCGACGAGGTAAGACTTGCCGGCTCCTGTCTGGGCGATGACGGCGACGTGCTTCCTGAACCCGTTGGGGTCCAGGGCTACCCTGACCTCGTTCCGCGTTATGAGGTGCCCGATAGGAACCCCCTGGCGTATGTCCTTGGTGAAGAACCTCTCAAGCATATCCGAGGGAGCGATCTTGACCTCCGTCCCCGGTATGGCGGCGCTCCTAGGCATCACCACCTCGCCGCGGCTGTCCATGTAGCCCAGCACCTTGGCTGTGCCGAACACCTTGGTGGTGGCCGTGTACCGGCTTATGATGCTCTCCAGCTCCTCAAGGCTCAAAGCGTCGCCGAGGACGTCCGACCTGTTGCTGATCCTGTTAACCTGGGCTAGCACGTCCACGTGCTTGAAGCCTATGCCCGCCCGCTCCTTCACCCCCTCGATGACGAGGTACTCGTGCTTGGGCGGGTAGCAGTCTAGGTCGCTTACGAACGCGAAGCCGCCCGTGTCTGTTTCTCCGACTATGTACCCTGCCTTACTCATGCTCAATACGTGAACCTCCTTGTGCTCCTGTCATACTCTATCGGGACCCCCAGCTCGCTGCCGAGCACCGACTTGTAGACCGTGTCCACCGCCTTGGCGCTCAGCCTGACCTCCTTGTCCACTATGTATAGGAGGGCGTTGTATACGTCCCTTCCGCCGAACGCCGCGGCCACCTGCCTCGCGACGCCGTCGACGTGCCTCCAGTCTACGAACTCGAAGGGGTTGACGTCGCTTATCTTCTTGTCGAGGCCGATGAGGGGGGCTGGGATGTCCACCCTCATGGGCTGGGCGTTCTCACGGGGGATGATGTGGAACATGACGATGGCTGGGAACGAGGGAACCTTCTCCAGCACCTCCTCCGCGAACCCGTGAAGCCGCCCCGGCACTCCCCTGAAGAGCCTCTTCCTTATCCTCCCCGGCGACCCGTACATGTTTTTCACACGGGGATCGACCCCGTACTCGCCTAGCAGAAGCGGCTCCGTGTAGCCTGTCTCACCTGTCTTCTTGCGGTACAGGAGCTCCACGTCGAGAAACCGTGTGTCGCGGCCCCTGCCGGGGAGTAACGCGCTCGTCAAGGCTCTAGTCTTGCTGAACTTGCTCACACCCACCAGCATGATGCCACGTTCGGCGCACTCCCCGTAGAGCGTCCACATGGCGTAGAGGAGCTCCAAGGGGAGATGGTGCCAGCCTGCTAGGCCGATCTCCCGTAACGCGTGAGTGAACCGTCCGTAGAGGTTGCCGTCTACTAGAACCACGCTACCGCGAGGTACGTCCCCCATGTTGTCCAGCACAATCTTCACCTCCAGAAGCTCTCGCATCACCCTCTCGAAGTCACTGGCGACGCTGTACTCGCTTATCCCCTTAACGGCCTCGAATCTAAGCATGGGCTTTCTGTAGCCCCCTGTGCCCAGCATAAGGGCCCGGACGATGAGAAAGTCCAGGCCGTTGGACAGGCTCCTGTAGGCGCTGCTGCTGTCCACGCTGAACTCCGGCTCGTACACGGTCTTGGGCTCTGGGAGAGGGCGCCATCTACGTTCAAGCTCTGCTCCGAGTAGTTCAACTTCCTCTCGAACCTCCTCGTCGAGCCCGAAGAGCCTGCTCAGCTGATCCTTCTTTCGGTTCAGCTCGTCGACGAACTCCCCTATGAATTTCAATGTACGTTCACCTCTCCCATGTTGGAGACATTATCTGTTAGCTTTGATTTATGAATTTATGAATATTAGTTGAGCGGGGACCTCTGTGAACGTGGCTACCTCGTCCTGGGCTTGTATTTCTTCTCCTTGTACTTGCCCGTGAGGCGCACGTGGGTGCCTTTCCTAGTTACGGCTGCCTCTATGCTCTCATCCATCTTCTTGCATTCATCGGCCCACTCGCATTCCTCGCACTCGGACTCGAAGCCATACATCCCTATACACTCGGGTCTCTGTCCCTTGGGCATATCAGAGACTTCGCTGAACCAATACGTAAAAACTTAACGGAAAAAAGGGTGGTTAGTTGGCCTCCCGTGCGGCCTCGATGAAGTCGCTCATCTTGAAGGGGTAGAGGCCCGCCAGTTCTCTGGCTTCCTCGGGCGGGACCCCGTCGGCGACCAGCTCCCGCCTGAACTCGCTCCGCGCCCGCTTGTAGCCTCTGCTCCACTGGATGGCGTAGCCTGGGACCCTTAACATGAGCCCGAAGGCCTTCCATGCTGCTCTCAGGCTCATCGGGGTCACCAGTCTACTCCTCGTACTCTTGGAAGTGGGCCCCGATACGGGCGTCCTTCATCATGCCCTTCCAGTTGGTGACAGTGGCCATGTACTCGCGGGTCATGGCCATGGCCTCATCCTCGGGGATGCCGTTCTCGATGAGAGTCTTCCTGAACTCGGCGATGCTCTTCGCCATGTTCTGCGCCGCCTCGGGGCTGAAGAACGAGTCGATGATGCCCCTTATCATCTTGGGCACCTTCTCGCTCACCATGTCCAGCATCTCGGCGACGTCCTCTGGACTCTCAACGAAGTCGTTGCGTCTTCTTCTACGTTCACTCACGTCTTTTCACGAGTATACATGGGGGTGATCACCCGATATAGGCGATATGGGAAAAAGTGATCAAAATGTGATCAGATTTGGTTCAGGATAACGATATATCTGGTGAAACCCTTCTTGTATTGATGGTCGCTGAGGCTCTGGCATACTTTACGTCCGTCTACGCTTGGATAGACGAGAACACGGCTTCCATAATCACGTCGATGGTCTCGCTGGTGCTGCTAGTCGTCGTGCACCGCGTGCTTACACACGAGATAACCCGGCTTAGAAAGAACGACCTGCTTGACGTCAACTCGGCTTTCCTGCTCAAGAGAATGATCAAATGGACCGCCTACATCATCGGGTTCGTCGTGGTCTTCAACCTGCTGGGTGTCAGAGTGGACTTCTTCGTGGGGCTATGGGTCCTCGCCGGCGGCACCATCATCGGGTTCGCGTCCATGAACACCATAGGAAACGCCATAGCCGGCATCATAATCATGGTTAGCCGCCCCTTCAAGATCAGGGACCGCCTCGTCTTCCAGGACAGGTTCGTCGAGGTAGAGGACGTGGATCTAGTCTATACCAGGATGAGGACCTTGGACAATATCGTGGTCTCCGTCCCGAACCAGGTGCTGCTAGGCACCGTCATCGAGAACCAGAGCGTCTACGACTACGTCAGGCGCCGCTGCGTCTTGACGATAGACTACAGCGTGGACCCGAAACACGTCAAGGAAATATTACTCGCCGCCGTTGCCTCGGTGGAAGGCCTAGCCGAGACCCCCGAGCCTTACGTCTGGGTCACGGACCTCGGCAGCTTCGCGATGGAGTACACTTTGTTCTACTTCATCTCGGACACGAGACGAACCATAGAGCTAGACTCCAGGGTCCGAGATGCTGTATACACAGCGTTTACGGACGCGGGGATCGACCTGAGCACACCAAACCTGATAAGGTCGCTGAAATAGGCTATTTAAACAAACGATTTCAAGGATAACTCAACTCGGATTTTTTTATAGGTTAATTTTTAATTCATCCACGTAATTCTATATATTGGATTAAAAAAAGCACTTACATATAAACAAATTACGCGTAAACTACAAAAAAGCTGAAGGGATGACGCCCTTTTTTCCTGTATATTTTTAAGAAGCCGTTAATTGCCACCCATTTTCTCTGCAATATGCCTGTTAAGGCTAAACGGAGTGATGTAAAGATGCCTATATGCGCAATCTGTGGCGAGGAAGTCGACCACGTCACCAAGTGCAAGATGTGCGGAGAAAAGTTCTGCGTCGACTGCGGAGAACCGGACGAGAAGCTCTGCATCTACTGCCTTGACGACGACGAGGAGTACGACGAAGACGAAGAGTGGGATGAAGACGAGGACTGGGACGAAGACGAGTAACCTCCCCGGATAACACACTATTTTTAAAACCACATTCTTTTCAACTACGAACGTCCTTCAACAAGCATCGCCCGGGGTAAAGGTACACCCGCTTCTGGTTTTGGACAACGTTATTAGCCGCTGTGACATCGTGATCTTATGCTTGATTTCTCACGGATACTTGACTCCGTGCCAGACTATAAGCGGTACATGACAGTCGACGAGCTCCACCAGAGGAACGCCGACCTCGTGAACGAGTACCCCGGGAAGGTCGAGCTCATCGACCTGGGGGAGAGCGCCGGCGGCGAGATAATCGACTGTCTGAAGATCGGGGACGGCACGCACAACGCGTTGATCCACGGGTTCCCCAACTGCGAGGAGCCCTTCGGCGGCAACCTCCTTGACTACATGGCGGAGGCGCTGCTCAGGGACGAGGAGTTGACCGAGGCCCTAAACTACACCTGGTACCTAGTGAAGTGCAGCGACCCTGACGGGGCCAGGCTCAACGAGGGCTTCCAGCTGGGTCCCCACACACCGATTAACTTCACTCTAAACTACTACAGGACGCCCAACGTCAAAACCCCTGACAGCTGCTTCCCGTTCAGGTTCGGGCCCCTAGACCTGAACAGCCCTGTGCCCGAGACCAGGGCTCTGATGAGGGTGCTCGACAGGGTGCCCATGAGCTTCGTGAGCGCCCTCCACATGATGAAGTGGGGAGGCATAACCTACGAGGTGCCTCACAGCTGCCCCGAGCTCTACGCGCCCCTCTGGAACGTGGCGAAGAGGTTCGACGTGTTCCCCCGTAAGCGGCTGGGCACCACGCTGGCTCCTGGTGTCCAGCAGGCGGCTTACCTGACGCCGGCCAAGGGGTGGCTAGGGCAATGGGCCGCCGGGAACAAGAACATTGAGCCCATCCCCGGCTGCGATCTCTACGAGTACGCCCAGACTTTGAACCCATACGTGTTCGTGATGATACCTGAGTGCTGCATCTGGTACGACCCGAGGATGTGGAACGACGAGTCCAGCCGGTCTACCCTGGGCGAGTGTCTGCTTTACGCCAAGGAGCGCCGAGACATGGTTAACGGCTGGATGTTAGGCGTCTGGAACAGGGCTCTACCTTACCTCAAGAATGAGGGCCCTTTCAAGGCGATGATGGACGAACACATGAAGCCCATTGTAGAGAGGTATACCAACGTGAGTAACCCGCCGTTCGCTTTCGACGAGAAGGTGCACTCCAGGAAGGCGACCGTGGCGGAGAAGGTGGGCGTCGAAGGTAGGGATGACCTCTACAGGATGTTTTACTTGGGAGGGCTTACTCGCACCTTCGACGCGGAGCTGGAGGCTGGGGGCAGCGAGGCGCTGTCGGGGCTCCGTGACGAAGCATACGGTAAGCTCATGGAGTACGATAACTACCTCCACGACAACTATACTGTTGCGGCGCACCCCATCAGGAACCTCGTGGGTATGAGCTTGGGGGCGCTGCTCCACAGCGCCGTGTACGCCAAGAGTAGGCAACCCTAATCCCTTAGAAATACAGGGTTACCTGCCCCAAACATGCATGACTGGATGATTGGCCGGCACCTGGTTCAGCATACAAGCCTCGAAACTCCATGGATTATAGGGTATGAATCCGATTCTCCTCCTCCGAATAATACGTTGTAGATGAGCCGTCACAATAGCGTATGATACCGGTCCCTTATTCTGGAGAGGGTTCTGTGGATTCCTATTATGGTTTCTCCTTGCATCTGAGCGTGCTCGACCCCCTCCACGATCCCGATAAACCCGTCACGGAACCTCTTCTTCGTGAAATACCTGGAACGCCTCAACGCGTTCATTCTCAGCCGTTCCCGTAGCCCACCGTCTGACAGCACTTCGGCTATGCGCTCGGCGGCTTCCTCGCCTGTCATGTAGCCGTACCCCAACACGCCATCCTCTGCTCTGAGTACGTCGTGCCACGGGCCTCCGTCCCGGTAGACCACTGGGACACAGCCCGCACTCATGGCCTCCAGCACGGCCATACCGAAAGCCTCGTTGGGCTGCGTAGAGAGGTAGACGGACGACTCCTTCATGAGGCCGACGATGTCTTCCCGCCGAGGATTTGGGTACAGATCGACGCACCTGCTGCGCAGCATGGATAGAACCCCCGATGACTGGGAAGTGGTTCCGCCGGCTACGCTGAACCTGACGCCGCGGAGATGCCTGAGCGCCTCGTTTATTACCTGCAGGTTCTTCTCGGGTGTCAGCCTGCAGACCGTTAAAACCCTCCCGTTCTTGGGCTCGAACCTATAGGGTATCGGGTCTATGGAGGGGTGGAGAACCGTCGGCTCCGACCCGAATGCGTCGCGGATGTGGCGCACGTTGTAGGCGGAGTTGGTGACGATGACGGGGGATAGGTGTCGCTCCAGCAGCCTTTCCTGTAGTCGCCTGTAGGCCTCGCCTGTGATCTCCCAGAATGGGACCTTGTAGGGGTTGCCGTCCACGGAGGCTAAGGGCTGGCTGTGTATGTACGAGACGTCGCTTATGAAGGGGTACACCTCCCCGTAGTTGTTGACGGTCAAAGAGTCTCCAGTCTGGGCATAGTAGAGCAGCCAGAGGTAGAGGATAGAGCATCTGATCCAACTCGCAACGCCTGAAGGGTTCACTATCCCTTCTTGAAGAAAATACTCTTCGTCAGGCCTAGCCACGGTCCCCCAGTTACCTTCGATGAACGGCCACTGGGGCTCGTCGAGGGTGTAGAGGGACACGGAGTATCCGCTATCTTTCAGCGCGTCGATAGCCTCAAGGCACACCTTCTCGGCCCCCCCTGACCTGTTCAGGGAGGGGTGGATAACGGTGACACTCATTCACGTGAAGGGGAGAAGAGACGAGGCTTATGGTCTCTGTGACCGGGTGAGCTTGTCACCCGTTCTCTAGTTGTAATAACGCTTATCTCGGATAGTCCCGGTGATGTTTTGAAATGGCTTACTCCGAAGATACAGAGGGAGAGATAATCGTCCCAGATAAGTGGTACGAGAAGCTGCCTCGGCTGGCGTGGAACAGCTACGAGAAGCTGGATCAACCTGACGGCTGGTTCGAGGTCTATAGGCTGACTGATACGGTTTTCGCGATATATGAGGACGGCCAGTTTGAGGAGGTCATCAGCTACTTGGTCCTAGGGGAAGAAGAGGCGGCCCTCATAGACACAGGCAACGGCATAGGAGACATTAAACGCCTCGTAGAAGGGCTCACCGAGCTGCCTGTGACGGTGGTCAACACCCACACCCACGGCGACCACACCGGCGGGAACCACCTGTTCAGTGAGGTGGCGGTCTACGACTCCGGGTTCAGCAGAGAGAACGCGAGGCGTGGCAGGTCTAGGGAGCAGATGGGCCGCTACCTCGACGGCGACATGGTTTGGAAGCCGTTCCCACCCTACTTCGAAAGGGATAGTTGGAGGATACACCCATTCACCGTCACAAGGTGGCTAGGCGACGGTGACATCCTAGACCTAGGCGGCAGAGAGCTCGAAATAATACACACTCCGGGTCACAGCCCAGACAGCGTCTGCATCCTCGACAGAGTGAACGGGGTCTTCTGGACCGGCGACATGTTCTACCCGGCCCCGATATACGTCTACTCTCCCACCACCAGCCTGAACGATTTCATAGACAGCTTCTCCAAGATGGCTGGGCTTCTGCCCTACTACGACTGGGTTATGCCCAGCCACAACGAGCCCCGGATGGAGAAGCGCTTTATAAGCGAGTGTCACGAGGCGGCTTTGAGCATCCGGGAAGGAACCGCTGGGCCATACTGGGAGGGGACGGCGAAAGGCGTCAAGGTCCATCGATACGACTACGAAAGGTTCAGCCTCATCGTCAGGGCGGAGCGGCCCTAGCCCGGGTTTTCACCTGCCCCCCTCTCATCGCGTCTGTCTCCGTACTTCTTCATGAGCTCAGCGTAACGCGCGAGAATCAGGTTCCTGAGCCGAGATTCGAGGAACTGGCGCTCATTCCGCAGGGCCTTCTCCTGGTCCTTAAGCATCTTTATGCGCTCCTTTAGCTCCATCTCCTCCAGCTCGGAGAACGTATGAGCCAAGTCCACGGGTTGAGGCGACGCAGAAAGCCGATATAAGAATACTGTTACCCGATGATAAACGTAGAGAACCTTTTAGATAGATTCCAGCCTAGCTTATTACCATGCTGAAGCAAGTCATCGAGATCATGGAGCTCCTAGACAGCGCCATCGTAGACGGACACGCTGTGGAGCAGCATCTACGGGGGAGGGGCTTAGAGGACGTCGAGGTAGAGACCATCCACGGAGAGAGAGGGTCCACAGACTTCGTAAAGATCAGGGTCCCCGGGAAGGAGGGGAAGACGTCGGGTGGAGAAGCCCCCACGCTAGGGATCGTTGGGCGCCTCGGCGGCGTAGGGGCCCGGCCGGAGCGGATCGGCCTCGTCTCCGATGCCGACGGCGCGGTGACTGCCTTGTCGGTGGCGCTTAAGCTGGCCGACATGCAAGCCAAGGGCGACAGGCTGCCGGGCGACGTCGTAGTGGCTACCCATGTTTGCCCGGACGCCCCCACCCAGCCCCACGAGCCGGTGCCTTTCATGGGCAGCCCCGTGGACATAGCCACCATGAACAGGCATGAGATCGACCCTGACATGGACGCCCTTCTCAGCATAGACACCACCAAGGGGAACAGGGTAGCCAACTTCCGGGGGTTCGCAGTCACGCCCACCGCAAAAGAGGGCTGGGTGCTCAAGGTGAGCGACAGCCTCCTGGACATAGTGGAAACGGTGACTGGGCGGCCTCCCCGGGTTTGCCCCATAACAACCCAGGATATAACGCCTTACGGCAACGGCTTGGACCACATAAACAGCATCATGCAGCCTACTACAGCGACGGATAAACCGGTAGTCGGGGTAGCGATAACGACGGAGGTGCCTGTGCCGGGGTGCGGCACTGGCGCCAGCCACCCTACTGACATCGAGGCCGCGGCCAGGTTCTGTCTGGAGGTGGCAAAGGCCTTCGGGAAGAGGCTTTGTAGCTTCTATGACGAGGAGGAGTGGGCCAACGTAGTGAAGCGATACGGGCCTCTGAGTCTCCTTCAGACTCTAGGCAAGGCCGGCTGACCCCGCCCCATTTTTTCGACGCCGATCCGGTAGTTTATATGCTGTAATTACCAAGACCAGATCGGTGTAGATGTACAGGAAGATTCTCGTGGCGTTCGACGGTTCGGAACCCTCGAAGCACGCCCTAGACCACGCTGTGAGCATCGCGGACAATTGGAAGTCGGAGCTGGTGATCCTCTCCGTGGTCCCTCGGGTGATGATGCCCGTGTTCCCGGACGAGGGGTTCGGGGCCGCCCCGATAACGGCCGCCCAGGACATGAGCGAGTACCAGGAAAAGATGAAGGAGATATACGCGGGCAGCCTGAAGGAGGCTGAGGAGGACATCGAGGAGGCTTTCCCAGACCTCGTGGTAGCCACCAAGCTCATGGAGGGCAGGCCCTCAGCCATAGTCGTGGAGGAGGCTGAGGAGGACAACATCGACCTCATAGTAATCGGTAGCAGAGGCATCGGCGGGATCACAGGCTGGATACTGGGCAGCACGAGCCGCAGAGTCGTGGAG
The DNA here is from genome assembly GCA_964347405.1 of uncultured Candidatus Bathyarchaeia archaeon. Classification (GTDB taxonomy): domain Archaea; phylum Thermoproteota; class Bathyarchaeia; order TCS64; family TCS64; genus RBG-16-57-9. Next base: position 1,587 of record CAYFYM010000264.1, on the reverse strand, counting down.
TCGTGCACAAAGCCGATACTCGTGGTGAAGTAGCAGCTAAAGGCAACCCTTTTTCTTACGTGAGCGAATCATAGAGGATACCATGAAGCCACTGGACGCCCTCAGGAAGGCCGGAGAAATCGCCGCGAAGGTCAGAGAAATCGTTCTGCCAGAAATCGCGCCAGGCGTCAAGGTCCTTGAAATCTGTGACAGGGCCGAGGCGGTGATAGGGGAACTCGGCGGCGGCGTAGCCTTCCCGACCAACGTGGACATAAACAGCGTCGCCGCCCACTACGTTTCGCCGTTGGACGACGATACACTGGTGCCGGAGAGATCCCTTGTCAAGCTGGACATAGGGGTTCATGTTGACGGCTACATCGCCGACACCGCGGCCACGGCCTGCTTCGACCCGGGTCTAGGCTACCTCGTGGAGGCCGCGGAGGCGGGTCTGGACGCCGCCATCAAGACGATCAGGCCCGGTATAAGAGCCAGCGACGTGGGTGCCGCGATAGAGCAGGCGATAAAGGCTAGGGGGGCGAAGCCCATCAGTAACCTAACTGGCCACAAGCTAGCGAGGTACGTGGTTCACGCAGGCGCCAGCATCCCCAACGTCGCCGGCCGCGACAACCATCTTTTACATGAGGGCGACGTCTACGCCATCGAGCCCTTCGCGGTGCCCAGCAACGCGGACGGACTGGTGACCGACGGGGCTCCCAGCAACATATACAGGGTGTTGAAGAAGCACAGCCTGAAGGGAACCGCTAAGAAGATGCTGAAACATATACAGGCGGAGCACCGCACGCTGCCGTTCGCGTCTAGGTGGGTGCTGAGGAGGTACCCGGGCCGGGAAGGTGTCTCTGCTTTCAACGAGCTCCTCGACTCCAAGTGTATAATGAGCTACCCTCAGCTCGTGGAGAGAAGCAGGGCGATGGTGGCCCAGGCCGAGCACTCCGTGATATTGACGGATGGCGGCTGCGAGGTAACGACGGCGTAGCTACTTCTTTTTCTCTTCCTTGCGGGTGTGGATGCTGGTTATAACCATGTTGCCCTCGCACCTGGTGCACGGCTCGTCGTTCTTGAAGATGTAGTCGCCTCTCTGGAACGCTCGCACCCGCTTCAGGTTACACTGAGGGCACTCCAGCGTCGTTATGACGTCGAACTTCTTGGGCTTCAATGGGTCCTTTGAAGGGGGTTTGGGTCTGAAGAATGCGTAGCCTATGGCTATGAACCCGCTGGTCCCTATGATCATGTACATGAAGGCTATCTCGATCTCCCCGTTCCCATAGGCCTGGAAACCCATGTAGAGGCTCACCAGCGCCAGTGCGCCGACGATTATCATGGCTGCGAGGGTTACCCAGTTCTGCGCTGCTCCACTCGCTATTGGCGGCGCGTCCCCGCTCATACGCTTCACTGAGCCACCCCCACGGTGTTCCCAATGCCGGCGACAAGTATGGTGTCGCCCTCTTTGCTGTAGTCAAGTATGAGGCCCTTGACGCTGGATACCGCTTTGTCGGTGGCCTCGAAAAGCGGCTCCACGAGGGGAGCCACGACGTGTTCTATCCCCTGCTTTATCGCGACGGCGTACATCGGTATACCGTGCTCGGTGGC
>CAYFYM010000263.1:0-1525 GCA_964347405.1 uncultured Candidatus Bathyarchaeia archaeon | reverse complement strand
CCTTGATGGACCATGACCCGGCGTCTAGGAGCCTGGCCGCGAACTCGTCGGTCCTCGACCCCCTCTGGGATATCCGTCTAGTAGGCCGAAGCTTGACGTATATCAAGGCGCCTCTCCCTCGGCCTTCCATCCTCGTTTCCCCTATTCTCTCAGCCAGCCGGCCTAGGTACTCGTCCCGTTCATCCGTCTCGGCGTAGATGCTCCTGGAGTATGATAGCAAGGCGACGGTGTTCGCATAGTTGTAGTAGCGGTTGAGCTCCGCGGGCTCGGGCTCGCTGAACTCGGCTAGGACCTGCTCGTCATCAAGGTCTCCGTAAAGGCTCGAGTCCAGCTGCTCGACGGTGACGCCCAGCCTCCTGGCAACCGAGGCGAGCACCGCCACCCTCTCTTTATCCGTGGCGACGACCCTGCCCGCTGCCTCCCTGAAAACCATGGCGCGGGCCTCGATGGGGGATATGACCGCCTGACTCTCGAACAAGCACCGCCACTCTAGGACTGACGATAGCCCCCTGACGAGCCGGTAGTTGTACCCCAGCTGCTCGCAGTCGGAGAGCGCCTCGGCTAAGGTCCCACGCTTCTCGCCCACGTGGCTGCTATACGTGGCTATGAGTGTCTTCGACAGGCTGACGTCTTCTCCCAGGAAAACGGGCCTGATGACGCCTTTACGCCTGTAGACCCGTATGTGCTCTGTGGGAAGCGTCACCGCCTCCTCCTCCGCGCGCTGATGTAGGTCTCGGCTGTCCCCTCGGAGACCAGCTCATAGAGCACCGCCTCCTTGCCGGGGGTCTTGCGGAGTATCCGGCCGAGGCGCTGGATGAACTGCCTGTTGCTGCCTGAGCCGCTTATGATGACCGCCATGCTGGCGTCGGGGACGTCCACCCCCTCGTCGAGGACCCTGCTCGTCGCTATCCGCCTGTAGGTCCCGTCCCTGAAGCCGCCCAATATCTCCTCCCGCTCCGCCTTGGGCGTTTGGTGGGTTATCGCGGGTATGAGGAGCATCCTGCTGAGGCTGTAGACGAGTTTGTTGTGCTTCGTGAATATGAGCGCTTTCTCGCCGGGGTTCGCCTTGAGGAGGCTCTTCAAGTACGCCACCTTGTTGCCGCCGTTCAGCGCGACGTCCATGGCCCTGCCCCGAGCCTGCACGGCCCTACGGGCCTCGGGGTCCCTGCCGCCGCGTCGCACAAGCCTAAGGTAGTCCCTGGCGCCCCTGATCCTTATGTTTCGGTGCCTGAGGAAGCCCCTGTAGATCTCGTACTGTTTGTCGTACTCGGCTCTCTCCTCGGGGGTGAGGGGCAGCTTCACCGTCTTCACCGTGTAGTCTGACAGGTGGCTGCCGGCGAGGCTGTCCACTTCGAGGCGGTATACGGTGGGCCCCACGAGCTCCATGTAGAACTCCTTGGCGGCCTCGTCGCTCTGGAGGGTCGCCGTCAAGCCGAGCCTGTACGGCGCCAGATACTGTGTGGCTATCTTTCTGTATGTGGGGGCGGCGAGGTGGTGGGCCTCGTCGAAGACCAGCAGCCGGAAC
>CAYFYM010000262.1:0-2651 GCA_964347405.1 uncultured Candidatus Bathyarchaeia archaeon | reverse complement strand
CCGGACATTAGGACAGCCAAGCTGGACCGGGACGGGATGGACCCCGACGACCTGGAGAAGGTCATCGATCAGGTGAAGGCCGAGGGGAAGACCGTCAAGCTCCTCTACGTGATACCCAGCTTCCAGAACCCCACCAGCACCATGCTCCCTATGGAGAGACGGAAACGGATACTGGAGCTCGCCGAGAAGCACGACTTCCTCATCCTGGAGGACAACCCCTACGGCTACATCAGCTTCGAAGGCCCCATGCCCACGCCGATTAAGGGCCTCGACGAGACCGGCCGCGTCATGTACACCAGCACCTTCAGCAAGATAGTGAGCCCCGGCATGAGGATAGGGTGGCTCGTCGCCCACCGCGATTTCATCGCCAAGATGGTGGAGGCCAAGAGCAACATAAGCATAAGCACCGCCCTCCCCAGCCAGTGGGTAGCCGCCAAGCTATTCGAGAGAGGCGTCGTCGACAAGCAGATAGAGAATATGGTCAAAGTCTACAGGAAGAAACGGGACGTCATTCTGGAGGCCATGGACGCCAGCTTCCCCAAGGAAGCCGAGTGGAACCACCCCATGGGCGGCCTGTTCCTTTGGGTGACGCTGCCTGGGCACATAAACGCCACCGAGATGCTCATGGAAGCAGTCGAGAGCGGCGTCGCGTACATCCCGGGAAGCAACTTCTACACCACGGACACCCATAACCACATAAGGCTCAACTACAGCCACCCAAGCATCCCCGACATAACAGAAGGCATCCAGACGCTAGGGTCCCTCATCAAGGAGAAGATATAGACCCCACATCCCTCGAAAACTTATGTATCAGTTTTCCTTTTCTGAAGCCTATAATGTTTATAATATTTCTACACCGAGGAACTTCTGCTTTGAGCCCTAGAAGATCAAGCTTCCAGATTGCGATAGACGTCCTCTCAGTCATACATCAGGGAGAGTCAAGGCCGACGAGGATCATGTACGCCTCTAACCTCTCGTGGAACACGCTGAAGAGCACCATCGACCTCCTAGTCAATAAGGGGTACGCCAATGAGGAAGGCGACATACGGGGAAGAGGGAAACAGTACCACATAACCCAGTCGGGGGTGAACGTGCTCCGGTACTACGACCGGCTGGAGGAACTAGTGGACCTGAACGTGCGGGGATAGCACAAAACCCGTTTTTCTCGACAGCCTCCAAACATATCGAGCAGTACAACAAGTCTTATCCCTTCCAGTCCTGTTCCTTTACCTACCCCAGAGGGCGCCCCATGACGCTTACGGAAAAAGAGAGGCTCTTCATAAAAGCCCTGTGCAGCTACCCTCACGGACATGTCACACAGGACAGCCTAAGAGGGAGGCTCATAGAACTCGGCTTCACAGCGGACGAGTTCAAGGACACCAAGAAGCGGCTCCTCTACTCCGGCGTAATAGGCATAGTGTACGGCAACATAACGCTTGAGGACGAGTCCCTCCGCGAACAGCTGAGGGAAGAGTAGACCCAGTAAACGTCATACTCTTATAAGAACCGGTAAAGAAAACCGGTTCTAAGCCTCGCTCGGGTAACAAAACCGGCTTTTTATCTTCAAACAAGTAAAACCAGTCCGGTACTGACCCTGTTTTTGCACAAATGAAAACGGATATATAAAAAATACGTAAAACTAACATGTTGACGAAGGAAGCTTCATATTGGCCGAGAACCGGATAAAGCTGATAAAAGAGCTGTGCAAGGGGTGCGGCTACTGCATAGAGTTCTGCCCCAACAAGGTATTCAAGAAATCCGAGAAGATCACGGAGAAAGGCGTCACCCCGCCGACCATCAAGCACCCCGACGAGTGCACCCGTTGCGGCCTCTGCACCAGACTCTGCCCCGACTTCGCGTTAACCATGGAGGAGGAAAACAGTGGCTGACAGAGTGCTCTCGGGAACCCACTTCGTCCACGGCGACTGGGCGTGCGCCGAGGGAGCCATATCCGCTGGCTGCGGCTACTACGCCGCGTACCCCATAACCCCGGCCTCCGAGATCGCGGAGCACATGGCCCAGAGGTTCCCGGCCCTAGGAGGCAAGTTCATCCAGTTCGAGGACGAGATAGGCGCCATAGCCTCAGTCATAGGCGCCTCCTTCAGCGGCCTGAAAGCCATGACCGCCACAAGCGGCCCCGGGATAAGCCTCATGCTCGAGAACATCGGCCTAGCCGTGATGACCGAAGCGCCCTGCGTCGTAGTCAACGTGATGCGAGGCGGGCCCAGCACCGGGCAGCCCACAATGGGCGCCCAAGGCGACGTTATGCAGTGCCGCTGGGGCATGCACGGGGACGTCGAGATAATAGCACTCGCCCCCCAGTCTGTGCAGGAGATGTACGACTTGACGGTCGAGGCGTTCAACCTCTCCGAGACATACAGGACGCCGGTTTTCCTGCTCAGCGACGCAAACATCGGCCACCTCTACGAGAGGCTGAGGATACCGGGAGAGGATGAGTTGACTACCGTGGAGAGAAAGAAGCCTACAACATCTCCCTCCAATTACCTACCTTACAGGGCGGACGAGTCGCTGGTCCCACCCATGGCCGTCTTCGGTGAAGGATACAGATTCTACTCCACCGGCTTGACCCACGACGAGAAAGGCTACCCCGACATGTCCGTGGAGACCCAGGACAAGCTAATCAGGCGGCT
>CAYFYM010000261.1:0-15416 GCA_964347405.1 uncultured Candidatus Bathyarchaeia archaeon | reverse complement strand
GGTGCAGCTCCGAGCTTATCCTGTCTAGCTCAGCCATGGCGATGCTCAGGTTACGGGTGTGGGTCTCGTTATCAGTGCTGTGGTTGTCCTGCCTCTGCAGCCTCCTCATACGCCTACGGGTCTCTTTGTCGAGCCTGTTGCCCTTGGCGTCTCTGTCGCCTTTTATTATCGTGCTGAGGCCCTTGTCGTATATGGTGTAGCTGTACCCTGAGCCTGTTCTCCTCCGGTCGTTCGCCTCCCGCAGGTTGAACGCCCTGTACTCTGGGCCGGTGTCCATCACCGTCTCGGTGAGGACCATCCCGCATTCGCTGCAAACCGTCTCACCGGTGGTCTCATCACTGATTATCCTGGTGCCCCCGCATACCGGGCAGCTGGTAACGTCTTCCATGTTCATTCTTTCATCCATTTCTTTCGATATCACCAAAGAAACATATGGGTATTTTACCCATACTGTTGGTTTAAATATTGCGCGGCTACTTATAAAGGTTACTAAAAAACCCTTCTGCTCCTTGGTGTCCCCCAATAATACACCGGTCAACCAAAAAAATAGTAGCTGTTAACTACAGCCAAGCCTTAAAAACAAAGTACATAATCTATCAGGTGAACGGTTTTGAAGAGGATAGAGGAGACTGCCCGAGGAATCAAGATGCTTGAGATACAGGGTGCCACCAGCATAGCGGTGAAGGCGGTGGAGGCCCTCAGGGACGATCTCCTCGCCTCTGACAGCCAGACCACCGCCCAGCGGGTCCTCGCTGATGGCGTGAAGAAGCTGATAGAGACCAGGGAGACCGAGCCGATGATGAGGAACGGCTTGAGATACCTCCAGAAGAAACTGTCTGATAAACGGTCGTCCTTCAAGACGTTCAGCGAACAGGTGGAGAACGCGTCAGGCGAGGTCCTTGAGTTCTACGATAAGGCCAGGAAGAACATCGTGGAGATAGGCTCCAAGAGGGTCAGGGACGGCGACACCGTCTTCACGCACTGTCACAGCAGCGCCGTCACGGAGACCCTCCTCAGAGCCCACGAGTCCGGCAAGAGGTTCCGCGTGATACAGACGGAGACGCGTCCCAAGTACCAGGGCAGGATCACCGCGCATGAGCTGGTCGAGGCGGGCGTAGACACGACCATGATAGTAGACAGCGCGGCGAGGCACTTCATGAAGGAGATCGACTTCGTGTTGGTGGGCAGCGACGCCGTCACCAGCGAGGGCAACGTGATAAACAAGATAGGTACAAGCCAGGTGGCTCTCGCGGCCCACGAGGCCAGGATACCCTTCTACGTGTTGAGCACCCTGCTCAAGTTCGACCCGGTGACCATCCACGGCGAGTTCGAGGCCATCGAGGAGAGGGGCGTCGACGAGATATGGGACGAGCCGCCGGAGGGCCTCAAGATGAGGAACCCAGCCTTCGACGTGACCCGTAGGGACTACATCCACGGCATTATAACGGAGGAGGGGATAATCAGCCCCCACAGCATCCTTGAGGCCGTGCACAGGCACTACCCTTGGATACTGGAGTAGTTTCTAGGCGGCGGGCCACTTGGTGAGGGCCCTGGATAGCTCCGCGTGGTCCTTGGCGTAGTCCTCCAGCTTTATGCCGCGGGTGGCCGCGTCGACGGCCTGCCTCATGGCCGTGGCCCCTTTCACGGTCCCGTCGGGGTGCCCATGTATCCCCCCGCCTGCCTGGATGACGGTGTCGACGCCGAATATCTCCACGATCTTCGGCACCGTCCCCGGGTGGAGGCCGCCCGACGCCACGGGCAGCACTGGGCGTACGCCGTGCATGGGCTCTTTGCACGCCGCTATGTTGGCCTTCACCTCTTCCTCTTTCTCCGCCATCTTTCCCACGGCTGTTCCCACGTGGAGCTGGTCTACCCCTAGCAGCCTGGCCACCCTCGCCAGGACCACCATGTTGACGCCGTGGACGTGGCTCCTGGTGTAGGCGGCGTGGCCTGCCCTGTGGGCGTGTATCACGAGGTTGAACCCGGCGTCCCTCATGGCCTGGAGGCTGCTCCACCCGGTGGTTAGTATGTCTATCATCATGTACCTGCCGCCGTGGTCCTCCACGTACTGGGCTCTGCGCTTCATCTCATCGGCCTCGGCCGTGACGTTGACGAGGTACACCTTCTTCTCGCCTGTCTCGGACTCGGCCCTGTCCCTGGCCTCGAGGGTCTCCACGACGCGGTCCTCGAAGGGGTTGAACGACTGGCTGCTCAGGTTCTCGTCGTCCTTCACCACGTCGCAGCCGCCGCTCCACGCCTCGTAGGCCACCCTGGCGTGGTCCGCCGTGACGAGGCCCAGCTTGGGCTTGATTATGGTGCCCACGAGCGGCCTGTCCCTTATGCCGGTTATCTCCCTGACGCCTTGGATGCCGTACCGTGGCCCGCTGAAGCTCCCCACAAGCATCTTGGGGAAGTGGACGTCGTTGAGCCTCAGGTTCTCTATGTCCTCCAGCCCGAAGACGTTTCCCGCGACGCTGCTGAGTATGTTGGGCATGTTACCGGGCTCGAACAGCTCCAGCGGGTAAGCTACCTTGATCTCGTTTCCCTCGATGCTATAGACCTTGGCGGCGTGTCTCTGCGTGTAGGGCTTCTCTGTTGACAGCTCAGTCCAGGTTCCCACACTGCTCTCGGCCGCCACCCCTCCCGCGATGACCTCCAGCGGCTGGCCCCGGGGCTCGACGTGGAACTCGCAGACGAGATCCGTGTCACCGGGCTCGTAATCTAGATCAACGAAGTCGATGTAACGCATTTCAAGCTCTCTATGTGCGTTAGTGTTCCAGTATGTTTTTACCTTTACTAAACAAATATTTCCCTGTTCTGAGGAGTAACCATATGCAGCTGAAGGCAGCCCCACTTGAGATCGAGGCAGGCGGACCACTGGTGGTGGTGATGAACCAGCAGGACGCCGCCGAGCTAGGCGTCATAAGCAGCGACCGTATCTTCCTGAAGCACGATGAGAGCCACGTCATCTCTATACTGAACATAAGCACCGAGGACGTCCCGGGTGAGCTGGGCCTATACAGGGAAGTGACCCACAGGCTCGGCGTCTCTAGAGGCGACTTGGTGAGCGTCGAGCCCGCGAGGCGCCCGGAGAGCCTCGACCACATCAGGGAGAAGGTGAACGGGCAGCGCCTCACGCCGTGGAAGATAGAGAGGATCGTGGGGGACACCGTGGAGCGGCACCTGAGCGACATAGAGCTCGCCGCGTTCATCACCGCGCTGCACGTCCACGGCGTGGGCATGGAGGAGGTCGAGGCGCTGAGCCGCAGCATGGTGTGGAGCGGCAAGACCATCGACTTCGGCCGCAGCCCCATACTTGACAAGCACAGCATCGGAGGCGTCCCAGGCGACAAGACGACGCTCATAGTCGCCCCCATCGTCGCGGCTGCAGGGTACACCATACCGAAGAGCAGCAGCAGGGCGATAACCAGCCCCGCCGGGACCGCGGACCGCATGGAGGCCCTGGCCCCGGTGGACCTGCGCTTCGACAGCATCAGGGAGATAGTGGAGAACGTCGGCGCCTGCATCGTCTGGGGCGGCAGCATCGACCTGGCTCCCGCCGACGACCTGTTCATCAGGATCGAGTACCCCCTCAGCATAGACCCGCTGCTGCTGCCCAGCATAATGAGCAAGAAGAAGGCCATGGGCAGCACCCACGTCATCATAGACATCCCCGTGGGCGTGGACGCCAAGATCAAGACCATAGGGGAGGCCGAGCAGCTGGCCAGCGACTTCATAGAGCTGGGCAGCCGATTCGATATGCACATCGAGTGCGCCATCACAGAGGGCTGCCAGCCCATAGGCTACAACATAGGCCCCGTGCTGGAGGCCCGGGAGTCCATGGAGACCCTCATGGGCGAGGGCCCCCACGAGATGGTGGACAAGTCCACGAACCTCGCCGGCATACTCCTCGAGATGGTGGGCAACGAGAACGGTAAACAGATGGCCCACGACCTCCTAGCTAAAGGCAAGGCGCTGGAAAAGATGAGGGAGATCATAGGGGCCCAGGGAGGGAACCCGGAGGTGACGCTCGACGACCTGGCGCCCGGCGGGCACACCTACGACGTGCCCGCCCCGAGTGACGGAAGGGTGCTCTGGTTCAACAACAGAGACCTGGTCAGGATCGCGAGGGCCGCGGGCACGCCCAGCAGCAAGGGCGCCGGCGTGAAGCTGTTCGCCAAGACCGGGGACAGGGTCGAGGAGGGCAAGCCCCTGTTCAGGATATACAGCGAGTCGGCCACCAAGCTGGAGAACGCGGTCAGGATGCTTGAGACCCAGCGCCCCATGGAGGTGGGCGCCAAGGTGGGTGAGGACATGCTGAAGAAGCGCATAGGAAAGCCCACGGCGCCGAGCAGGGAGTTCATACTGGAGCGGTGACCCCCTCCACCCCCATAAATACTGGTTCAAACACATTTAATACCAGACAATCACCCTATAGAGACCTAAAATGCTTCGAATAGCCGTCTGGAGACACCTATTGATAGATCGCTTAGAGCCGGGGGAACCGGGGGGGAGCCCGCTTTGCAGCTGAGATCGATGGTCGAGTACTTCGGCAGGGCGCTGGTGGAGAAGGGAGCCGCCGACCCGAGCCTCGTCGTGCTGGACGCAGACGTATCGGCGTCGACGAAGACGGGGTTCTTCAAGGAGGCTTACCCGGACAGGTTCATCCAGGTGGGTATAAGCGAGCAGGACCTGGTGGGAGTGGCGTCGGGCCTCGCAGTCTCGGGTAAGACCCCGGTGGCTGCTGCTTTCGCCACGTTCATCGTGGGCAGGGCGTGGGAGCAGGTGTTGAACACGGTCGCGAGGCAGAGCCTGAACGTCAAGCTGGTGGGCACCCACAGCGGGCTGTCGCCCAGCGCCGACGGCGAGTCCCACCAGTCCATATCCGACATCGCCACCATGAGGGTTATACCCAACCTCTCCGTGCTGGTGCCGGCCGACGCGGCGTCGGCGGGGTGCCTCACGGGCATGATGATAGACCATGTGGGGCCTGTCTACATGAGGCTGTCACGGGGGGCGACCCCCACCGTCTATCCCGACGACGTAGAGCATACTATCGGAAGAGCGGAGACGGTCTCGGAGGGCAGCGACGTGGCCGTCATTGCCGCCGGCAACATGGTCCACGTCGCGTTGCAGGCGGCGGAGTCCCTGCGAGGTGACGGGGTGGAGGCCAAGGTACTTGACATGCACACCGTGAAGCCGCTGGACAGCTCGGCGGTAATCCGATCCGCAATGGAGACGGGGGCCGTGGTGACGGTCGAGGAGCACAGCGTGATGGGCGGGCTGGGGGGAGCGGTCTCGGAGGTCCTCTCGGAGAACCGTCCCACGCCCATGAGAAGGGTCGGCGTCATGGACAGGTTCGGCCTGTCCAGCAGGAGCTACCAGAGGCTGCTGGAGAAGTATGGATTAACGCCGGAGGCAGTGGCCGAGGCGGCGAGACAAGTATTGGAGGCAGAGAAAAAGTGACGACGTTGAAGATATCTGACAGGATCAAGCTAGCGACCAAGCAAAGCCCAGAACACAGGACCGTCGTGGAGGTGGGCCCCCACAAGGTGGGGGGAGAAGGCGTCATAGTTATAGCGGGGCCCTGCAGCGTGGAGAGCCGGGGCCAGCTCATGGATACGGCTAGAGCGGTGAAGGCGGCCGGCTGCCACATGCTCAGAGGCGGGGCGTTCAAGCCCCGGACGCTGCCCTACAGCTTCCAGGGTCTCGGAGAGGAGGGGCTGGAGATACTGGCCGAGGCGCGGGACGAGACCGGCCTACCCATAGTCACCGAGGTGCTGGCGCCGGGCGACGTGGAGCTTGTGGAGGGCTACGCGGACGTGCTCCAGATAGGCGCCAGGAACATGCAGAACTACCCCCTGCTACGAGGGGTGGGCGCCGCCGAGAAGCCGGTAATGCTCAAGAGGGGGATGGCCGCCACAATCGAGGAGTGGCTGGGCTGCGCGGAGTACATACTCAACGAGGGAAACACGGGCGTCATTCTCTGCGAGAGGGGCATCAGGGGCTTCAGCAGGGTCACCCGGAACACCCTGGACGTCTCAGCCGTCCCAGTGATACGCCAATCGAGCCACCTCCCCGTCGTCATCGACCCCAGCCACGGCACAGGCGTGAGAAGCCTCGTGGCCCCCATGGCGCTGGCCGGCGTCGCCGCCGGCGCGGACGGTGTCATGGTGGAGGTGCACCCGCGCCCTGAGGAGGCGTTGAGCGACGGGGCCCAGAGCCTCAGGCCCCCGGAACTCACTGAGCTCATGAAGAGCCTCGGGAAGGTCGCTAACGTGGTGGGGAGAAGCGTCCAACATGGGCCTAGCTGAGTGCGCCGCCGCTGAGGTGAGGCTCGGTGACCGGGGCTACAAGATATACGTCGGTGCGGGGCTCTCGGGCAGGCTCGGGGAGGTCGTCGCCGCTTCGAAGCCGGAAGCGACCGGCTGCGTCGTGGTCACCTCCCCGCCCATCGATACCCTCTACGGCGAGGCTGTGGCTGCGAGTCTGGAGGGGCTAGAACCCATGACCATCTTGGTGCCTGACGGTGAGGAGGCGAAGCACTGGGACAACGCGGGAACCCTCCTAGGCGGTTTCCTGGACGCGGGGCTTGACCGGAACGGTGTGGTCGTGGCGCTGGGCGGCGGAGCCGTCGGCGACCTAGCGGGGTTCGCCGCCTCCATATACATGAGGGGCGTCGCCGTGGTACAGGTGCCGACCACGCTTCTGGCCATGGTGGACAGCAGCATAGGCGGCAAGACCGCCGTGAACCACGCCAAGGGGAAGAACATGATTGGGAGTTTCCACCAGCCCGTCGCGGTTGTCGCGGACCCCCTCCTGCTGCGCAGCCTGCCGGTCAGGGAGGTCAGGTCGGGGCTCGGGGAGGTGGTGAAGCAAGGTGTGATAGCCGACGAGGCCCTGTTCCGGTACGTGGAGGAGAACACGGGGCGCCTCCTGGGGCTCGACCCGGAGTCTATGAGCCACGTCGTCGGGCGAAACGCTTCCATCAAGGCCGGGTACGTGGAGAAGGACGAGCGGGACGCCAGAGGCGTCAGGGCCGCGCTTAACTACGGGCACACGCTGGGCCACGCCGCCGAGAGGCTTGCGAGCCCGGCGCTCAGACACGGCGAGGCCGTGTCCATAGGCATGGTGTACGCCGCCCACCTTTCCGCCAACATGGGTTTGATGGACCCGGGGGATGCACAGGCGCAGCATCGCGTCCTGGAGGAAATTGGCCTCCCCACCAAGTTACCCTCCCTTGAGGCGGATGAACTGATCGAGTACATGAGGCGGGACAAGAAGGCAGAGGGAGGCGCGATAAGGATGGTGCTGCCCACGGGGATAGGAACCCCGCCCACGCTGAGAACGGTGGAGGAATCCGTGCTGGTTGAGGCTTTGGAGGCAGTCACGTGAAGCCGCTCATATGTGTCGCTGTGACCGGCCATGGCACGGAGCAGATAATAGCCAGAGTCGGGAGGCTCCGGCAAGCAGACCTTATAGAGATCAGGCTCGATCACCGCATGGAACCCATAGACCTGAGCCAAGTCAGGGACGCGACGGACACGCCGCTGATAGCCACTAACCGTCCGGAATACCAGGGAGGACGCTCGAAGGAGGACGAAGAGAGTAGACTAGGGGAGCTTTACGCCGCCTGTGAGGCGGGGTTCGAGTACGCCGACGTGGAGCTCGCGGCTCCTGATTCCGGAGACGCCGTTACGCGTGTCCACGATCTAGGCTCCAAGTGCATCGTGTCTCACCACGACTTCGAGGCCACGCCTACTCTGGGAGAACTCGACCGTATGCACGCAGGGGCCAAGTCCATCGGCGCTGACATGGTCAAGCTGGTGGGCACCGCCAGGTGCTACGGCGACAACATGGTATACATCTCATACCTCTCGGTGAACCCCGGGAACGTCAGCTTCGGCATGGGGCGCCACGGCGTCCCGTCCAGGGTCATGTCTCCCCTCGTGGGAGGCGCCTTCACATACGCATCGACGGGTGAGGGAGAGGAGAGCGCCCCGGGGCAGCTGACGCTCACAAAGATGCGTGAAATCTACGAGGCCATGGGGGTGGAGCAGTGAGGCTGTGCTACATCGTCGGCTACCCCGTGGAGCACTCCATGAGCCCGGCTATGCACAACGCCGCCTTTAACGCTCTCGGGCTCGACGCGGAGTACAGGCTGGCGCCCGTGGAGCCGGGGCGGCTGGGCGCCTTCATCGAGACGCTCAGGGAACCCGAGGTAATGGGCGCCAGCGTGACCATACCCCACAAGGAGGAGGTCATGAGGCACCTCGACCACGTCGACGACACGGCCCGGGCGATCGGGGCGGTGAACACCGTCGTCCACAAGGACGACGCGCTGAAGGGCTACAACACGGACGCCACGGGGGGAGTCAGAGCACTCACCGAGGAGTACGGCGATCTAGAGGGTAGCAACGTAGCCATCCTGGGGGCCGGGGGCGCGTCACGGGCCATAACCTACCAGGTATCCCGCGTGGAGTGCAGTGTGACTGTGCTGAACAGGAGCGTCGACAGGGCGAGGAAGCTGGTGGAAGACCTGAGACCGACGGCCTCGGCCGAGCTAAGCCACGGCGGCCTAGACCAGCTGCCTGTCTTAATCGAGGACACCGATGTCCTGATCAACACCACGCCGGTGGGGATGAGCCCCAACACTTCGGATTCACCCGTCCCGGAAGGGCTGCTTAACGGCGGCCTCTTCGTCTTCGACGTGATATACAACCCCATGAAAACTAGGCTTCTGAGGGAAGCGGAGATGAAGGGCGCAGGGACGCTAAGCGGCGTCAAGATGCTCGTGTATCAGGGGGCCGAGGCCTTCAAGATGTGGACGGGGAGCGAGCCGCCCGTCGACCTCATGCAACGGATCGTCGAAGACCAGCTGAGAGGAGGGCCGGGTTGAACGTCGCTCTCTACGGCTTCATGGGCGTCGGCAAGTCCACGCTAGGCAAGGCCCTGTCTGAGAGGCTGGGGTACGGCTTCGTTGACATGGACGAGGAGATCGAGGGCCGCGCCGGGATGAGGATCAAGGAAATATTCGCTGCAAGAGGCGAGGAAGGCTTCAGGGCGCTGGAGAAAACCGTGGCCAAGGAGCTGGCTGGTAAAGACCGCTGCGTGATAGCGTGCGGCGGCGGCGTCATCCTAGACCCTGAGAACGCCGAGGCGCTGAGAAGAAGCTCCGTCCTCGTGCTCCTGACGGCGTCCATCGACGAGATCGTGGAAAGGACGAGAGGCAGCGACGAGCGGCCCCTCCTCAACGTAGAAGACGCGCGGGCCGAGGCCGAGGCATTGTTGAGGAAGAGGATGCCCCTGTACCTCGAAGCGGCGGACCTGATAATAGACACCACGGACGCGTCGCCGACGCAGCTGGCGGCCGAGATAACCGCGGCGCTGGAGGGTCAGCTTGAAGGTAGAGATTAGCCCATCTCAGGCCAAGGGCCGGGTGGAGGCGCCTCCATCCAAGAGCATGACCCACAGGATGGTGATCCTTGGCGCGCTCGCTGAGGGAAGAACGACGATAAGACACCCACTGGTATGCGACGACACCCTGGCTACGCTTAAAGCTGTTAACCTGCTGGGAGCAAACACGGAAACCGTTGAAGACGAGTGGATCGTC
Source organism: uncultured Candidatus Bathyarchaeia archaeon (assembly GCA_964347405.1). Classification (GTDB taxonomy): domain Archaea; phylum Thermoproteota; class Bathyarchaeia; order TCS64; family TCS64; genus RBG-16-57-9. The sequence goes on along the minus strand of CAYFYM010000261.1, from coordinate 5,803 downwards.
GAGGGAGGCAGCCTCACGGCACCGGTTAAGGCCGTGCACTGCGGCGAGTCAGGGACAACCATCAGGTTCATGACAGCCGTGTGCGGCCTCGCTGACGGCTGTGTGAAGTTGACTGCAGGCCCCTCCCTGTCGAAAAGACCCATGGGGCCCCTGCTTGACGCCCTTAGAAGCCTGGGCGTAGAAGCCCACGGCGACGCCGGGTACCCGCCCATAACCGTATGCGGGAAGGGAGAGATCGGCGGCGGAGAGACGACGCTCCCCGGGGACGTGAGCTCCCAGTTCGTCTCGGCTTTGCTGCTGGCAGCCCCACAGATGAGGCGCCCCCTCACAGTAAGGGTCACCACACCCCTACAGTCTTGGCCCTACGTCCAGATGACCATGGACGCCATGGAGTCATTCGGCGTGGAGGCAGCTGCGTCCCCCGGGAGGGACGTTTTTACCGCGCAAACCGGGAAATACAGGGCCTCAGACGTGGGCGTCGAGGGGGACTGGTCGTCGGCGTCCTATCTCTTAGCCGCCGGCGCTGTCGGCGGAGAGGTGACCGTGGGGAACCTGGACAAGGGGAGCAGCCAAGCCGACACCGCTATACTGGAGGTACTGTCCAGCATGGAGGCCGATTTAACAATCAGAGGCGACGAGGTGACCTGTAGAAAGAGCCGGCTGGAGGCGGTGAACCATGACTTCTCGGACCACCCCGACCTGTTCCCCATGGTTTCGGCGCTCTGCAGCGTAGCGCAGGGAACGAGCGTGTTAACCGGCCTGGGAAGGCTGAGGCTGAAGGAGTCGGACAGGGTGGCCTCCATGACGGAGGGGCTGAAGAGGATGGGCGTCGAAGTTGCCGGGAACGATGCCTCGGTCAGGATCACCGGAGGAACGGTGAGAGGCGCAGAGCTTAACCCATATAAAGACCACCGCATAGCCATGAGCCTGGGGGTCCTGGCCTTGGCGGCGGAGAGAGACACGATGATCCAGGACGCCGACTGCGTCACCAAGTCGTACCCAGAATTCTGGGGCCACCTGGAAAGACTCGGCGTAAAAATCAGGAGGAAACATGATGAGTAACACGATCGGCAGACTCTACAGGGTCACATGCTTCGGTGAGAGCCACGGCAGATGCGTGGGCGTGGTCGTGGACGGGTGCCCGGCCGGCCACAGGCTAGACTTGAAGCAGATGCAGGCTGAGCTGGACCGTAGGAAGCCCGGGCAGAGCGAGGTATCCACCCGGCGCAGCGAGGCCGACGAGGTCGAGGTCCTCTCAGGGGTCTTCAACGGTGTCACCACCGGGGCGCCCATCTGCATGCTCGCGTGGAACCTGGACAGGGACTCCAACGAGTACGAGAAGCTTAGGTGGACGCCGCGGCCAGGCCACGCAGACTACACGGCGGAGAAGAGATACGGTGGCCACCAGGACTACAGGGGCGGCGGACGCTTCTCAGGCAGGATAACCGTGGGCTACGTGATGGCGGGCGCCCTCGCGAAACAGGTGCTGGCAGCCACCCACGGCGTCGAGGTCCTTGGGTACACCTGTCAGATCGGCTCAAAAAAGGCCCCCGACGTGACGCTCGACCAGGTGAGGGGCAACGCGGAGACGAACCCCGTACGGTGCCCGGACCCAGACACGGCCAGAGAGATGGAGAGAGACATACTGAAGGCGCGGGAAGACGGGGACAGCCTGGGCGGAGCCGTGAAATGCATGGTGCTCGACGTCCCTCCCGGCGTGGGGCAGCCGGTCTTCGACACACTCGAGGGGGATCTGGCGAAGGCCCTCTTCAGCGTCCCGGCCGTGAAGGCCGTCGAGTTCGGCGCCGGCAAGGCGCTGGCGTCCATGAGGGGCTCGGAGAGCAACGACCCATACACCGTCGTCGGGGGCAGAGTCGGGACGGCGTCCAACAACATGGGAGGCGTGCTGGGCGGCGTCTCCACCGGCGCCCCCATTGAGCTCACGGTAACGTTCAAACCAACCCCCAGCGTATCCAAGCCCCAGCGGACGGTCGACCTCAAATCGCTGGAGGAAACCACCATAACCGTTGAGGGGAGGCACGACCCGTGCATAGTGCCGAGGGCGGTGCCGGTCGTGGAGAGCGTGGCGGCCATGGTAATCCTCGACCACATGATGCAGAGAGGCCACGTCGGACAGGTGATAGGTGAGACACTGTGAGCTATGCGGACGAGGTTGACCCGCTGAGGGAAGAGATCGACAGGCTCAACGAGGAGATACTGGATAAACTACGTGAACGTGTTATGGTCGCGCTCAGGATAGGAGAGGCGAAAAGGAGGCACGGATTACCGGTCGTGGACCGCGCCCGGGAAGAGAGGGTCCTGGACCACGTGGATGGCCTGGCAGCTGAACGCGGACTGGACCCGGAGGCCGTGCGGCGGGTGTTCAGGGAGATCATCGCCCTCTGCGTCAAGGCCGAGGAGAAGACGCCATAGAGAACCAGCGAGCCGCCCAAGTATAATGTCTGCACTCACGCCTAGTATAGATTGACAAGGGATACATGGATGGAGCCCTTGTCAAGTGGATGAGTATGTGGGACTTGGATTACGTGGCCATCAAACAGAAGAACATAATCAAGACAGAGGAGAGGCTCTATTACAGGTTCCTAAAGGGTTCGAAGGTTCATAGAGACTAGATTCAGAGAGCTAGATGAACACGAGCTCAGACATGTGAAACCCGTCATCAGAAGAGGCATGGCCATTAAGACGATTACATCATTTCTGGCTTTTAACATATTTCAGCTGATGTAGGCATTTGATGGGAACAAGGATAGGTATAAATATTATCGTAGAAGACCATGAAAAAGTAGGGGATGCAGTTGAACTATTATTCTGATTTGATGCCTTATGATTTCAAGAACATATATTCTGTGATGGAGGAGAAGCTTGGGCCCATAGCCATTCGTTTCGACATTAATTCTACAGTTGGTAAGAATGGCAGGATATCGCTCAGGAATGGGGTAGTCAACCTCAGGCTCGAGGAGAACGGCTACTTGATCAGAGCCTATTCTAAACTTGGTCCTCTGGTCTTGATGGGGCACCAGGGGAGGAAGAACCCTCCGGGTAAGAAGAAGGACAAGGACTTCGTGAACCTTCTGGATCATCACCACATCCTCAGCGATGTCTCCGGGGTCAGGATACATTTCGTCGAGTGGACGGAGGGGGAGAGCTGGGAGGATTATTCTTGGAACGTCGAGAAACACGTTAGGAACATGAAAGAGGGAGAGGCAGTTCTTATGGACAACGTGAGGATCTGGGATTTCGAGAAGGATTTCGATCCAAGATCATGTCCATATATTTCGTTTTTCCAGGACATTGGTCTAACAGCTTACATCAATGACGGTCTTCCACTGTGGCACAGGGACGATGCGAGCCTGATGTTCGGCAGGTACGTAGCGCCCACGTTCATCGGCCACATCTCCATGAGAGAGTTGAGAGTGCAACACAAGATAATGCACGATGATGGGAAGAAGATCATCGTGATCGGGGGCAAGAAGCCGAAGTTTGAGGTGATACCGAATCTAGCTGATAAGATGGACATATTGACCGGAGGGGTAACGGGGATCCTGACAGCTCAGTTGAGCGACCACGACGTTGGGCCGCTGAACGAGAAGCTTCTCGATGAGACCTTTGATGGCATGGAGAGGGAGATCAAGGGTTACCAGGGGATAGTCGACGAATACGATATAGGCCACCCAGTGGACTTCGTGGTCTCACAGCGCCACAACCTGTCCAAGTCGAATAGGTTCAACGTCCCAATAGAAGATTTAACCAGAACCGAGTACGAGGACTACGAGATCTTTGACATAGGGAAAGAGACGGTGAAACGGTATGCGAGGATGATCAACCAGGGGCTCTACGATTGGAGGATTAGAGCTGGACCGGACGGCGTGTTCGAGGAAGACTTCGACAATGGCATAAGCCTGATAGAAAACATATTGGGGATGGGTTTTGTGGCTATAGGAGGTGATACGGTCGAAGAGCTTCAGAGATTCGAGCTCTGCAAGCCGATCATGTATTCGGATGGGGCCGTGCTACTGGGAGGAGGATCCCATTTGCACGGTTTCGCGGGTTTACCCTACCCTTCAATCGAAGATCTGATACGAAATGGATATGTAAACCGGTGAGACGTACTCGGATACATTTTAGATCCGTTTCATGTCTAAATATCTATTTGAAAAGAAGAGCCTTTTTTAACCATGTTATTAAATTACTCCACTGGGTTTTTCTTGCATTTCATGGATCAGATACTCTAATCCGATTTTGGGCCTCTTGAGTACCCTAGCTTTGGCACATCTAGACTACGCTGTTCTTCTAGAACCGTTACAAGACCTCCTTCAAGCCGTTAATATATGAGTTATTATCGAATTATGTTTGTATTACTTCCTTAGAGGCTTATTACCTCATGAATTTCTGTTTAACATTCTATTCTAGGGACAATGTAGCGCGCATGGCACGTCTAGATGAAACTGTTCCCGAATGGGATTAGACTTATCAATGTGTGTTGAGGCTGTTATCGGAGGTATAGGGTTGGGCTTAAATGTAGCGGTCAACGGATTCGGCAGGACCGGGCGCCTCGCCCTCAGGGCCGCCATCGAGAAGAGGTCGCCGCTTGACTTCGTGGCGGTAAACAGGGGGGACGCGGCGTCCTTGGGCCATCTCCTGAAGTACGACAGCGTCCACGGGCGCGCGCCGTTCAACGTCGAGTGGGACGAAGAGAACATTATCATCGAAGGCAGACCCGTGAGGGTGCTCTACGAGAGCGACGCCGAGAAGCTCCCCTGGAGAGAGCTGGGCGTGGATCTCGTCATCGACGCCTCAAACCAGTACAGGAGCAGAGAGGAGGCCGTCAAGCATCTTAGGGCGGGCGCCGAGAAGGTGCTCGTCACGGCGCCAGGCAAGGACATGGACTGCACCATCGTGCTGGGGGTCAACGACGGCGTCTACGACGGGGAGAGACACCACATAGTCTCCAACGCCTCGTGCACCACCAACTGCCTGGCGACAGTGGCCAAGGTGCTCCACGACGGCTACGGCATAGAGTCCGGGTACATGTCGACTATCCACGCCTACACGAACACGCAGACTCTCTTGGATAAACGCTCCAAGGATCCGAGGAGGGCGCGAGCCGGTGCGTTGAGCATAATACCCACCAGCACCGGGGCGTCCGAGGCCATAGGGGAGGTCATGCCCGAGTTGAGGGGTAGGCTGGACGGCTTGGCGTTCAGGGTGCCGACGCCGGACGTGTCCCTGGTGGACTTGGTGGTCAACCTCGAGAGGCGGGCCACCGTCGACGACCTAAACGCCTCGTTCAAGGCCTCTTCGGAGGGGGCTATGAAGGGGATATTGGGCTACACGGAGGAGCCGCTGGTGTCCGTCGACCTTGTGCATAGCCCTTACTCGTCGGTGGTGGACGCCCTGGAGACGAGGGTTAACGGCCGCATGGCAAAGGTGTTGGCGTGGTACGACAACGAGTGGGGGTACTGCTGCAGGCTGGTGGACGTAGCCGAGATGATGATGGCTATCGTGTGACGGTCAGCCGCCGCATCTTCTCAAGGTTTTCAGGCTTTTTCTCGAAGTACTCCGCCACGGGCTCCAGGAGCCTGATCATTGCCTCGGAGACCCCGTTCTTGAGGTCCAGCGGATGCAGGTCGCCCTCGGCGTAGGACTGGGCCAGTTCCTCGAAGCTACTGAACTCCACGTCTCCGCCGTACTTCCTGGGACGCTCCACCTTCAGCTCCCCGAGGTGGGGAAACACCACCATCCGCGCGTGGTCCAGCACCGGGTTGTTCTCCACGACTTTCTC
>CAYFYM010000260.1:0-10383 GCA_964347405.1 uncultured Candidatus Bathyarchaeia archaeon | reverse complement strand
CTGGGTATCACGTAGAGGAGCTTGACGGTCTTCCCCTCGGCCTTCACCTGATCGATGACCTTCTCCAGGTCGTCGGGGTCCATCCCGTCCCGGTCCAGCTTGGCTGTCCTAATGTCCGGTTCTACGGTTCTGAAGGCGCCTAGGGCTGAGAGGTAGGTGGGGGCGCCCACTATGATCGTGTCGCCTTTGTCGAGGAAGACGCGGGTGACGAGGTCGAGGGCCTCCTGGCTGCCTGTTGTGATCATGATCTCCCTGTAGGGGTCTGCCTCTATGCCATGGCCCTTCATCCACGTGGCTAGCTGTTCCCTCAGGGGGTGGAGCCCCGCCGTGCTCCCGTACTGGAGCATGACGCGCCAGTCCGCTTCGGTCGCTTCGTCGATGGCCTCCTTAACTTCTTTCCATGGGAAGCTAGGCTCGTCGTACATGCCTCCCGTGAGGCCTACGATCTTCTTTCCTTGTCGTTTGAATTCCTCGGCTGCGAGCACCACGGTGGTGAGTACCCCTGGTTTGAAGCTTGCGCCGAGTCTAGAGTAGAACTTGTCGGGGTTCATGGCTACCTGAAAGGTTAGGGTGTCGAGATATATCTGTTTATGGCTCATCGTCCCTGCCAACATTAATCGGTTGAGGCGTGATCGGCGATGAGACCGGCTGAAGCACCCACACATCAAGTCTTAAATCAGGCTATGGACAACCAAAGACGGGTGAACGCTATGTCGACCAAGGGCAAGGTGGTTCGATTAGAGGACATCCCCTGGAAGAGGAACGACGACCCCAGGGACTGGCTCAACTACAAGCGCCTCCTCTGGAAGGAGACGGGATCTAAGGAACTCTGCGTGGGCCTCGGCGAGCTGCCGCCGGGGAAGGTGCTGGGGCTCCACCACCACGTGGGGGACGCCGAGTTCTACTACGTGCTCAGCGGCAGGGCCAAAGTAACGGTTGATGACATGGAGGTTGACGCCACCCCAGGCACCGCCATCTACATCCCGCCCTCGGCCAAGCACAGCATCGTGAACGACGGCACCGAGAACTTCGTCATGTTGTACGGGCTCAACGCCCCCACACGCAGGTTCGTGTGGGACGAGCCAATAAGCGAGTGATCGATGACGTGTCACCGCTTATGGGCTGTAGGCCCGTCTCGATTATACTCAGAGTAGCGCCTTGAAGAATGGAATTAGCGTTTAAGGGGGGTTATGCGGGCTCCCTACCGAAGGTGTTGGGACGCCCACCCGATGGACAGCCTGTACAGAGTCCCCTCGGTGGGTGCCCCGTCCTCGTCCCAGCCCATCATCTCGTAGTACGTGTACACGGCTTTCCTGAGCTCGTCGGGGTTCACGCTTGTCTCGCTAAGCGCGCCAGACGTCTGGGGCTGGAAGAACCGCGGCGGCAGCCAGTCGTCCTCCCTCGTGAAGCCCGCCCTCAGGTTGAATATCCTCGCGAGGGCCAGAGTCCTCTCCGCCACCTGCACCAGCTCGTGCATGGAGACGTCCCACCCCGTGACCGCCTGGACCAGGTCCCTGTACTCCGAGAACCTCCACGGTGGGAACTGGCATATGGTGAGACAGTTGGCCAGTATCCTCATCTGCATCTGGCTCTTGAACAGCCTTACCTTGTCCGGCCCCAGGCTGTCTATGGGCACGTCGTCGTACTCTCCGACGGGCCTTAGCTTTGCGATGTTGTTGGCGTTCATCCCCGAGTCGTGGATGTTGTGGCAGTGGTCTGCCCCGGTGGGGGACACGGCGTACCCGAGGCCGAGGCCCCTCTTGTATCTGGGCTCATGCATGGGCGCCTCCTGTCCCTTGACCTCCACGAGGAACTTCCGAGACTCCTCCCCGAAGACCTCTGAGGCGCGTCTGCTGCCCTCCGCGAGTACGTCGCCGATCCCTTCTCGTCTACCGATGAGCTCGACGGCCTTCAGCATGGCCTCCGCGTTGCCGAACTCCAGCTTGACTCCGCCCGTGGCCTCGTCGTCTATTATGCCTTCCTCGTAGCACTCCATGGCGAAGGCTATGGTGGTGCCCGCCCCGATGGTGTCGAGGCCGTACCTCTGGCAAAGCTCGTTCGCCTTGCATATGGCTGCGAGGTCGGAGACGCCGCAGTCGGAGCCCAGCGCCCCCAGGGTCTCGTACTCCGGGCCGCCGTACCTCCTCTCCACCTTGTAAGGCGTTTCAAGCTCCACCTCCTTCTTACATCTAACGGCGCAGCTGTAGCACGTGCCCATGCCCAACCTGTACTTTTCCTTGATGGCTACGGCGTCGATCTCTTCGGCATGGGGCCAAGCACCGTCCCTGAAGTTACGGGTAGGGAGGTTGCCCGTCTTGGCGCCCGCGTCCATGGCGCGGCCGGTGCCGTACTCGTGTAGGCCCCTGGCCTCCGTGGGCACCCTCTTCACCAGGGACGTGGCCAGCTCCCTGACCCTCTCGGGGTCCGCCAGCTTCGGGGGGTTCCTGCCCCTCACGGCCACCCCTTTGAGGTTCTTGGAGCCCATGACCGCCCCCATCCCGCTCCTCCCGGCCACGTGGTTGAGGTCGTTAATGACGCACGCTATGCGGGACATCTTCTCCCCCGCCACGCCGATCAGAGCGGTCTTGTTCTGGGGGTCGCCCGTCGCCTCCCTCATCCTGTCCTGGCACTCCCCGACCTCCAGGCCCCAGAGAGATGAGCCGTCCATCAGCTCGGCGTCCCCGTCGTTCACCCAAAGCCACACAGGCTCAGGGGCCTTACCCGTGAAGACGATCTCATCGAACCCGGCGTGCTTCAGCTCCGCGTTCCAGAATCCGCCCGCCTCGGCCTCACCGAACCCCCCTGTCAAGGGAGACTTCCCTCCGACGGCGCTGCGCCCGCTTCCAGAGAAAGGAGCCCCGGCGATTACCCCGGTGGACATGACGAGGATGTTGTCCGGCCCAAGGGGGTCGGCGTCCGCGTCAACCATTTTCACTAGATGATAGGCGACGGAGCCCATGCCTCCCAGATGCTTGCGGTACCAGACCTCGTCCGGCTCCTCGACTCGAGTCTTCATGTCGGTCAAGTCGACTACCAGTCTTTTCCCATTGTAACCGAAAGTCAACGATTATCACCACCCCATTACTGGTAATGGTAGATTAATATCGTTACTACTCAGTGCTCAGAATGCCTTGAGCCGCCGTTCAAAACGTTATTCCCCTGCCCTTCACCACGTATTGAGGGAACAAGCATCATGCCCTGGTATGGTCCGCACAGGTACCTGAACGATTTCATCAGAGAGAACGGGTGCAGCAAGATAATGGAGATAGGCGTCTACAACGGCGAGAACGCGAGAAGCATGGTCAGGGCCGCCGCCGAGAATAAGCCCACGGAAGAGATAGAGTACTATGGGTTCGACCTCTTCGTACACTACAGCGCCGCCCGGGTCGCGCGGAAGCTGGACGACACGGGGTGCAGGTACACGCTATTCGAAGGCGACACGGTGGAAACGCTCCCCGAGGCCGTCGAGACGTTGCCCAGGATGGACGTGATCTTCATCGACGGAGGCAAGTCCTACAGGGAGGCGAAGAGCGACTGGGTACACTCGGCGCTTCTCATGCACGCCGGGACAGGGGTCTACGTGCACAACGTCGGCTTCCCGGGCGTAGGAAGGATGGTCGACGAGGTCCCCAGAGACAGGTACATGGTCGAGACGTTCTACGCCCCTGCAGAGGGCTTAGTGGCCCTGATCAAGAAAACTGGTTGAATTATTTGCCTCACGCTCATTGGATGCCGGGGGTTTAATCTTCCCGCGACTCTATTTCTTCAGGAAATAACCGGCCGCTCCTATCATGACAAGCCCAATGGCTGAGGCGACGACGATGGTTGTCGTGTTGAGCTGCCTGGTCTTCACCTCGTACGTCACGTCGTCGAGGCCCTCGATGTCATCCATGTCCCAGACGACCACACCCTCCTCGTCCAGTATGGGTTCCTCGGTTTCATCAGGCACTGTGAAAACCACGTACTGGTTGTTGCTGCTCTCCCCCTTAAGCACCAGCTTGAAGTCCTCAAGAGACCCTTTCCTCGATAGCTCCTCCAGGAAAACCAGGAGTTCCTCAAACGACGGGGGCCTCAACCCTAGGCCCTCGGCGGAGAAGGTGGACGTGACGTGTTCCTCCCCAAACGTGGAGCTCGATTCCAGTAGCAGGTGCCGCACGTGCAGGTCTATCGGCAGCGCGCGGGCGATGAGTGTCTTGTCCTCGTCTTCTATCTCATCGCTTTCCAGCAGCTCCTCTAAGGCCATGTCTTTATAGATGTTCAGTTGGCCGTTGAAGTCCCCTGAGATGGTTCCCCCCGTGTCGACGTCAAGCGACAGGGTGCCCCCGTTGAACGCGACGTGGTAGTCGAAAGACTCCATCGAAAGCGGGGAGGCCTCTTCAGCCTCCTCCGGGGGAGTGAGCTCTGCCCCCATCCCCTCCAGCGCGGAACTTAGGCCCTCCTGCAAATCGCCTGAAATCCTTAGGCTGACTGTGAACGACGCGTGGTCCACGGCCTCCTCGTAGTCCAAGAGCTCGATCTTCTCCAGCAGGATGTTGCCGTCGGACGCGGCCATGATCTCGGACGCCAGCTGCGTCTCAAGCAGCGGGATCATGGCTATGATCATCTGCAGCTCCTCCCTCGGGTAGTAGGCGTAGTAGAGCTTCGCCTCGAGCATAAGATCTAAAACGAACCCATAGGGTGGTTCAACGACTATGAACCCGAGGCTAGCGTTGGCGCCAAGATACCCCGGGTAGTCTACTACGGCAGTCAAGTTTGTCTGGGTTTCGCCGCTGTGGCCCATCAGGTCAAGGTCTAGGTTCGCCAGTTCAGCGTAGTCTGACGGGTTTAACCGGGCGTCGATCTCACTTTCTACGTTGGTAACATCCTCCTCTTCTACTGTTACGTCTAGGGTCAGACCAAGTTCTTCGAGGGTTGACCGCTCCCAAGGTGAGAAGGCGTCGACGTGGCTTCCCCGCAGCGTCAAGACGATGCTCTCGTCCGGGTGAACAGTGATGGCGATGAAGTTGTCGTAGCCTAGCTCGTCGATGTCTGCGCCTCCTACACGCATGTAGCAGGGAACATACGCCAGTACACAGGTTAACAGCCCTATGAAGGCTAGATTTTTACACACACGTTTCATGTTTACAGCCCACCATCTTGATCCTGCTTTGAGTACTTATTCTGTTTTATGCAATTACACATACACTCAACCTGTTTCTAGGGAAACACCTGGGCGAGATGCTGCTGATCAGTTCCGTCTCTACGGGCAAGACTCACATACTGAGCCAGAAACTTGTTCGGAAAGCGACTCCACTGTCAACGAGATATTTGAAGGAAAACGTGATGCTTCCAAGACTTCAATTCAAGTGGGTTTCTCTGGTCTCCGCTCGCTGCTTCGGAGATGCTTCCATGGAAAACGATAAACATGAATTAGGAAAATTAATGGATGCTCGGGTGAATCGTTTTGAAGGCTATAGTTAAAACCTCTCCAGGCTTCGGGAACATCGAGATAAGGGACTTAGATGAACCCGTCGTCGGCCCCGACGAGGCTTTGATCGAGGTCAAGGCCGCCGGTATATGCGGGTCCGACGTGAAGCACTACGAGGGTGTCACCGGCATCCAGACCCCCATCGTCCTCGGCCACGAGTTCTCGGGCGAGGTCGTCGAGGTCGGGCCCATGGTCAAGCACCTGGTCACGGGTGATCGGGTGGTATCTGAGACGAGCTACAGCACCTGCGGCGTCTGCGTACACTGCCTGGGCGGCGACTACCATCTCTGCGCCCACCGCATAGGACTCGGGTCGAAGCATGACGGTGTCTTCGCCGAGCTGGTGGCCATGCCAGAGAGGATCGTTCACAGGATACCCGACGAGATGAGCTACGAGGACGCCGCCCTGGTGCAGCCGTGCGCCGACATCTGCAACGCCGTCATCAGGAAAGCGGAAATCACCGCCGGTGACCACGTCGTCGTGCTGGGCCCCGGCCCCATGGGGCTGCTCACGACGCAGGTGGCTAAGGCGTCGGGCGCAGGCGCTGTGACCCAGACGGGGCACAGGGGCGTAAGGCTGTCCCTCGCGTCCAAGGTCGGCGCGGACAACGTCGTCGCGGTCGAGGAAGAGGACGCCGTGCAGAAGGTAATGGGCATCACCGGCGGCGTCGGTGCAGACGTGGTCTTCGAGGCGTCCGGCTCCGCAGCCGCCATAGCGCAGGCGCTCGACATGGCTAAGCGGAGGGGTCAGGTGATCCTCATCGCCAGCCCCCGGGAGCCGGTGAAAGTCGACTTCAGGAGAATACTGGGAAAACCGCTTACTCTGAAGGGCTCCATCATGAGTAAGTGGGTCGACTACGAGACCGCGATTAGGCTGATGTCATCCGGGGCGGTTAGAGCAGGGCCCATAGTAACCCACAGGCTACCTTTGCAGGCGTGGGAGAAGGCTTTCAACCTTATAAGGGTGGAGAAGACGGCGGGTAAGGTCCTCTTCATCCCGAAATAATACCTTTTTCTTGACGATACGAGTTATGCGACTCAGCTAGGTTTATCCGCGTCAGTCTTCATCCAGTTTGAACCCCGGTACCTTTTGGATCAACGACGCCGACTCCAGGAGCGCCCACCCGGATACGGGCCCTCGCTTCCAGGCCTTATATCTTCACTCTTTGACGTTAATGTGAGGTAACATGCCTGGTTTCGCTGATTGGCGTCTAAACGACCATGACGGCTGCATCAGAGTCGACGGGGACAGGGTAGCATGGCATAGAGCCGATAGAACCGCCGTCAGGTACCTCGGGAAACAGATCGAGGTATCAGGCGGCTTTCTCCACGGGTTCGTGGTCTGCCTTCTGGGTGGAGAGGTCGAAGACCAGCTAAACCGGGGGTTCATCAGGCTATGGGAGATCCGTAACGACTGGGAAAACAGGGCCTGGGTCTACGCACGTAAGGAAGGCGGCGGGTGGACCATCCATTTTGAGCAGCTACACGACGGGGTGAACACGTTTGCCTTCCACGGCTCGTCTCAGCTAGGCTTCGGTACACGCTACGCCGTGAAGGTGTCCCGGGACGGTGGTAACTACAGGCTTACGTTGCAAGACGGTGCAGGTCTGATCGTGGAGGACAGCGGGGACATAGAAGGCGTGCTCCAGGGCTACGAGATTGTCTGGCTCGCATCCACCATAAAGTCGCGTCGAAACAACCACAACTGGAGTTCAGGGTACATTGAGAATCTTACGATCGCGTGAAAGCCGATGAATGATGGGTGTTCTAAGCACGTACTAGCCCTCTCAGAGGAGAACGCCTAGGAGGTAACAGAGGCCTCCCAGCTGAAGGTTCCTGAAGAGACCCTTCTTCAGGTCACGGACGTTATCCGGGGACTGATCCCTGAGCAGCGCGGCTGAGATCCTCAGCCTGTTGAGCACCGGGATAAGTATCAAGACGAGGAACAGGTAGTCCTGGACTAGACGGTTATCCACGTGGACGAAGAAAGGGAAGGGGTCTGCGATCACGGCGCCCAGGCCTATTAGGACGCTGATCCACGCAGCGTTCCTCCTACCGAACCTGCTGGCCACGGTCTCCACGCCGTAGGCAGCGTCTCCCTCCACGTCCGCGATGTCCAGCATGACCTCGTAGCTGAGGCTGAAGAAGAATACAACCGCCGCTAGGTAGACGGCGAGAGGCTCTACGGCAGCGTCGGCGACGAGGGAGCCCAGCAGTATCACGCCGGCGTTGGCCAACCCGGTGAACAGGTTCTTGAAGACGAGGTGTTTCTTCAGGTGCAGGTTATAGGCGAGGGAGACGGGCAGCCCTATCATTATCATGGCCCTGGGGATGGGGTTCATCCATAGGGCAAGCGCGTACGCCAGCGACGATGACGCGATGGTGACCCTGACGGCGTCGGCGGGGGCGATGACTCCGTTTACAAGGGGGCGGTCCTGCCTGTTGTTCAATCTGTCTATCTCGATGTCACGGTAGTCGTTCAACGCGAAGTTGGCGAGGGCGGAGAAGAACACCGCCAGGCACGCAACCACGTAGCTCCATTGAAACGTGGCGAGGTCTCTCACGACTACTCCTGTGATCACCACCCCTGCCACAGCTGATGCAGCCCTCTCAAGCCTCATCAGCCTGACAAAGCCGTTAAGCCTCCCCATACACCACCCGAGCCATGTCGGGGTCATAATAAATTTACTGAAACGGCGTTTTAATCAAGCTTTATCTAACTCCGATCCAAACCGTTCATATGGCCATTTCAGGGCGAAACCTTTACGCGGGTTCGATCGCGGTAAGCCTAATAGGCGTGTTCCTCATGCTTACTGAGAACTTCGGTGCATGGCAGGACCGAAGCAGCTTCTACGGCGTCATAGAGGGCTACGTGTGGATAGGCTCCGAGAAAGCCTTCCCGCTGGCCCAGATAGGGATACTGGCGTTGTCCGCGTGTCTATTGTTCACAGCGTACACCTCCTACAGGGGGTACACGGGACCTGAAAACGTTTCACCGGGGCAGCTACAGATGGGCTACCGGACGTCGATGCTCGAGGTGGGGCTCACCCTGGTATTCGCCCTGGGGTTCGTTTTAATGGTCATGGACTCTGACTGGTGGTGGCTCGACACCGGGTTCTACGGTGCACTTGTAGCCGGGGCGGTGAACCTGTGGATCTACAGACAACTTGTGTAGATGTTTTTCTGCCTATTTTCAGGATAAGCCGTTGCTTGTTTGGTGGGCCGGGCCGGATTTGAACCGGCGACTACCGCGGTGTGCACGCGGTGTCCTGCCAGGCTAGACCACCGGCCCATCCTGCACCGTATTAGACGATGCGATAGACATAAAATCCTTTCCCATGCAATCGAAAGAGAGAAAAAAGGGTTAGACGGGCGTCAGCCAGCTCCTGTACTTGGCTATGTTCCCCGCCAGTATATCGGAGTAGTACTCGGCTATCTTCGTGGTGACGGGGCCCGGGTACTCTTCGCCGAACCTGATGTCGTCTACGCTGGTTATGGGTGTGCACTCGCCGCCGGTGCCGCATAGGAAAGCCTCGTCGCTGGCGTACAGCTCCACTCTGGTGAGGTCTCGCACCTCCACCGGGATGCCCAGGTCGGGTATGAACTCGATGAAGCAGCCCCGTGTCACCGACTCAAGTATGGAAGCGCTCACCGGCGGCGTGATGACCCTGCCGTCCCTCACCGTCATGAGGCACGCCCCAGTGGACTCGCTGACGAAGCCTCGTCTGTCCAGGAACACGGCGTTGTCGTAGCCGTTGCGATGGGCCTCACGCCTCGCCAGCGCCGAGTTCGCGTAGTTGGCCCAGCTCTTGGCCTGGGGTGGCAGCGCGTCGCTGCTGAGCCGCCGCCAGCTGCTCACCATGAAGCGGCGCTCCTCACCGAAGCGGGGGTTGTCTCTGCCCAGTAACGTCTCGAAGCCCCACGTGGGCACCACGACGTGGCTCTCCTCCATGTTCCCGGCCTTGGGCCAGACCCTGGGCTGGATGTACGTGTTCTTGTTGTACTTGTTGACCTTGAGGGTGTCCCTCACTGCGTCTAGCAGCTCGTCCTTGGAGTAGGGCATGGCGAGGCCGTCCACCTGGGCGCTCCTGAATAGGCGGTCTACGTGCTGCCTCCACGCGAAGATGTTCAGCTTGCCCTCAGACAGGACGTCGCCCTCGACGTAGGCTTTTATGCCCTCGAAGATTCCTAGGTAGATGGGCTCCATCGCGGAGACCAGCGCTTCGCCGGTGGGCTTTATCTCGCCGTTCATCCAGCAATACTCTGAGCCACGGAAACCTGCAGACATGTAATCAATTAATACAGTGAAGGATGTTGTTATAGCAATTTCTAAAGCATAGAGTCTCCAGCATCTATCTATGGCTGTCGAAGGACACGTGGCGACCGTCGTCGTCAAGGAGGTGGCGTCCCACGGGGACGCGTTGAGGGAGGCCATGTTCATCAAGAACTGCCCCTACCTGTTGGTGGCTGGCGTCAACGGCTCCACCATGATCACCGTCTTCATGGTCCCCGAGGAGTACAGGTGGTGGGCGGACTACTCCACGCTTTTCCCTGAGAGCAGGTCCCAGACGTTCCTCGTGGAGGAGGTCTTGTACCCAAGGAGCCCCAGGGAGGTCATCCAAAGCGATTCCCCTCCCTGCGGCGCGGACTGCGGCGAGTGCTTCCTGAGAGATGAGTTCAACTGCGGGGGCTGCGTGGCGACGAGGAAAGCGTAGAGGGTGTCAACCCATGACCTGTTTGAAGACTCTCAGGTGGTTGCCGCCCAGTATCTTCAGTATGTCCTCGTCGCTGTAGCTCCGCTTCACCATGACCCGGGTCATGTTGGGCATCTTGCTCACGTCCTCGAGGCCCTCCGGCGTGGAGCCGATGCCGTCGAAGTCGCTTCCAAGCCCCACATGGTCGGGGCCCACCAGTTCC
>CAYFYM010000259.1:0-6552 GCA_964347405.1 uncultured Candidatus Bathyarchaeia archaeon | reverse complement strand
AACTTCCCGGGCGTCGAGCTGGTCGACGACGCCTACCCCGAGTCGTTGACCAAGGTAAAGATTAGGCCCAGCGACTACGTGGCCATGCTCCACGGGGAGACCGGGTTCGAGCTCGCGGGTCTGAGGCACGCCGTCGAGGCGAGGCCCGCGTTCATCGGCCTCCTCGGCAGCAGGAACAAGGCGAAGGAGCATAGGAGACAGCTCAAGGAGGAGGGCTACGACCCCGATACAGTCGAAGCCATCAAGGGCCCCATTGGCCTTGAGATAGGTGCCGAGACCCCCGAGGAGATCGCCGTCAGCATCGTCGCCGAGCTCATCAGCGTTAGACACGGTTAACCCCTAGCGTCCTTCCAGAGCCTCTTGACTCGCTCGTAGTCTTCCGGCGTATCCAGGTCGACCGTGCACCAGATATCCGCCTTGACATACCTGTGCTGGTTCTCGTGGCGGTTCACGACGTCCCTCATGGTCTCTCCCTCCCCGAGTCCCAGGAACTCGTCGAAGAGGGGCTTCCTAAAAAGGACGGGATGGCCTCTCCTGCCTTCATAGACGGGGCTTACTATGAGCGCCTCCGGGTCGTTCATTAGCTCGTCCTTCATCTCCTCAAGGAGTCCATGATCGATCCCAAATGTGTCGCTGAGCACCATGAAGACCGCCTCCACGTCCGGGTCCAGGGCCCTTAGCCCTGCCTGGAAGCTCGTGGCCATCCCCTCATCGTAGTCCGGGTTGTGAACCATCTCCGCTCCTAACGCCTCTACGATGGACTTCACGTCATCCGGCTTGTGCCCCAGCACTACTATGGTCTCGTAAGGTTTCAGTGAGAAAAGTATGTGCTCGATGACCCTGCGATCACCGACCCTGAGCATGAGCTTGTTGGCTCCCATGCGGCTGGACCTACCCGCGGCGAGGACAATGGCGGTCAGCCTCAAAGGTCGCACCTAGCTTCTCAGCTTCACGGCGGCGGACTGCACGGCCTTGACTATGTTGACGTAGCCCGTGCAGCGGCAGTAGTTACCCTTCAGGTACTCCCTTATCTCCGCCTCGGAGGGGTCCGGGGTCTCCTTCAGGAGGGCCTTCGTCGTCATGATGAAGCCCGGGGTGCAGAAGCCGCACTGGATGGCCCCCTCCTCGATGTAGGCCTCCTGTATCGGGTCGAGCTTGTCGCCGTCCGCGACGCCCTCGACGGTCTCCACGGACCTGCCGTCGGCGTCGACGGCTAGAACCATGCACGCCAGCACGGCTTCACCGTCCAGGAGGACCGTGCATGCCCCGCACTCGCCGATGCCGCAGCCATACTTGGTTCCCGTCAGGTAGAGCTCGTCCCTCACGAGGTTGAGCAACAGCTTGTTGGGCTCGACGTCGAACCGCCTCCTCCGCCCGTTTACGGTTATCTCTATCTCCAATGCATCTACCTCCTCGCAGCCTCCATAGCCCTTGTCACGGCGTCCCTCGCCAGCGCCTGGGACGTCCTCTGTCTGTACTCGGGTGGGGCACGCCTCCAACGCTCCCTGGGCTCGACGCAGGTAGCTATCAACTCAGCCGCCTCATCCATCGCCTCAGCCGACGGCTCTCTGCCTTTCAGGATATTCTCTGCTAGGATTCCCCTGATGGGCGCCGGGCTGCATGCCCCGAGGGCGATGCTGCAGTGGTCTATCTTCCCATCCTTCAGGGTGACGACGGCGGCTACGTTCACCGTGGCGACGTCCAGGGTCGTCCAGCCTATCTTCTCGAAGGCGGAGCCCGCCCCCTCTGGTAGTGGGGGCACGGTGAACCCCGTGACCAGCTCGCCACGCTCAAGCCACACCTCGCCCCTCCCATGGAAGAACTCGTCGATGGGGTACTCCTTCGACCTGCTCTTGCTGTAGACGTGGACCTTCGCGTCCGCGGCCAGAAGGGGCGTCGCCATGTCGGCGCTGGGGCTGGCGTTGCAGATGTTGCCACCGATGGTCCCCATGTTCCTGATCTGGACCGAGCCCACGCTCCTCGCGGCCTCGCTCAGGAGGGGCAGCCTCTCCTCGATAAGAGGCGATAGCTCGATGGCCCGCAGCTTCGCCAAGGCGCCGACGTGGACCCCTTCGGGGGTATCTTCGATGCAGGCGAGGCCTGGTACCCCCTTGATGTTGACTAGGTGCTTGGGCTCGACCGTCCTCTGCTTCATGTTGGGGACAAGGTCGGTGCCGCCGGCGAGCACCTTGGCGTCCCCACCGTACTCATCCAGGAGCTCAACGGCCTCGTCGAGGCTCTTGGGGGCGTGGTACTCGAACCCTATAGGCAGAATGTGTGTGTTTACCTTGTTGACGTACAACCTCTAGCCCTCCATCTCCTTCAGCGCCTTTAGTATCCTGATGGGGGTGATGGGTAGCTGATAGAACCTGATCCCCAAGGCGTTCTGGATGGCGTTGGCGATGGTCCCGGCGACTGGGTTGAGGGCACCCTCGCCGATGCCCTTGGCACCGAAGGGCCCCGTGGGCTCGTAGGTGTCGGCGAAGAACACCGTCATGTCCTTGAGGTCGACGAGGTCGCAGGTCGTCGGGACCTTGTAGTTGGCGACCGAGCCGCCGTTCACGAGGTCCCCGTTCTCTGGGTCGTAGGGCGTGTCCTCGAGCACGGTCATGCTCCAGCCCATGGCTAAGCCTCCATGGATCTGGCCGGCGGCGAGATTCGGGTTTATCACCGTTCCTATGTCGGCTCCGGCGACCACCCTGAGGAGCCTCACCTTACCCGTCCAGGTGTCCACCTCCACCTCGACGAAGTAGCCCGTGAAGTGGGGCGGGCAGCTGGGCTGCCTGTAGCTCTCGAGGGCCGCCACGGTGCCCCAGTTCTTGTGCCTGGCGGTCTCGGCGATCTCCCTGTAGCTCACCTCCCTGCCCTCGATGCCCTCGGCGTAGACGTAGGTGTCGCCGCTCTCCTCGTCGAGGCGTATCCTGACGGCGTGGGGGTAGGCGTCGAGTATCCTGCCGGCGAACTCCCTGATGCCCTCCTTCACCTTCCCGGCGACCTTGAGGGCGGCCCCTCCGCCGCTGTAGACCCCTCTGGAGGCGTGGGTGCAGACGTCGTAGATGGTGGTGCCCGTGTCGCCCCTGATGATGTTGACCTTCTCCAGTGGGACCTCGAGCACCTCGGCGATTATCTTCGCGTGGGCGTCCTGGGTGCCACAGCCGTGGTCCATCAGCGCCGAGACGTAGTCGAAAGTGCCGTCCTCGTTCATCTTGAGCATGGCGCCGCCGAAGTCGACGATGGCGCTTGGCACAGGGGCTCCCGCGCTGCTCGTGTGGTAGCCCCTGCCGACGCCCCAGCCCCTTCTGTATCTGCCCGTCTGCTCCTGGGGCCTGGGGCGGTTGTACCAGTCCACCATCTCGGCGCCCTTGGTGAGTATCTCCTCGACGCCGCAGCTCTGGATGATGGACTTGACAGAGGGTCCCTGACCCCAGAAGAGGTCTCCCTCGCCGATGTAGTTCTTAAGCTTGAAGTCGAGGGGGTCGACGCCCACCTCTTCGGCGAGTTCGTCCATAATGGTCTCCACGGCCCAGCTGATCTGGGGGTTCCCGTAGCCCCTGAAGGCGCAGCTGGGCACCTTGTTGGTGTAGACGGCCTTGCCGACGTACCTCTTGTACGGGAGCTTGTAGAGGCTCACCCACCACCCGACCACGCAGCCGAGTAGAGGGTAGGCCTGTATCTGGTGGGCTCCGATGTCGAGGTGGGCCTCCAGCTCGCCTCCCGCGAGGGTGCCGTCCTTGAACGCCCCCAGCTTGAGCTTGAATATCATCTGGTAGCTGCAGTGGTCCCTCATGTCCTCCTCCCTGGTGTAGCTCAGCTTCACGGGGCGCCGGGCCTTCAGGGCGAGGCCGACGGCGACGTTGGTGACTGGGTTCACGTGGATGCTTGAGCCGAAGCTCCCTCCGAGAGCCACCTTGTATACCCGTATCTTGCCCATGGGTATGCCGTAGATCTCGTGGATGAGGAGCCGGGTGTTGTGTATCGTCTGGGTGGTGCTCCAGATGCTCACCCCTCCATCGGGCTCGGGCCTCACCACCACGGACTTGGGCTCAAGTTGGTTGTGGTAGCGACGGTTGGTGCGGTACGTCCTCTCCACAACGAAGTCGGCGGCCTCCAGGCTAGATGGGTCGCCTTCAGTTATCTCCAGTTCGCAGCCGACATTGTTCTCGACGTTCAGAAGGTCCTTGTCCAAGTAGATCTGGCCGTGGATCGCCTCGGCGTCGGGTTTCATGGCGTCGAGGGCGTCGAATGACGCGCCCAGAACCTCGTATTCGACCTCGACGGCCTCAAGAGCCCTCTGGGCTTCCTCCTCGGACTCCGCGGCGATGGCGGCGATAGGTTCCCCGACGTAGTGGCCCTTATCGGCTAGGACCTTCCAGTCCTTGTACGTGGACGAGGGTACGCTTACAAGCCTGGGGCAGTATTTGACGTCGGGTACCTCGCCCGGTTTGAGTGTGACAGCTCCCATCTCCTCGGCCTTCGACACATCCAATGACCTGACCTTCGCGTGGGCGTAGGGGCTCTTCAGGATACGCCCGTACAGCATGTTGGGGAACGAAACGTCTGAGGCGTAGATCTCACGTCCAGTGACCTTGGCCACCCCGTCCTGCCTCGGCGTGTTCCTCCCCAGGACCCTGAACGCAGGTTTGCTTGACATCGGTGAATAGAGCGCGGCTACGGGTTAAAAGAGTAGCCCCGGCTACTCTCCGAGGGGGGTGAGGGTGTAGTTCACCTCCTGCACCCCCTTCACGGTCTTGGACCTGGCCACGAAGTTCATCACCGTCTCCGAGCCGCCTTTCACCAGGAATATCTCGATGCAGAGCCCCTCCTCTATGTGGAGGTGCATGTTCCCGAAGATGATGTCGTCGAACCCGTTCCTGAGGTCCAGTATGCCCAGGTGGCTGCTGGCGCTCTCCGTCTCGGATATTATGGTCACCGTGGACATAACCTGCCCCCGCTGCATGCTCTGGAGCGAGAACTGGCTCAGGCTGTCCCTCACGGCGAGCCTCAGCGCCTCGGACCTGCTCGAGAAACCCAGCTTCTCCACGAACCCGTCCAGCCTCTCCAGCAGCTCCGGCGTCAGGCTAACGCTGATAACCGTCATGGGTTAATAAATATCCTGCATATTATTAATAATTTCTAATAAAAAACAACTAGTCTGTAGCATTAACTTAATAAAGGCTCGGTCCAGCGAAGAGAAGAGAGCCGGCCGACACGATGCCAGACCAAAGCAAAGGACACGCGTGCACCTCCTGCAGCCACGATGAACCCGTCAGCGAGGCGTGTGCGTCATGCGACATCGGGCCGGGGCCGGCGTGCACCACCTGCGAGTTGGGGCAAGAGCCTTCACACGATAACAGCTACGGGAAAGGCAGGTGGAACACACTCATCGTGGCGGGCGTAGCCATTGCTATTGGCATCCTGCTGGAGACCCTCGGGGCCTACCCTGAGGCGTCCCAGAGCCTCCTGGTGGCGGCTATGGCCGTCACGGGATACCCGCTGGCCGAGAGGGGAGTCAAAGGCCTTCTCAAAGGCAGCGTAGGCATCAACCTCCTCGTCACCATCGCGGCGATAGGGGCCACCGTCATCGGCCTGTACCAGGAGGGCGCGCTGGTGGTCTTCCTGTTCAGCATTTCCCTGAGGCTCGAGGTCATCGCGTCCGAGAGGGCGCGGCACGCCATCGAGGCGCTGATGGACCTCAGGCCCGAGATCGCCACCATCAGGCGAGGCGATGAAGAGGTGGACCTGCCCGTGGGGAAGGTCGTCCCCGGCGAGGTATTCATCGTCCGGCCGGGGGACCGGGTGCCCCTCGATGGCAGGGTGGTGGAGGGCGTGACGACCGTAGACCAGGCGGCCATAACGGGCGAGTCTGTCCCAGTGTCGAAGCGGGTGAACGACGAGGTGTACGCCGGCACCATCAACATCGACGGCGTCCTCGCTGTGCGGACGACACGAGTCTCGTCGGAGACCATGCTGGCTAGCATACTCCGGATGGTCCAGGAGGCCGAGGACCGGAGGAGCCCCACAGAGACCATCGTAAACAGGTTCGCCCGGTACTACACGCCCCTCATCATCGTGTTGGCGGCGCTCTTCGCCGCTGTCCCGCCGCTGTTCCTAGGCCGGCCGCTGATCCCGTCGGTCTACAACAGCCTGGTGCTGCTGGTAATCGGCTGCCCCTGCGCGTTGACTATTGCGACGCCCGTGGCAATGGTCTCCGCCATCACCAGCGCGAGCCGCCACGGCGTCCTCGTGAAGGGCAGCACTTACATCGAGGAGGTGGACAAGGCAGGCGTGTTCGCGTTCGACAAGACGGGCACACTCACGCGGGGCAGGCTCGCGGTGACAGACGTGGTGCCGTACAACGTGTCAAGGGAGACGCTGTTGAGCGTGGCGGCGACGTTGGAGGCCAACTCCAAGCACCCCATAGCGTCGGCGATAACCGAGGCAGCCCTCAGGGAGGGCGCCGCCCTGCTCGAGGCTTCCATGTTCAAGTCCCAAACAGGGAGAGGAGTAGAGGCGGTGATCGAGGGCTCGCTGTACCAGATCGGCAGCCAGAGG
>CAYFYM010000258.1:0-35486 GCA_964347405.1 uncultured Candidatus Bathyarchaeia archaeon | reverse complement strand
ACCACCGAGATCTACACTGCTCACGAGATCTCGTTAAAGGTCGCGGAGAAGACGGGAGTCCTCGTGGCCCCGACTGTAAGCTACGGCTACTCGCCCCACCACATGAACTTCAAGGGCTCTGTGACCCTCACCTTCCAGACCCTTGTCAACGTGTTGAAGGAGGTATGCGAGAGCCTCATCCACCATGGCTTCAACAAGATAGTCATAATGAACGCCCACGGCGGCAACACCAACCCCATCAGGCAGGCCCTCAAGGAGATTCAGGACGAGACGGGGAGGAGGGTCTACAGCGTCATGGTCTACCCCAGCCCCAACGGGTTCGGCGCGGAGGGCACCAGGGTCATAGAGCAGGAGGCAGGGGGCCACGCCTGCGAGCTGGAGACCAGCGTGGGGCTCTACCTGGGCCACAGGATACTCATGGACCGGGCAGAGAAGTGGACGCCTGAGCACACCAGCATAGACCCCAGGTACAAGGGGAAGGTGGCCGCCGCCTACATGTTCGACGAGAACACAAGCATAGGCAGCCTCGGAGACCCCACTCTGGCCACCAAGGAGAAGGGCAAGATTCTGGTTGACAGCGTCGTGAAGGATCTGGCCGAGTTCATAGAGGACCTCATAGCCCTCTAACCTTTTTTCTTTAGACTCTCGATCAACTCTCCGGCCTTGTTCTTGTACTCGTCTATAAGTGCCGTGAGCTTCTCCTCGTTCTCCGCCTCTGCGTAGATGCGGGCCAAGGGCTCGGTGCCGCTGGGCCGGACCATGACCCAGCTTCCGTCGCTCCAGCTGAGCTTGACGCCGTCCATGGTGTTCACTTTCGGCGCGTCTGCCACCTGGGGCAGCCTCTCCAGCAGCCCCTCTTTTAGCTCGTTGGGGCACGGTATCCCGTCCTTGCCCTTGGCCCCTATGGGCTGCTCGGCTATCAGCTCGCTCAGGCTCTTGCCCCGCTCCGCCATTATGTGGAGCAGCAACGCCATGGCCATGGTGCCGTCCCTGGCTGGCAGGTGGGGCCCGTACATGATGCCGCCGTTCTCCTCGCCGCCGATGGGGGCGCCCAGCTCTATCATGGCTCTGCTTATGAGCACGCTGCCCACCTTCACCCAGTGGACTCTGCCGCTGTGGGCCTCCACGACCCTCTCTAGTCCATCCGAGGTGCTCACCGACGTTACCACCGACGCGCCTGGGTGAGTGCCCATGTACCAGTCGGCGACCAGGCTGAGGGTCTTGTCCCCCCAGACGGCCACCCCGTTCTCGTCTATCACTATGCTGCGGTCCCCGTCGCCGTCGAACCCCACGCCCAGGTGGGCGCCGGTTGCCTCCATGATCTCCTTCAAGGCGCCCAGGTTCTCGGGGGTTGGCTCGCTGCCCCGGCCGGGGAACGAGCCGTCTATCTCCGCGTTGACCGTGTACACGCCGCAGCCCAGCCGGCTGGCCACCTGGGGCGCCGTGAGGGCCGCGACGCCGTTCCCGGTGTCCAAGGCGACCCTGTACCCCTTCTCCCTTATGGCGTCCACGTCCACGTGGCTGAGCACCGCCTCCATATAGGACTCCATGCCGTCGTACACGGTCACCACGCCCACCTTGTCCCAGGGCACGGGCCTCGGCTCACCCATGTGGTAGAGCTCCTCTATCCGTTCCTCGATCTCCTTGGAGACCTCTGCGCCGTCCCCCGCCTGAACCTTGACTCCGTTGAACTCGGGCGGGTTGTGGCTAGCCGTGACCATTATGCCGCCGTCTAGGCCGAGGTCCCTTATCAGGTACTGTAGAGCCGGCGTGGGCAGCACGCCCATGTCATGGACGTTGCAGCCGACGCTGAGTAGAGCCGCTGCGACGGCGTCCCTGATCATGGGGCTGCTGGTTCGACCGTCTCTACCTATAGCCATCTCACTGCCCAATATGTGCCCGGCCGCCGCTGCTATCCCTGAAGCCAGTTCGATGGTCAGTTCCTTGTTGACGATGCCCCTGACGCCGTTGCTGCCGAATAGCTTCTGCACTACATCACCTGCTTTGGTTCAAGTATGCTCTCTTTGACGGTCTTGGCCGGGCAGACGGTTACTCCACCCGTGATGATCACGCCTTCCTTTATCTGGGCGTAGTCGCCAACAAGGCTCCCCGGCTCCACCTTGACACTCTGCTCCAGTACGGCGTTCTCGCCTATGATCGCGTTTCTGACGCTGCTGCCGTCCTCGACGGTGGCTCCGGCGAATATTATGCTGTTCTCTATGGTGACGCCTCTCCCCACGTGAACGTTGTCCATGATGCTTACGTTTGGGCCTATCACCGAGTCGGCGCCTACGTGCACGTTGTCGCCGAGGGCGCATGGCTTCTTAACGGTGGCCGTTGGGTCCACGTCGGCGTTCCCGTAAACTGTTCCACTACTCATCTTCCCTAGTATCGTGGCGTTCGCGTTGAGGTACTCCGCGGGTACTCCTACATCCGACCAGTAGCCGTGGGACTCGAAGCCGAACAGCTTCCTCTCCTGGGCGAGGACCGGGAAGACCTCCTCCTCCGTGTCGAACCTTCTCCCAGTGGGCATGTAATCGAGCACCTCTGGTTCGAGGACGTATACGCCGGCGTTGATGAGGTTGCTGGGCGCCAGACCCGGTTTTGGTTTCTCCACGAACCTGGTTATCCTTTCATCACCGTCTAGCTCCACTGAACCGTACCTGCTCGGGTCCTCGACCCAGTGGAGAGCAATGGTGGCCAGCCCGCCTTTCTTTTCATGGAAGGCGATGAGTCGGCGCAAGTCGATGTCCGTGATGATGTCGCCGTTGATTACCGTGAAGGCCTCCTCTTCGAGTAGGTCCTCCGAGTTCTTTACTCCCCCTCCTTTCCCGAGGGGCCGCAACTCCCGCGAAATGAGGATGTCCATGCCGTACTTAGTTGGTCCGAGGTAGTCAGCGATTTTATCAGCCATGTAGTGAACTGAGATGATTACGGTGTCCACCCCTGCTCGGGCGAGGCTCTGCAACGTATAGTCGATTATGGGCTTGTTCGCAACCGGGAAGAGCGGCTTCGGCCGGCTGCAGCTAAGGGGCCTGAGCCTCGTGCCGAAGCCTCCGGCTAGGACTAGGGCTTTCAAAATCGTTACGCCGATATTGAGTTTGAATCAGGGTTAAGAAGTTTTCCGACCCCGAGACACCCGTTACAGGAGGAAGCCCAGCTCCTCGTGCACCCGTTCGTTGCTCAGCCTCTCGTACCGCTCTATGCTTCCAACGTCGTACCAGTAAGCCTCCGTGACGTAAGCGGCGACTTTTTCCTTCTTGTCCACGAGGTACTGGACAACGTCGCCCATGAGGTCGAAGCTCTCGAACCCGCCTTGCCGGTAGAGCTCCTCCATTATACGCAGCACGGAGCCGTCCAGGATCAGTATCCCTATGCTGACAGCAGTCTTTAGGTGGGGCTTCTCCTTGAAACCCTTTATCCAGACGCCGTCCAGCTCGGCTATCCCCACGTTCACCTGGAATTCGGGGGCCAGAGCTACGGTGATCAGTGCACCGGTTTCCTCGTGGAAATCTATCATCTCGCGGAGGTTGATGTTGCTTATGATGTCCCCGTAGTAGACGACATGGGTGTCTTCCTCGGTCAGGGCTCCCTGCCTGTAAGCGTTCAGGGTCGCTCCTGCGCTCCCAGCAATGTCCGGTGCGTCGTGCACATAGTTCACCTTGACTTTGAACCTCTCTCCGTCGTTGAAGTAGTTCTTTATCTGCTGGTGCTTGTAGTTAACGAGAAGCGTCAGGTCCCTTACTCCATGGTAGCCGTAGAGCCTGACGATGTACTCCAGTATGGGTTTCTGCTGGTCCCCTATGGGTATCATAGACTTCTGGAAGTAGTTAGTTAGGGGTCGGAACCTGGTGCCTACGCCCCCCGCCATTATGACGCCTTTAACCGTCAACCTTCTCATCCCTTGAAGCCATGAGAACCAACCCTATCAGCGCCAGCACGACGCCGAGGGGCTTGAACAACCAGGGGTTCACCTCCCCGATATCGGTGCTGGCCGTGTTCAGGTAGAGTAGGGCTCCGGTTGCGATGAAGAGGAAGCCCGCTAGCGCTGCCGCGAGC
Organism: uncultured Candidatus Bathyarchaeia archaeon; assembly: GCA_964347405.1. GTDB lineage: Archaea > Thermoproteota > Bathyarchaeia > TCS64 > TCS64 > RBG-16-57-9. Next base: position 31,427 of record CAYFYM010000258.1, on the reverse strand, counting down.
CCCTTTACGCTTAGGCTGATTCTACGCTCCAACGTGATCAAGACTGAATGTCATGACAGGTAAAAAAAGGCTTAGCTTCCCAACTTCGCGGGGAGGTACTCGTCCACGATGTAGGTGAGCCCGTATCGGCTGAACGCCTCCAGCTCGGCTTTCTGCTCCAACTCCAAGAACACGTCCAGCTCCCTCTGCCATATGCCACCCGTGTACCGGGGGTCTACCTTGAGCTCGTGGAGGCGCTTGTGGTCGAACTCGCTGAGGGGCTCGGTGGGAAGCTTGTAGTCGATTATATCGGTGCCCCAGACGCCTATCCACTCGGCGTCGGGCGTCGTGAGCCCCCTGAGGTGGGCGGCATTGGCGCTGCCGCTTATGATCACCATGGCGATGTGTATGCCCCACGGGTCGCCATCAGTGAAGATGTAGACGGGTAGCCCGTGGTCGTGGTTTAGCCTGTTAATGATGCACCTGGTGGCCCTGGGGCTCTGCCCAGCCGTGTGTATGAGTATGGCGTTGAACTTGTCGTGGGCACGCTCCTCCACCAGCCTTGTGAACATGGCACCCTTCTCTATCACCAGCACCTTGTCGGCCGACATCTCCACGAACTCGCTGCTGGTTACGGCGGGGCCTATCATGACACCGTCGGGGTGGTCGGTGAGGTTGGTGCGCCGCCCCTCGTACCCCGGCACCGTGTACTCGATGGTGAGGTCTCCGAATATGGCGGACCGCTCCTCCGGGAATATGTGGAAGTCCTCCCGGGCCCTGTTCAGCGCCACCTCCATGTCGGTGATGATGTTGTCGCTCTCCTGCTGGCTTTTATACTCGATGTCCCGCTGCCCCCTGGCCGAGTAGTAGACCTCCCTCAGGGTGCTGGTCTTGCGCTGCCTCACCAGCTCCTTGGCGAACCAAGCCGTCCAGATAAGCTGGGTGAAGGGCCTCATGTGGCGGATGTTGCGGCTGTGACGCCGTATCATCCTGGGGCCCAGCACGTACTGCCGTTCCTCCGGGTCGTACATTATGTTGTCCGTGGACCTGCTCTGCATGTGTATCCACGGGAACTCCTGGTTGGTGATCTGCTCATAGATCAGGTTCCCTAGGCCGGTGAGGCTCTGCTCCATGGCCTCACGGCGGCGCTCGGCTTCACTCCGACGCGTCTTCGACAATCTCCGGCACCTCCTCAAGCTTCTTCTCTACCTCAGGTATATCCGTGCTCACGATTCTCAGCAAAGGCTCTATGTCCGGCGTATCCTTCTCAGCGAGCTTCGCAGAGAAGTCGGCGATCACTGGCAGGTACTTGCTGAACACGTTCAGCCTCCTGCGCTCGCGGGCTATCCTATACCGGCGGTTGAAGTATCTTCTCACGCCCCGGGCCGCCTCCCTGATGGCGTTGGTCACCTCCCGCTCCACCTCGGGCTGGTCGGCCATGTACTCCTTGCCGACGCTCTTGTACGGTATCTTGGTGCTACACACGTGAACCGCTATGACGAGCGGGGTGTCGCTCTCCACCTTGTATGTCTTCCAGTTGATGTTCTTGTTCGCGGCCTTCCAGACGACGCCACTGCTCTCGTCGAAGAGGAGCGGTATCCTGTTGGCGAACCTGTATATGGTTATCCCGGAGCCGAGGGTCTTACGCACCGTCCTCCCTGTGGCGACTGAGGCCTCGACGACGAAGGGGAACCCCAGGTACGTGCTCGGCTTCCGGGTCACCACCTTGATGTAGTCGTTCTCACCAAGGTTAAGCTCCTTCGTGATGCCCGTCTCCAGCAGCTCCTCGCCTATGGGGCTGAGGCAGCTGGCGTCGGGGCGCTTGAAGCCCGAGTACTCGCGGGTAGCCCGGACAAGCTTCACTATGTCCTCCGGGCTCAGGGTCTTCGGCTTTGCCTTGTCGCTGATGTCGGCGAGGTCCAAGAACTTCTCGGCGGTGATGGGGCCGACCCCCTGAAAGTGATCCATCATGAACTGCTTCATGTTCTTGGTCTTTGTTGCGGCGATTAGCCTCCTGACGGTCTCCACGTCGACGCCATGGGGGTGGGGCTTCACAGACTCGGGCAAGGGAGGTAGCTTCTCCGTGCCCCTCTCGAACTTGTACAGCCTCCCCCGCGGGTCCACGTACGTGATGTCGGCGTAGGGGTTCACCATCGCCGTCTGCTTCAGGTACTCGATGAGCCTGTACATTATGCGGCTGTAGTCTCCCTCCATCTGCAGCTCCAGGGTTGTGCCGCGCCACCCTGACGGGTTCCGCCTTACGGTGTGCTTGAGTATGCTGGCACGGTTGTTCTGGATGTCGATCATCATGGTGAATTCATGGATCTCGCCGCCGGTGCTGCTGATGACCTGAACGGGTTTGTGTGTGGTTATCTGGCCGTAGAGCACAGCCATCGTGCCGCCGAGGCCGAAGGTGCCCCGGGCCTGCTTGAGAGTGTACTTGCTGCCGTAGAAGACCTGGCAGAACGTCTGTGGGATGTGGTCCGCCGGGACCCCGGTCCCGTTGTCCTCGATCCGCAGCTTGTAGAACCTGGTCTCCGTGTCCCGGCTGTCCTCCATCTCGGTTATCCTGAGGTAGACGTCCGGAGGCACGCGCTGGGCCTCGCAGGCGTCCATGCTGTTCTCTAGCAGCTCCCTGACCGCGGTGTACGTCGCCCTGCTCGGATTGCTGAATCCCGCGATCTCCCTGTTCCTGTAGAAAAAGTCCGCCGGGCTTATGGACTGGTACTCCGTCTGCGACACTAGCTTCCATCCCTCCTACGCGGGGGCTCGTACCAGAGCTCCCCCTTCTCCTTCTTCATCTTGCGTCTATACGCATATAGGTGATTCCACACCGTCTTGTGGAAAGCGCCGTCTATGAGCATCTCCACGGCCTCCTTGGCTACGGGGAGCATCTCGTAGCTGCCTATCATGGCGACTGTGCTGCCGTAGACGCTTATGAGGCACTCAGTGAGCTCCTCCAGCAGGGCCCTGCTCTTTCCCCCCCTGCCTATGATCCTGCCCTTGACCCTGTTCAAGGCGTTCTTGCTTGTGCCAACGTACTCCTCCAGGTCAAGGATGAGGAACTCCTGGTCCTCGTTGAGGAGGATCATGGCCCGCTTGGGGCTGAAGCCGCGGCCGATGGCATGGGAGATGTTGCGGACGGTGAAGAGAACCGAGACGTCGGTCTGGTCGGACTGCGGGGTTATCTCGACGTTCCCCGACTCGCTGTCTACCGTGAGGTTCACCTGGAACGCCGCCTCTATGCGTTTCTTGTTCCTCCCGTGGGGCCCTATTAAGACGCCCACCCGGGCTCTAGGTATCCTGATATAGGTCTTCTGTTCCACCGGTTATCCACTCCTTCAGCTCCTCTGGGTCCCTGGTCTCGACGCCCAGCCGCCTGAACGTGTAGTTAACGTTGCCTATGTCCCGCTCCACGAGCGACGGAGCCATGGGGTGTATGGTGAGCATGGCCTGGCTCACGTCGAACACCACGGGCTTCTCCTCGTGGACCATTATGTTGTACTCGCTGAGGTCCCCGTGGGCGAGCCCCGCCTTCTGCCACAGGAGCTGCATCTCGTCCAGAACGAGGCCGTAGAAGCCATCCGGGTCCTCAGGCATGAACTCTCTCAGCAGCGGAGCCGGGACCCCGTCCTCTCCTATGAAGGTCATCACGAGGATGTTGCGGACGAAGTCGATGGGCCTGGGGGAGTTGACCCCGGCCTCCTCGCAGAGCTGCAGGTTGCTGAATTCCTTCTGGTTCCATGTGTAGACGATGCTTCGGGGGCTCCGGCGTACACGCTTGAACCGGGGGTCGCCCCTGATGTAGTCCATCATCCCCTTTCGGAACTCGGCTGTGTGAGTGTAATATATCTTGACCGCCAGCTCCCTGCCGTCCGGATGAACGGCGTAGTACACGCGTGCCTCCTTTCCCGCCTTGACCACGCCGTGGATACGGTCTATGACGCCTCTCTTGAAGAGCTTGTACACGCCCTGCAGGGTAAGGCGGTCGAAGACCTCCTCGATGACGCGGAACTCTTCCTTGTTCTTGTCCTTGAACAGGGCGTCTTCCTCGTACTTTCTCTCCATCCTGTCCGAGATTTCGTCGTAGTCTCTTTCACGGGACAAGGGTGTTCTCCCAGATGGCTCCCTATTCTATGAGCAGTACGCCCTTCTGACGGAGCTCGTCTACCTGGTTGGCGGTGTAGCGGTGGAATATCTCCCCCCGCTCTTCGCTCTGGAAGTCCCACGGGCTGACCAGAACCACGTCGCCTTCCCTGATCCAGGTCCGGCGCTTCATCTTACCCCGTATCCTGCACACTCTGGTGTAGCCGTCCTGGCACTTGACCAGCACCCGGTCGAAGCCCAACAGCTTCTGAACTACCCCGATTACGTCGTTCTCGCTGGGTAGGACCAGTCTCCTGAGGCTTTTCTCGCTCAGTACCTTTTTTTTCCCCATCCACCATCCTCTTAGCGAGAATACATGGGCTCGGTGCTTAAAAACTGTGTGTAGACACTGGGCTAGAAACCCCTTTTTATGGCTTTTTTCGCCGTATAGGAGGCTAAACGCGTTCTTTACGCTTTATGGAGTGAAATTAGAGGCGTAAAGGCACACTTTCCTTTATCTCGACGCCCAGTAGCGAGACATCGGAGACGTAAGCGTAGGTCTCCACGCCCATGGAGGCGGCGAGCCTCAGAGCCTCCCCGAACACGGGGTCTGTGCCGTCGTTGGGCTTGAACTCGTGGGCGTCGCCTCGCTGGATCACGAAAACGACGGCGGCGCGACCGCCTTCCAGAGCCTTCACGAGGGTCCTCATGTGGCGCGCCCCCCTCTTGGTGGGGGCGTCGGGGAAGAGGGCTACCCCTTCCATTACCAGCGTGCAGGACTTGGTCTCCACCATGACCTGTCCCTCGCCGTCTGAGAGCACGAGGTCGAGCCGAGAGTCTTGGAAAACCGGCTCAGACCTCTCAACCGAGCAGCCCCTGAAGCCTCTTAGGCGCCCGGCGTCTACGGCTTCCGCGAACAGCGTGTTGGGGAGCCTGGAGTCCACGCCTACTAAGACGCCCCTGTGGTCCACGAGCACCATGTCGTACCGGGTCTTCCGGTGCTCACCCCGCTTCTCAAGCAGGTAGACCCTTGTGCCAGGCGCCATCAGCTCGTGCATCCGCCCCGGATTGGGTATGAAGCACATCTCCGCGGAGCCTTGCACCTCTACGACCCCTAGGAACCTGTTAGGCCTGTCCACGAGTCTGGCCTCTATGGGCCGAGAAGGGTACCTCATCCTATTCTCAGCAACTGGCTAATCTCGTCCATGAGCTCCTGGCTGCTGGCCGCCGCTAGCTCGAAACGGGTATCCCTCGTCAACGGGAAGTCGCCGAAGGTCTCTCCGTCCACCTGGTAGACTCCGCCGGCTTCACGCAGTATGAGGAGACTGGCTGAGGCATCTGTGGCGCGGAGGATGCCTCTCATGTCTATGTGGGCGTCGAGGACTCCCGCAGCCACGTGGCAGAGGCTCACGGCGCTGCAGCCTTCCGCTCTGATGTGCCTGCTCTCCCGTATGAGGGGCGCCATGACGTCGAGTCGAGGGACCTTGCTCACGTCCATGGACACGAGAGCGTTGCTGTACTGTGTGGGAGCCGCGGTCTGGAGGGGCCAGCCGTCCTGCATGGCGCCCTTTCCTTTCTCCGCGAAATAGGTCTCGCCTGTGTAGAGGTTGACGACGATGCCAGCGAACACACCGCCCTGGGTCCCTGTCTCGCTGACGCTTATGCTAGTCACGGCCGGCTGCAGGCCTCTGGCTAGGTTGGTGGTGCCGTCCACTGGGTCAGCGACGATGACATAGTCCCCATCCCCGAACAACTGGTCTCCTTCTTCGCTCACCAGATTAGCGGACACCCGGTTCAATGTGAGGGTCTCCACTATGGCTTCCTGGGCCTCGTCGTCGAGGAGCCTCTTAAACTCGTTCACCGGCATCGAGTGGCGTTTAGGTATCATCGTTAGCACCTTGCTCTGGATGTTGTCCACGAGCTCCTTCAGAACAGTCCTCCAGTCCGGTTGAGCCGTCATATCCAATATCGTTGACTCACCCATGCCGTGGATATTAGAGTTCTTTGATGTAGTCTATCAGTTTACCCCTGACCCTGAAACCCCTTTTTTCTAACATGTTTCGCGAAGCTACGTTGGGCTCCCCGGTCTCGGCGACCACAACCCTGCAGCCGCTGCTCCTCAGATGACGTTCAGCCGCCTCAATCAGCTTTGTGGCTACTCCTTGTCTGCGGTGCCCTCGCTTGGTGTGGACCGCCTGTATATGTCCGATCTTTTCCCTGGTCACGTAGTTGGTACCGAACGCATCGCTGAACGAGACAACGAATCCCACAACCTCACCGTCTTCAACGGCGACGAGGAAGCCCTCAGGCTCCCTCCTCATGTAGTTCTCCATCAGTTTAGTGAAACCAGGCTTGCTTGACTCGAAGTCGATCAGGGGTATAACAGGGTCGTCTCCGCCTTGATCGATCATGTACTCTGCCCAAAGCTCCGTTAGCTCAGGTACATGATCCCCGCTGCAAGGTGTGACCACGATCTGCAGTCCGTTCATCGAGGTTATCTATAGTATGTGAAAAAAATAAAATTGCGGTAGGTTTCACTTGCCTACTCTTGCCACTGGTAGTTGCTGAACTCTATCGCGTGGAGCACCCGCTGCGCCGGGAAGTCCTCGTCGCTGCACTGGAACGTGTACATCACGAAACCGTCGAAGCTGAAAAAGTGCATCCTGCCCCGCTGGTATACTGTACTAGGCTTCGCGATGTCCACCAGCTCCAGGAACTCCTCGCGCCTGAACTTCACCCGGTAGCTGCTTGCGCTAATCGCGGCGGCGGCCACCGCCCCACCTGCGTACACCAATTCCATCTCTCACCTCCCTTTCTTCTCGTCGTCGAAGCTGAAAACCTCCTCTATTGGCCTGTCAAACACCCTGGCTATGTTCCAGGCTAGCCGTAGGCTCGGATTGTACTTTCCCTTCTCCAGAAAGAGTATGGTCTGACGAGTGACGTCGACAAGGTCGGCCAGCTGTTTCTGGGTCAACCCCTTCTCCCCCCTAAGTTCACGTATCCTGGTCTCCACGTCTACTCACCCTTGATGTAGGCGTGGTAGACCCAGCTCCCGGCGAACACGGCGTAGCTCATCCAGAGCAGAGGCAGCAACGGGTTTGGCTTCAGGTAGGTCATGAGCTCGGGGTAAGCGAGCCACATGGCCTCGTCCATGAAGCCCACGACGCTCATTGCCGCCACAAGCGCTACGAAGGCGTTCCTCGCGGCCTTGTTGAATATGCTGCCCAGCCTCTCGTCGTAGAGGGTGCCGAAGCTGAGGCCCACGCTGAACACGAGCCCTATGCCTCCGCCGACACCTGACAGGTAGTCCCCGGAGAAGCTGCTGTACATGAGGGCCCCCAGTAATACGGTGGCGCTCAGGCTCCAGGACGCGAGGCGCATGATGTTCTTCTGCTCGGGGGTCTCCGGCTGTGGGTTGCCGTACTTGGCTAGCCCGTACACCACGCCGGCCATGTACCCCGCGAAGGCTCCCAGGGGGAGTCTCCCGATGATGAAGCCGCCGGCGGCGCCTATTACGGTGCCCAGCCCGATCAGGGTCCATCTTTTCTTTCTTGTCTCAGGGTCTTCAAACATATCGTTCACCTTGTAAACTATTTCTAACGTTAGAAATACTTAACGTAATATCTTTTTAACATTTCGGTGGATGGATGCATAAAAAATAGGTTCGATTAGGGAACCACGTAATAGCCTAGGTTCTTAGAGCCCCAGTACGACCCGCTGTAGTACCAGTGGTTCTCCATGTAGAGGGCGTTCTCGACGTTCATGGTGCTCATTATGCTGTAGCGGTCCGGGTCATACTTCTCGGACTGCCCCCTCAGCTGGAGTATCCCGATGCTGTGGCCCAGCTCGTGACAGGTGACGATGACCTCCCCGTTGTCAGCGTACATGCTGTTTTCTGCTTCCCAATCGTCGATCATGGCGTCCGCGATGAAGACGTAGTTGCCCGCCAAAGCATCCTTCTTGTCGATGATCACGTACGTGTAGCCGCCCACGTTGGTGTTTTCATCCCATGTGCCCCATAGCATCCACTTCTCCTTGCTGAGGTACTCGCCGTCGTATCCGTCGCCGTCAGCGTCGTATCCGTCCTGGGCTTGATCGTCAAACCATATCGCGTCATTATTGCTAGCTTCCAGTTCCAAGAATTCCGCGCTTGTGATAATATTGTCGAACTCGATTAGCTCATCGATCTTGTAATCTACGTAGATAGCGAAGCCAGACCAATAGCTCACCAGGTAGTCAAGGACAACAGTGTTTGGGTAGTGGCCCTCTATGTAATCGACTTCGATGTACACCTCCCACAGGTGACTGCTAACCGCCGTCACTGCTACGGTGTCGGATGCAACTGTCTTTCCGTCTATGTCTCTTGCTTCAACGAGTATGGATGCAGGCCCAGTCGGCGGGGCCGTCCAGGTGGCGTAGTACCTGTCGCCGTAACCCACGGGGGTCATTGCGGCTCCTTCAAGCTCGACGGCCTCGAACTCGCCTTTCGCCTCCACTATCACCGTCACTGAACCCATCACGGTCTCGCCGTCAGGTATGTTCAGGATATCAACGGAGGTCTTAGACTTGTCGGGTTTCCCGGCCCACGGCGGCTTGGCGTTGAACTTGTAGGGTAGCTTCTTTATGTACGTGCTCTTCACGGCGCCATGAACCGGCCCCAGGGCTGCTAGAACTATCATCAGCCCTAGGAGAATCACTGTCAGTTGTTTTCTCTTCATTATAAACCAGTTATGTAGTGACAGTAGGATATAGATAACATTTACCTCTAATAATGTGTTTATTTATTCGTCAAGTTTTTCTGCATATTGTAATAGGCATTTATCCTCTTCATGATGGCGCATGATGATATTGATGATCACCGATGCTTCACTTTTCACCACATTGCTTACGTATGAGGATGAGCCGAGTATTGGGGCGCCAGCCTAGCCCCCGTATACGCCCCAGAAGTGGCGCACCTCCATGTCCTCCGGGCTGTCCGTGCCGTGGCTGCCCTTCCCCGTGTCCGGGTCCACGTGAGTGCCGTGGTCCGGGAGGAACGCTATCAGCCTGTTGTTGTCGCCATATCTCTCGCCGAATGAATGGGCGAGCCTCTCGAAGGCCCTCAGGTGCCCCCTGAAAGCCCCTATGGCCGTGGGGCTCGTAGGTGTAGAGCCGTGCATCGCGTCGTCGTAGCCCTGATGGTACGCCAGGATGAGGTCGTGGCCGCCGTCCTTCAGCAGCCTCAGCACCCTCTCCTCGACCTCCGGGTCGTACCCCTCGGTGTAGTAGTCGATTGGGCGCCCGCGGAAGATGAGGTCGATGCTGCTATCCTTAACCGCCACGATGGCCACCTTCTTACCCGCTCTCGAGAGGGAGTCGAACAACGTGTCGCACTCCAGCACGGGCTTCTCGTACCTCCTAATGCCGTGGCCCTCGGGTTTAAGCCCCGTGAACATGCTGCCGTAGCAGACGGGGGTATAGCTGGGGGTCATGGATAGGACGGGCATCTCTATGGGCGCCGCCTCAATGACGCCCTTGAACTCGTCTCTATACATCTGGTACAGCCACTCTCCGATGGCGTCAGGCGCGTAGAGAAGAGCCTTCTCCACAGGCTCCCCGGCCAGGGTCTCTTCCACTTCCTCGAGAATCTCGTTTATGGGCTCCGCGGTGGAGCCGCGGGGAGGCTGCACACCCATGAGGCCGCATACCGTGGGTGCTACGGAGTCGATCCCGTACATGCATCATATTTGGATGCAGCGAGTTTAATGCTTGTCCGATCAAGACTGGAAAAAATAGGATGATTAGTACACAATGGCGTCCACGAACGTCCCGGCTACTATGTGTTCCTCCACGTACCAAGCCGCCTCAAGGGCCTGCTCGTCGAGGAGCTGCTCCGTCTCGTGCTCGTACAGCAGAAACTTGACATCGTAGTAGTTGCCCGCCATTTCTTCTGTGACTTCTAGGCACCCCAACTCCATGTGTTCGTACTGGTCCGGCGCGAGCCAGACGTCCTCTATGCACGCCGTCTCCCACTCTCCCTCGCCGTGGAGACTCCACTTGACGATGATAATGTATCCCGTCTCGGTGTTGCCGGTGTTCTTGACCTTGACCTTGAAGTTGACGACGTCTCCGACCTCCTTGGTCAGGCTATCCTCGGTGGCGTAGGCCATGGGAACCAGGCTGCCCCGCTTCATCTGAGCCGCATCTAGAAGTGACTCGCCGAAGGCGACGCTCAGAGTCAAAGCGAGCAGCACCACAGTGACTAGTATGGGGGCCATCCCTCTCCTTCTTACCATACCGTTCACCAGATTTGCGTCATAGCGTCCCCGGAGCATGTTTTAAATGATTATGAAAAGAGGAAACAAATCACAGGTAGCTATCTCGGTAATCGTAGGCCGCTCTGTACTATGTATACCTAGCACATGTATAGAGTAAGTGAAAAAACAGGGAAAAAAGTGGGTTGGGGCTACGCGAACAGGTAGACGATATAGACGCTTACGGACACCGTCAGCTCGCCGCTTAGTATCGGGGTCGGCGCGGAGCCCACCGCGTAGTCAGCCTCTTCTACAGCCTGGTAGGTCCTAGCGGGCGAATAGCTGCTCTCCGTCACCGACTGGACGCCGGTGATGGTGAGCCCGAGGTTCTGGGTGATCACGTCGGCCTTCGCCTGGGCGTCATCCAGCGCCGCCACGTAGGCGTTCATCTTCAGCTCTTCACGCTTCGCGTCGCTGAGCTCGAAGCTTATGCTGTCTATCCTGTTGGCGCCGGCTTCACCAGCTGCGTCGATGATGGAGCCCACGTCGTCAAGGTTCTTCACCGTCACTCTCACCATGTTAGTAACGGTGTATCCCTTGAAGACGCGTCCGGACTCCGTCCAGTCGTACTGGGGGTAGACGCTGTACTGTGAGGTGTAGATGTCGTCCTCTGAGACCCCGAGAGCCTTCACGGCCTCGATAACTGCAGCCATAGCGGCGGCGTTCTCGCTGATGGCGTCGGCGGCGGACTCGAACGTCACCTCGACGCCCATGCTTATGCTCGCCTGGTCGGCCTGCGCCGAGGCGCTGCCCGAGCCTGCTAGGCTTATCGTCTTGGCTTGGGCGTCTTCGCCCGCGTAGGTGAAGGCCTCGAAGCCCATGCTTGTGCCGACGCCGCCGGGGTACCTGAAATCGGGTGTCCCGCTTACTGTCTCTGTCGGCTCAACCACGCCGGGCCTGTAGGCTATTATGGCTCCCGCCAGTATGATGCTTAGGCATATGGCGGTAACCGCGTAGAGTTGTTGTGACTTGTTCATTTTCAGTCGAGCATCAAGACACGTCGGGAGTTAATATACCCATCAAATAGAACAGGTGTTCAACAACGTAGAACGGGGCTAGACGCCGCGATACTGGGTATAGTTCTCGAGTATCTCCCACGCCCTGGGCTTGCATCCTTCGGGCATCCACGGGTCGTCGTTCACCACCTTCTCGTGGTGGCCGAGCCTGTGCTTCAGCCAGTAGTAGTCCTCCAGCAGCAGCGCGTAGTCAAGCTCAAACTCCATGGCGTTGAGATGAGCCTCGTATATCTTCTCCTTAGGGGACTCCATGAGGGTGTTGACCCCTATCTCGACGTCGAGCCTCTTGAGCTCGCTTATCTCGTACGCCTCGTGGAGGAGCAGGTACTCGTTCCCGATGACGTCGAGCAACGTGATCTTGTCCCCCGTATAGGTCTCGCCCGTCATGTAGTCGTAGAACTCCCTTGGGGTGCACCTGTTCAGCTGGTACTCGAGCTCGTCCAGGAGCTCGTAGACCTGGCCGAGGCGGTACTCGATGCTGTCTTTAACCTCGTCGAAGCTCGGGCCACCCATACTGGATAAAACTATCGGTTTAGCGTTTAAGCTTCTCCCTGCTGGGCTATTTCCTGGGGGTGGGGATGTGCCAGTCGTAGCCTCTCTCCGTGGTAACGTACTCTGGCCACGGAAGGTCGATGGGTGGATCCCACTCCGGGTCGAGTTGAGGCGGCTCATGCTCCTTCGATATGCGTTCCCTCCACTCGTCTCTGCATTCCTTCAGCTTCCCGGGCTCTCTGACCAGGTCCAACATGGTGCCCCCAATGGCCTTGCCTGCTGTGTAGATGGTGCGGTCGATGGGCCCCTTCATGCCGCCCAACGCCACGTGCGTCCAACCGGGCAGCCTCTCCCCCGGCACAGAAAGCCTGGGCCTATAGACCTGTATCCAGACGGAGGGGCAGTGCCACATGAACTCGACGTAGTCGTCGCTGCCGAACTTCTTCTGGTGGCTCGGGATGACGCTGCGCCACATGCGCTCCCACTCCGTGGGCGGTGTGAGCTCCTCGGTGTAAGGGTTCTCTTGGGGTGGGTGGCCCAGGCTCTCAAGTATCTCGTTTGCCTTCAGCCTGTCGTCGTCGGTGAACCTGGGAGGCCCCACGAGTTCTAGGTTCTCGTACGCCAGGTCCGCGAGGGCCTTGTTGAAGAGGCCTGTGCGCTGCTTGGTCACCCACCTGACTGTAAGCCTGCAGCCCGTGACCTCTGCGACGTGCTCCGCGTTGTTGAGCAGCACTTTGGCTATCTGCTCCTGCTGGGCTAGGCTGGGGCTCCTGAAAGCGTATTGGATGATGCCGACGAGGGGAGGCATGTTGTCGGCGGTGGCTTGGCCGGCGGCCATCACCGCCTCGTTGATGGTCCAGAGGCCTGTGCGTGGCAGCATAGCCTCCTTGGTGTATTTGGTTGTGGTGTACATCAACGCGACGGCGTCCAGGGCGCCGGGGCACCGGGCGTTCCTGGGCAGGTCGTCCGCTTGGGCTATCCACTTCTCCGGCTCGACGCACTCGAATATGAACGCCGCGTTCCAGTAGCTGCCCCACTGGGTCTCGTACATGACCGTAGTGGCCTGCCTGGGGTGCCAACCCACCATGGCGTCGAGGCCGTCGAAGAGGCCCTTGGCGGCGAACCAGCTCTTGGCGCACACCTTCTCGGCGGGGGTCCCATAGACCTTGACGGTGCCCTCTAAGCCGTGCGCCTCCATGGCGTGCCTGACCGCGACGGCGCCGGCGAGGGCCCCTGTGCCCAGTGCGCTGTGGGGGTCGGTGTGCCCAGCCCTGTAAGGGTTCTCGGCGGACCTGTAGGGCACCGGGTCCTGCCACCTCCCCGGCACGGCGTCGTACTCTGTGTAGGTGCTGATGACGGGCTTGCCCTCGCCCCACGTGGCCACGTAGGCAGTGGGCATCCCCGCGACGCCCACATCCACCTCGAAGCCCTCATCGCGGTGGAACTCGGCGAAGGCCTTCACCGACCTGTACTCCCTGAAGGCCGGCTCGGCGTAGCTCCAGATCTGCTGGTGGAAATCGCTCAGGCGCTCAGCGTTGTCGTCTATCCACTCGAAGGCCGTCTTCTTGGGCTCCGTGAGCTTCGTCAAAACAGTTCACATCCTCTACGACGCCGAAGTGCTATAAAACATGTAGACGATCAGGTTACAGGGAGATCGTGTTGTATGATCTAGTTGTTAGGGATGGCAGGGTTTTAACCGGCGCCGTGAACCCGTGGTTCAAGGCCGACGTCGGCGTCAAGGAGGGTAGGATCGTCGAGGTCGGTAAGGCGTTGGGCGACGCGAAGGAGGTCATCGACGCCAGGGGCCTCGTCGTGGCTCCGGGGTTCATCGACCTTCACGACCACAGCGACTTCACCATCATGGTGAACCGGGGGGCGGATAGCAAGGTCCATATGGGGGTGAGCACCACGGTGTTCGCCAGCTGCGGCGGCGGAGCCGCGCCCCTCAACGAGGATATGAGGGAGAAGACACGCATGTCTAGCCCGTTCCTCGAGGAGGCGGGGGTCAAGGTGGACTGGAGCACCATGGACGAGTACCTGGCGCGCCTCGAGGAGGGAGGCTTGTCCATCAACGTTGCGCCCCTCGTGGGCTTCGGCACAGTACGCCGCTACGTGATGGGCATGGAGATGAGGGCGCCCACCGACGCGGAGCTCGACGCCATGAAGAAGGAGATCGCAAAGGCCATGGACGCCGGGTGCAGGGGCATCACCACTGGCCTCCGGTACGACCCTCAGAGCTACGCGGAGACCGAGGAAGTGATCGAGCTAACCAATGTGGTCGCGGGGTACGGCGGTTTCTACACAAGCCACATCAGGGACGAGGGGGACCGCGGAGACCCGCTGGGCGCCGTCGAGGAGATCATCAGGATCGGGAGAGAGACGGGGATCCCCGTGAACATCAGCCACTTCAAGGTCCTCAGCAAACGTTTCTGGGGCCTCTGCCCAAAGCTCGTGGAGCTGGTGGAGGAGGCCCGAGCCGAAGGCGTCCAAGTCACCGCAGACCAGTACCCATACACGGCAAGCGGCACCGGCCTCGGCGCCTGGATACCCAAGTGGGCCAACGAGGGCGGGAACGAAGAACTGGTGAAGCGGCTGAAAGACCCCGAAACCACCGAGAGGATCAAGGAAGGGCTCGCCGAGGCCATGGAGGACCGCAGCGGCCCCGAGGCGGCTCTCATAAGCAGCTACCCCCTCGACGGGAGCCTGGTCGGCATGAACATCGCTGAGGTAGCCGAGAAGCGGGGGTTGGAGCCTCTCGACTGCGCAATAGACCTCCTCAGGGACCACGTGGAGAGCGTCGTCGAAGGCAAGGTCAAGGGCGGCTTCAGCATAGTCAACTTCAACCAGAAGGAGGAGAACGTTGAGATCATCATGAGGCAGCCCTGGGTCGCCGTGGGCACAGACGGCAGGGTACACAGCCCGGAGGGAATACTGAACAGGCACATACCGGCGCCACACCCCAGATTCTACGGCACCTTCCCGAGGGTTTTAGGCAGATACACGAGGGAGAAAGGCGTGCTCCGCTTGGCGGACGCGATCCGTAAGATGACCAGCTTACCCGCTTCTATACTGGGGCTCAAAGATAGGGGTCTGCTTATTCCCGGGATGTGCGCGGACATCACAGTCTTCGACCCGGAGACCGTTATCGACCGGTCCGACTACACGCCGGCGGAGGCCACCAAGCTGTACCCAGAAGGAATCGAGCACCTGGTGGTCAACGGGGCAGTCACTCTTAGGGACGGCGAGCACACCGGGGCCCGGGCTGGGCTGATCCTCCGAAAACAGTGACCTCTAACCTTTTTTATTTAAAAAGAAAAAAAATTCGTTGAAGGGTGTTTACTTGATTTTCTGAATAGCCTTCCTCGTTTCTTCGGGGAAGTCTCTCAGGAGGTTTCCGAGAACTACTTTGGCGATGTACTCCTTGAACCCTGCCTCGTCGTGCTTGGCAGAGTAGATTCGTCTATGTCCTCCCTTCCCGGTCGTCTCCGTGTAGCTAAGCACACCCTCGTCTACCATGGAGTTCAGGAAGTTGATTATAGAAGCTCTGCTGATGGTCCTCTTTCCCTTGAGATCCTCGTTCACCTGCACCCAGACATCGCGGCTGCTCGCGCCGCCGCCGTCTAAGCGCCAGAGGTACCGGAGCGCTGCCTCTTGGTAGTCCTTCAGCACCATTTCAAGTCCTTTGCTCGACGTGTCAATCGATATCGGCATTTTGCTGTCACCTGACGGGGCATACGTGAAGGTCCCTTGTATTTAAACCTTCATGTGGCTGTTTATGTGCCCCTACCTTAATGTAATTCAATAATATAAAACATTTTTTTTATCTATTTCACGCTAATATACTAAAAAAAGGGGTTAAATGATGCAATTGTTTAGGAAAAAGCCGCATTAATGACATTAACCGTCTTTACGGAGATAACGATGGTGGCTAAACAGTTCAGGGCGTTAACCCCGATAGCTATATCAACAAACATTTTTATTCGAAACCGCTCCCCTTGCCTACAGAAGTCGTCGGGTTGAAACCGTCTACTATTCGAGGGTTAGTTGATTGATCAACGCTGAGCAGATTCTTCTACTCATCTCCTTCACCATCATACTGGCTTACGTCGCCGGCATCTTTTACAACCGCACCAGGATACCCGACATCGTATGGCTGCTGGGCTTCGGCGTGCTCACGGGCCCCATACTTGGTTTCTTCGACGAGTCTCTGTTCGGCGGCATATTCGAGCTCATGCTCCTAGTCGCCGTCACCATGTTCAGCTTCAGCACAGGCATCTCCATCAACGCTCAGGAGCTCATCGGCAAAACGAGGAAGGCGCTTGTGCTGGCCGTGGCTAGCTTCCTCTCCATCACGGCGGCAGTCGGGGGCATCCTGAGGCTAGTCGCGCCCGAGACCTTCAGCTGGGTCGAAGCCTTCCTGCTGGGGGTCATGGTGTCGGGGATGAGCGGCGTCTCGGTGAGCAGCCTAGCGTCGTCGATGGGCGGCGGGTTCAGAGAAGTCGGGGACTCCATTACGCTTCTTCAACTCGAGTCCACCCTGGGCGACCCCGTCAGGGTCGTAGCCGTGGTCACCCTCATCGACATGGCCACCTTGATCGACGCTGGGCCCAAGACGGCTGCTAGGGACATACTCTTCCTGTTCCTGACGGCCATCGCCATAGGAGCTGTGATCGGGCTCATCTGGGGCGAGCTCCTTTCAAGGCTCAGGGACCGGCCTCTCAACTACATGATGACCATCGCTGCACTGTTCCCGGTTTACGTTTTCAGCGAGTGGGTGAGCGGGGGAGGTGGGGGCCCCGTCACTGTGTTCCTCGTGGGGTTCACCGTGGTGAACTTCGGCTTCGTGACCAAGAGCCTTGGGCTGGAGAGGAGAGCCCGGGTCGACAGGAGGAAGCTAAGAGGCTACCACGATGAGATCACCTTCCTAATCAAGGCTCTGTTCTTTTTCTACCTCGGCCTCGTGATGAAGCCTAGCATAGAGAGCTTCAGGCTTGGGCTCACTGTGTCTGCGGTTATAATTGTAGTGCGGTTCATCGCGGCGACGCTGGTAGGGAAGATTCAGGTCTTTGAGGACGGTGAGCTGGTCGTCACGAGGCTGATTTTCATCCAGGGCGCCGGCACCCTGGTGCTTAGCCAGTTTCCAGTCAAGTACGACCCGACCGGCGTCTTCTTCCTCAACCCAGGCCTGTTTACTAACATATGCATCCCCGTCGTCCTCGTCTCCTTGATCTACGACTCGACTGTCGCACCTCTTCTCGCGAGGCGTCAGCTGGGCTCAATCACCCGCGTGCCTAGAAAACCTGATGCGGGGGCGGGTGAACCCTGGGAAGAGGAAGACGCTGCAAGCTAAGCCCAGCTAGGTTCTAGAACAACGGCTTTAACCATTGACAACCAATTAGGCTCCGGATGCCTATGGACGAAGCCGAGTCAGAGAGAGACGCTGTAGATAAGATGGCTGAGTTGGACGCCCTCTTCGAGGAGATGCTTAGTGACGCCAGACAGATCACCAGGGACCTTACCGAGGGCGTCACAAGCATAGGCGTTGCAGCGGCTCTCGGCGTGACTCTCAACATCATACAACTCCTGATGATAAAGGAGAACTACTGGAGGGGGCCGCTCTACGTATTGTTGTGGGGTTTAGGCTTCGGCGTCATACTCGTCAACACGCTGAGGCTCTTGGCCAAGTGGCTCACCCTGAAGAAGAGGTACGCCCGTTTCTTCGAGATAGACAAAGAGCTAGAGCAGATGTGAGATGCCTGCTCCCAGAAGCCCCGTCGAGATCGCCTACGAGATCATGAAACACGTTAAGGAAAACGACGGGGCGTCTAGGTGGGACTTGATCAAGATACTCGGCAACACCCGTCAGTTCCGCCACTGGGTGACGGACTTCCTCGTGCAGGACGGCTTCCTCGAGGAACACAGTGAAGGCGGTAACTACACTTACACCGTCACGGAAAGCGGAGCCATCCTTTACAGGCTACTCCAGAAAGGCAACTTGATGAGCTCCATCTTCAAGCTGAGCGGGAAAAGGTTGAGGAGAGGCTAGTCGAGGTACTTCTTGAACCAGCGTACCATGTGCTCCAGCCGTTCCCTGCGGTGCTTGGGTTTGCCTCCGCGGCTGAGATCGTGGCTCTCACCGGGGAACCTTA
Source organism: uncultured Candidatus Bathyarchaeia archaeon (assembly GCA_964347405.1). Classification (GTDB taxonomy): domain Archaea; phylum Thermoproteota; class Bathyarchaeia; order TCS64; family TCS64; genus RBG-16-57-9. The sequence continues at coordinate 13,412 of CAYFYM010000258.1, read as the reverse complement.
TGAACTCTGTGTCCACGCCCAGCACCTTGAGGGCGGTGAAAAGCTGCTCCGCCTGCTCCATGGGGCACCTATAGTCCTCCTCGCTGTGTATGATCATGGTTGGGGTGCTCACGCTGGAGACGTGCCTGATGGGGCTCTTCTCCATGAACACGTCCTCCATCTCCCACGGGACGCCCCCCAGCTCGGTCTTACCGAATGTCCACCCGATGTCCGAGACTCCGAAGAACGTCACCCAGTTAGTTATGCTCCGCAGCGTGACAGCCGCGGCGAACCTTTCGGTGTGGGTGATTATCCAGTTGGTCATGACTCCGCCATAGCTTCCACCGGTCACCCCCAGCCTGTCGGCGTCCACCCAGGGGTTCCTCTCGATGACCACGTCCATCGCCTTCATCAGGTCGTCATAGTCCTGCTCGAAGTAGTGGCCGGGAAGCGCCGCCTGGTACTCCTCGCTGTAGCCGCCGCTGCCCCACGGGTTTATATACATGACGGCCCAGCCCTGGGCGGCGAGGACCTGGAACTCGTGGAAGAAGCTGTTCCCGTAGGCGCCCCTGGGGCCGCCGTGGATGTGGAGAACCAGAGGGTGCATCTTCGAGTCGTCGAAGCCGGGAGGCTTCATTAGCCAGCCCTGTACCGTGTGCCCTGCGTCGCTGGTGAACTTGAACCCCTCGTGGGGCATCAGCTCCGTCTTCTTGACGTAGCCTTTGTTGAGGTCGGTCACCTGCCTGGGCTTTTCGCCGTCCCAGCTCCACAGCTCGATGGGCCTCGTGGTTTCTAGAACGGTGTACGCCACCAAGCCGTCCTCCGCGACGGTGAAGCTCTCAACGCTGTGGTCGGTGCCTCCCAGCACCTTCTCCACGTCGCCGCCGTCTCTGTGCACCCTGTAGAGGCAGCTGTCGCCTTCGTAGGTGCTGGTGAAGTAGAGGTGTTCGCCGCTCCAGGCCGGCATGGTGCCGGGGCTGCTGACTCTGACGTCGCAGCTCAGCTTGGTGCCTAGGTCCTGGTCGAAGCTTGAGGTGAGGTTCACCGGCTTCTCGCCCTCCCTGAGGGTCCAGACGTCGCTTTTGCTGCCGCTGCCGTGGCTGTAGTCGTGGCCTGTGAACGCGATTAGAGGCTCACTTGGGTGAGGCGAGACGCCGCTTACGCTCATCAGCGTCTCGGTGAGCTGGACGGGCTCCCCTCCTTCGGCTTCAACCTTGTAGAGGTAGTAGCGGCGCATTTGGTCGGCGTCGGGCTCCAGGTTGCTGACGAAGACGATGCTCTCGCCGTCGCTCATCCAATCCGCGTTCGCCGCGTCGTACTCGCCCTTGGTGACCTGTCTGGGCTTACCTCCCTTCGCGGGTATAGTGAATACGTGTTTCCGGTGGTTCTCGAAGAAGCCCCTGCCGTTGAACTTGTAGCTGAGGCGGTCGATGACCTTGACGTCGCTTTCGCCCCTGTCGACTCGCTCCACGTCGCTGATGAAAAGAATTTTCTTGCCGTCTGGGCTCCACCTGGGGCCTTCCACGCCCTTCTCCAGGTCCGTGAGCTGCCTCGCCTCGCCGCCGTCCACGTCGATGACGTAGAGCTGGGCCTTCTTTCTCTCCTCGCCCCCCTCGCCGGGCGGCTTCGAGGTGAAAAGCATCCTTCTGCCGTCCAGGCTCCATCGGGGGTTCCCGTCTTTGCGGCGCCCTGACGTGAACTGCCTCGCCTCCCCGGTGTCTAGGTCGGCGAGCCAGAGGTCGCCCATGTACTCGTCCTCCTCGAAGTCCATCACCGTGTGGACGAAAACCGCCCGCCCCCCGTCGGGTGAGATCCGGGGAGAGGAGACGGCCTTGATCTTGGCGAGATCCATGATCTCGACGCGCTTCAAATCAGCCAAACAACATCACGTTAATTAGTTGTCCTCCGCGGATAAAAAATCAGCTAGAATCGCTTAGGTCAACTACAGGTGGTTAGGCAGTCTTGCTTGAAATCATGTAGAAAATGGAGAAACTAGATTCTCCGGTATTTCTTAAGGACTTCTCGGGTCTCGTCCAAGGGTAGCGCGTGCCTAACGTGGCCGTTGAACCCTGTCATGGTCTCGGCCTTGAAGAGGGCGTTCAGTATAGCCTCCTCAGTCGCCTCGACTGTAGCCAGGTATATGGGGCTCAGGACTCCTTCCCGGCTTAGACGAGTCAGCGACGGGTAGGAATCGGTGTATTCCGTCATCCCCAGTTTCCCGGTGGTGAACGCGATGGTGAAGTCGCCGCTGCTGTTGCCACTGTAGGACCCGGTCCTGGCTAGGCCCATGGCCGTCCTCTTAGCTACCTTCCAGAGCTGCCGCGAGTCCAGAGCAACGTTGGTGGCCACTATCATCATGATGCTGTTCCCTGGGCCCTTCTCGGGTTTCTCCGGGATGGGGACCTCCTTTCCCACGGGCGCCCCCGCTATCATCAGGTCCTCCTTTCGGCCGCAGTTCAGCTGTACCAGCACGCCGACTTCCGCGTCGCCCACCAGCCTGGACGAGGTTCCTATGCCGCCTTTGAAGCCGTAGCCGCTCATGGGGGTTCCCCCGCCGACGTTTCCCTCCTCGACGGCGCCCAGGCCTTTCTTACCGCGTGCCCCGTCTATGGCCTCGAACACCATCTCCCTGCCCACGTGTCTGCCATAGTTGTCGGTGAGGTAGCCACCGTTGGTCTCCCCCACGACGATGTTGACGCTGAAGGGCTTGAACCCGTAGCCGTGCATCCAGTAGTCCACGGACGCGTCCGCGACCTTCCACGTGTTCAGAGTCTCGGTTAGCAGCACAGGCGTCTCTATGTTTCCCTCGAAACCTATCTGGGTGAGCCCCACGGTCTTGCCGTACCCGTTGAGCACGTCAGCCGCCGCTGTCACCTTCTCCTCGTAAAGGTTACCCTGGTGCGGCACTATGGCCGTGACCCCCGTCCTGATGGAGTCGCCCTCGATGAGCGTGGAGTGCCCGACGCCGACCCCCTCCACGTCCGTGATAGCGTTGTGCTTCCCCGCAGGCAGCGTGCCCAGCTCCAAACCAAGCTCCCTAACTCTAATCCTTGACATGCCTCGATATACCGTCACATCACCCCTTAAGGTTTCTGAGAGCCCTTATATGGCGTGGAGCCGAACCTTGGTTGTGTCGAGGGAGGAGACCAAAAAACAGTACTTCTTGAACCGTTACCGTGTGCTTGGGCACCGCCTCACCGGCGACGAGCCCCCCCCCCCAAGCCATCCGCGTGAACACTAAAGACAAGCGACGCCGAGATAACCGAAACTCTCAGGGGCCTCGGCTCAAACTCGCAAAGGTGCCGTACCTCGATCACGGCTACGTAGGCTATGGGCGCTACGAGACCTCGGCGGGCATTCGCGTCATCCGGAACCTTTTCGATCTAGGCGATTTCCTCAGAAGAGAGGGCTAAGGTCGGCATGTCCCATCTGTTTATCTGAGGCGTTAAACGTTATAGGTGATGATATCATTTGTCTGGGGTCGACGACATGTTCGGGCATAGAAGCTGGAGCAGGGTAGCTGTTCTGTTCACATGCCTGGTGCTCTTGATCCCCCAAAACGCCTACGCCCAGAGGGACGATCTAGTATTATACGTGGTCACGTGCCCCACCTGCTCCGGAGTCGGGGAGAGAGTTGGGGTGCTAGAAGACAGCATGCCGGGCGGGGAACTGGTCTATTACGATGTCGCCGAGAAGGTCAACACGAATCGTTTTCAGAGGATCACAGAGGCGCTTGATGAAACCCTCTACATGCCTCTGGCAGCGGTGTTCAGGGACGGGAGCCTCTCGGCCATAGCCAGCGGCGATCTCTCCGTCGATGATTGGCGGAGGGTGTACGAGGAGGAGTGGGACGGAGTCCCCGTGTACGTAGCTGCGTCCAAGGACCAGATGGAGGTCAAGACTGTGGTCCGTGACCTTGAAGAGAGGGAGACGCTTTCTCGGCTCTTCACGGAGCCTTACGTTACCGCCGTCTCAGACGGGGCTGACTTTCTTGAGCTGCTCCCCATGGTCGCCGCCGCGGCCGTCGTAGACGCCATCAACCCTTGCAGCTTCAACGTATTCGTCATACTCCTCTCCCTCGTGTTCTACGACGCAGGCCGAAAGGCCGCCTTGAAGGTCGGGCTTGCCTTCTCTTCGGGGCTCTTCACATCCTACTTTCTGCTGGGCCTAGGCTTGTTCACCGTCCTCCCCAGGATATCCGGGGTCAAGTACCTGGTTTCGGCTGCCGCCATCGTGCTCGGGGGCCTCAGGATGCTCGACGCCTTGGGGAGAGACGTGAAGTATCTCCCAGACTCCCTTGCAGGCAGGGTCTCGGCCCAGATAGAGTCCGTGTCAAACCCCAGGAACGGTTACTGGGCCGGTCTGGTCACGGGCACACTGTTGCTGCCCTGCTCCTCTGCGCCCTACTTCATCGTCTTGAACATGCTTTCGGAACGGGTATTCATGTTCACCGGCCTCGCTTTGATAATACTGTACAACATGATCATCGTCTCGCCTTTCGTGATAACCACGGCTGTGGTTCACGGCTTGATGCGAAGCACGATGGACATAAAGCTCTGGTCCATGGAGAACCGTAGGTGGTTGAACCTCCTTATTGGTGTGACGCTGGTCCTGCTGGGTCTGCTAAACCTCACAGTCTAAGACGATGGACTGGAATAGAGGGAAAGGGGTCGTCCTGAACGTGTCGTGTTTAGAAACATGTTTTCACTGTATAAACTGAGGTTTGGCGTAGATGATGTGCGATGCCTGCCTCCTAGGGCTGAGGCTAGATACTGTCTGGTGAATCGTTGTGGTCCATCTTTGGAAAACCCTTTTTATCGTTCGCAAACCATTATGGACCCCATGAAAGCATTTTCTAATTACGGAGCTAAGTCGGATAGTTGTTGGAGACGTCAAAGCGACTCCAATATAAGCATCGACACCGGGAGAAGTGAGACAACTGTGAAGCCCATCAAGGATACGCTAGGGTAGCCCCTGTGACCAGCCTAATCCGCTTACCTGATGGATTCGACAGGGACGTCAGGCTACTCACCTCAAGCATGTTCACTCGCCGAATAGTCATGGGGTTCCTCATGGTGGTGAGAGCCATCTACTTCGCCCTACTAGGTTACTCAAATGTGGAGATAGGGCTGCTGCTGAGCCTCGCCACACTGGTCAGCGCCTTCCATCACATATCTTTCGGGTACCTCTGTGACAGGTACGGAAGGAAACCGTTCCTCCTCATCGGCACGGTATTCGCCACCATGAGGATGGTGATCTTCGCTTTGAGCACCGACTTCTGGATGCTCGCCCTGGGTCAAGGAATAGGCGCCATGGGGGAGGGGGCGGGAGCCGGTCAGCCCGTGGTCTCGGGGTACATCACGGACAAGACAGAGACCACGCAGCGGCCAGGCATCTATAGCGCCATGGCAATCACCAACGGGCTGGCGGCGAGCATAGGCTCGGCGCTAGGGGGGCTCCCTGTTTACCTACAAGACGTGTACGGCTTCAACGTGGTGGAGGCCCATCAGCTGCTCTGGTGGGTCTGCGCTGTGGGCACCGCTCTGTCACTCGTGTTCCTGCTGCCCATGAGTGAGCCGCAGCGGCGTAACAGGGAAGTAGGCAAAGCGGGGAAGGGTGGTAAAAATAGAAACTGGGGCGTCATTCTCAGGTTCAGCTTAGTCCGGTCAACAAGCGGCCTCGGCTGGGGTTTGGCTCAGAGCCTCATGACCCTCTACATCTTCTACAAGTTCGGGGTGGGCAGCGACGTCCTCGGCCCAATATACTCGCTTAGCAGGTTCCTGAGCGTATTCAGCTACCCTCTCATCCCGCTCACAGTGCGAAGGTTCGGCGACATAAACACAATAATTGGGTCACGGATCGCCGCGGCGGCGCTCACCACCGCCTTCGCGTTATCCAACTCTTACCCTGTCGCCATCGCTTTACTCGTGATCAACAGGATCGTCGTCATGTTCACCATGCCCATTAGGCAGACTTTCGCGTCCGGGATGGTTAACCCCGAGGAAACGGCGACGGCCATAGGCGTCAGCAACTTCGCCAGGATGGGGGTACGCTCGGCGGCGCCTACGCTGGCCGGTTACATGTTCGACACCATCAGCTTCTCGATGCCATTCTTCGTCGGGGCTGCGCTTATGGCCTTCAATGGCGTCCTCTACTGGATCTTCTTCACTGAGAAAGACTAGGGGCAGAAAACGGGTGGGCTCTTCCCCCGCTGCTCCTCAAGCCAGGCTTCTAGCCCCATCTCCTTGATCCTTTTCATGTTCTCGACGGCCCTCCTGTGGTGATCCACGCCGTCGCCGGCGAAGGCGTCCAGTTTCTCGCACACGAACTCACTGCACTGGAAGCAGTAGTCATACCCTTTACTCCGGGCGCAGAGCATCATACCGCAATCTGGGCTCCAGTGTACGTCCAAGTCTCCCCTGCAGCCTGTGCAGACTATTTCCTCGGCCCCCACATCTAGGCCACGTTCCTCCTTGAACCATTCAATGATCTCATTCAGCTTCTCCTTGTCTCCCTTCCCCGCGAGCATAATGTCACAGACGGCGCAGTTCAAGCCGCAGACCGAGAGGTTCCAGCCGCTCTCCATGGTTAGCTGTACGTCTTGGCGTCAAAAAACGTTAATGGTTAGATTCCCTATCATATGGTAGCGTTGATCTCCAAGAAGGACGCCCTGAGGCTGATAGAAAAAAGCAGCAGGCGTTCTCACATGCTCCTCGTGGGGAGGATCATGGCGGTGCTCGCCGGCGGCCTAGGCGGCAACAGAGGACTATGGGAGACGGTGGGCGTCCTCCACGACATCGACTACGACCAGACCTCGGAGGACCGGTCGAAGCACGGCGTGCTAGCCGCCAACATTCTTCGGGGTAAGCTACCTGAGGAAGCCCTCTACGCCGTGATGAGCCACGACCACCGAACAGGGTTCAAACCCTTCTCAAAACTGGACCACAGCCTCGTCTTTGCGGACGCGTTGGCGGTGCTGGCCGAGGAGGGCGGCCTCGAGAAGCCTGTGACGGATGATGCGCTGGAGGCCGCATTATTTAAGGTCTCGGAGGAGAAGCCGTGGATCAGGGAACTCATCGAAGGTTACCCTTACAGAGACTTGTTCAACACGGCGGTTATCCTAAACATCGTCCTCTAGGCGAAGCAACCTTTTAGGCGTACACGGTTACATCTACCCGGTGATTCGTTGTCTAAGCCATCGACTGTCCACGGCTACACGGAGGAGCAGCTCATGGAGATGAAGCCCGACGACCTCAGGGCCATACTCCATGAGCGAACCCACCACACCGTGGAGGTCCTGATTTACCGCATCCTCAACGGGACGCGGAAGATGCCGGAGGGCTTCGGCGTGGTCGCCGAGTACCTGCTCGGCTTGTGGAAGAAGCGCGGCCTGCCTCTCGACCCACCGGACATCCAGTGGTGCGTTCGCTACGTCAACCTAGCACGTAGGATGAGGGACGGGGAGAAGATGAAGCTGGAGCCCACGCCTTGGGAGAGCTTCACTGAGGAGGAGGCGAAGACAGTGGAGCGCCTCATATACGGCAGGAAGAGCATAAGGCAGTTCGAGGACAAGCCCGTGACCGACGAGGTGATCAGGCGCATCCTCAAGGCGGGGCTCTACGCCCCTCACGGGTGGAACGTCGGCTGCACAAGGTTTCTTGTGCTGCGCGACCCCGAGGAGCAGAAGCTGGTGCGCAGCGACATACCCATCGAGAACTGCGTAATGATAGTCGTGCTCCAGGAGCTTAGCATGTATAAGACGCTCAGGTTCGACGAGTACGTGCCCCAGAACCTGTACTTCGACGCCGGGGCCGCAGCCGACCACATCTGCCTCATGGCCCACGCCCTGGGCCTCGGCAGTTGCTGGCTCACCCACGGCGAGGAGACCCAGAAACGTCTACGAGAACACTTCAACCTTTCGCCCACCCTGACCAGCAGGAACCACGTAATCATCGGGTGGCCCGGCGAGGAGACGATCAAGTCCATGAGGATGAGCCTAGACGAGGCCATACTAAACTAGATGAGTGAACACGATCCGGGCCCCTATACCGATTAGGACAAGACCGCCAGCTATCTGGGCTCTATTACCGAACGCCTTGCCGGTCCTGTTGCCGACGAGGAGCCCCACGAAGGTGAAAAGAAGCGTCCCCGCGCCCATGAAGAGGCTGGGCACCAGTATGGGGAAGCCCTCCAGCCGGAAGCTCAGGCCCACGGCGAGGGCGTCGATGCTGACGGCCACGGTGAAAAACAGGAGGCTCAAGGTGCCAAGTATCTCGTCGGGGTCCACCTCTCCGTCCCCGTACAGCCCCTCCTTCACCATCCTGCTGCCGACGAAGACAAGTAGCAGGAACGCTACCCAGTGGTCGTAGCCGGATACGAGATCCACTATCGTGGAGCCTAGAAACCAGCCGAGGACAGGCATCACGACGTGGTCGACACCGAAGCTTATGGACATCCGGGTCGCGTCGCTGATCTTTATACTGCCTAGGCCGAACCCGGTGACTGTGGCGACGCTGAACGCGTCCATGGCGAGCCCCGCGCTCAGCAGCAGTAGCGAAACGAGGTCGATCCCGGTATCCATCCTTGTTCTCAGTGACTGCTTCGCCGCCGTAGTTTAAGTGTTACCCCCGATAATGACTAGGAGAAAAACCCGTTTAAACCTACAACAATTCGTTAGTTTTAACCCTTCACGGGGCGTCTTTCACTTGACAAAACATGTTAAAAGAGAAAGCTTGGAAGTGGATCGATGATCACAGGGAAGAGTTCATCGAGGTAAGCGACAGGGTCTGGGAGTACGCTGAGCTGGGCCTCGTCGAGTTCAGGAGCGCGGAGCTACACGCTGAGACCCTCGAAGGACACGGGTTTAAAGTGGACCGGGGCGTAGCCGGGATGCCCAGCGCCTTCGTGGCCTCCTGGGGTGATGGGAAGCCGGTAATAGGATTCATGGGCGAGTACGACGCGTTACCAGGGATCAGCAACAAGGCCGTGCCCCACAGGGAGTGGCTTGTGGAGGACGGGCCCGGCCACGGCTGCGGCCACAACGTCCACGGCACCAGCGGCTTCATGGCCGCCATCGCCACCCGGTACATACTAGAGGAGGAAAACCTGCCGGGCACAGTGAATTGCTTCGGCAGCCCAGCCGAGGAGAACTACGACGGCAAGGCATACATGGTGCGAGCAGGCTGCTTCGACGGCGTCGACGCGTGCCTGAGCCACCACCCGAGCAGCATGAACGTCGCCGGCCTCTCGTCCAGCAACTCCGTGAACAGCGTCAAGTACGAGTTCTACGGGAAGACGGCCCACGCCGCAGGCAGCCCCGAGCAGGGCCGCAGCGCCCTAGACGCCATAGAGCTGATGAACATCGGTGTCAACTATCTCAGGGAGCATGTCATCCAGGACGCGAGGGTCCACTACGTGATAGAGCAGGGCGGAGGCCAGCCAAACGTGGTCCCAGACTACGCCCGCAGCTGGTACTACATCAGGGCCCCGGAGAGGGACCAGGTTGACGCCATCTACAGGCGCATCAACAAGATAGCCGAGGGCGCCGCGTTGATGACGGAGACCGAGTTCAAGATCGACCTCATAGCCGCCATCTACAACAAGATGCCCAGCAAAACTCTCAGCGAGCTGGTGACCGCCAACATGAGAGAGGTGGGCCACCCCGACTGGACAAGGGAGGAGCTAGGCTTCGCAGCCAAGATCGCCGAGACCATCGAAAAGCAGAACAAGATAAACAGCCTCCGCAAGAGAAAGGTGCCCGACTGGGAGAAGTACGTAGACGTAGACCTAGTGACCGACATACTGGACGCCTGGAACGAAGGCGAGATCAGCCACGGAAGCACAGACGTGAGCGACGTGAGCTGGCAGTGCCCCACCATGGAGTTCAGCACAGCCTGCAACGTCCTCGGCGCCCCGGGCCACGACTGGAGGTTCACCGCCGTCTCAGGCATGAGCATAGGCCACAAGTCACTCGTTTTCGCCGCCAAGACCATGACGGCCAGCGCCCTCGACCTCTTCACTAAGCCCGAGTTGCTGGAGAAGGCCAAGGAGGAGCACAAGGGGCGGCTCGCCGGGTGCAAGTACGCGTCGCCCATACCTCCCGAGGTGGAGCCGCCGCTGGAGATCGCTATGGAGGCTTGGGAGAAGCTCAAAGGGAGGCGAGACGCATGAGCACCGTAACTATAGGCGGCATATCGGCGGCGCCCGGCGGGAAAGCCAAGGGGTTCCTTGACGCCGGCACCACCAGCGTCAACACCTACAGAGTTCCCCTCGCCATCATCAACGGCACCGAGAAAGGAAAGACCATAGGGATAATAGGCGGCACCCACGGCACCGAGTTCGCCAGCATCGAGGCTGTGATCATGACGATCAAGGCTCTAGATCCGGAGAGTATGCGGGGCACAGTCCTCGCAGTACCCGTGCTCAACGGTCCCCAGTTCGAGCACAAGACCATGTTTCTCAGCCCCTTCGACCAGCTGAACCTCAACAGGGTGTTCCCCGGCGACAAGGAGGGGACCCTGAGCCAGCGTATAGCATACACGGTTTACGAGAACGTCATTAAGAGGTGCGACGCTTTGATGGACTGCCACGGCGGGGACGTGAACGAGGACATCCACAACTACGTCATAGCCGGCAAGGGCGACGACGAGGAGGTCAACAGGGCCGCCTTGGACATGGCCAGGTGCTTCCCCACCCGGTTCATCAACCTGTTCCCCGTGGCTCCCACAGGGATGACCATGTGCGCCCAGAGCAGGCTCGGCATCCCGTGCATCACCTCGGAGTCCGGCACCCCCTTCCCCGTGAGGGAGGACGAGATAGATTTCCACTACGAGGGCATAATGAACGTGTTAAGGTATTTCGGGGTCATCGAAGGCGAGCCCAAGCTGGTTGAGCCGGTGATAAGCACCGGCAGCTTCCGGCTAAAGGCAGTAGAGGGCGGAATATGGAGGCCCGCGGTGACCCCAGACCAGTCGGTGAAGACGGGGGACGTGCTTGGCGTGGTCACGGATCTATTTGGGGAGGTAAGGCAGACTGTCTCGGCCCCCTGCGACGGTGTGGTGGGGATGATGAGGTGCTTCTACTCCGTGAACTGTGGGGAGCTGCTTGTGTCCATAACAACCCTGAAGTGAAAGGAGCCAAGGAATGGATTAATAAAGAGCCGCCTCGTCGGAGTTATCCCGGGGGCACTATCATGTATTTCTCGAAGAGGCCTAGGTACTCGTCGATGACAACGCTGTCCCTGTCGATGAGGTTGCTGATCCCGCTGAGCATCGAGTGGTGTCGCCGCTCCTCTTCCAGCAGGTAGCCTAGGAACGCCTTGACGCGGTCGTCCCGCGCCTGGCCCAACATCTCCTCCAGCCGCTCGATCATCTCCGCCTCGACGGACACATGCTGCTTTATATCCTGGTGGAGACTCACGGCGGGCCCCATATCAACGTCCAGCCTCAGCGGCACCTCCCCCCCATCTACGTCGATCAAGGCTTGGCAGACAGCCGCATGCTTCCTGCTGTCATGCAGTATGGCCTCGAGCAGCGCCCCTATGAGGGGGTGCTCCAGCTGCTCCATGGACTCGGCGAGCCTCTCGGCGTGGCTCAACTCGATGTCCCTCTGCTTCCTGAGAAGCTCCACAAACTCGGGCATAGAAACCATGTAGACCTCAGCGTGGCGTTATATATTGTTTGACGCCGCTTTCACCATATTTTTTACGCCCCTCCACACAACTCATCGTGATGGACATGGTTAAGAAGACGGCGTGGAAGTGGATCGACAACCACCGGGACCGGCTGATCGAGATAAGCGACGAGATCTGGGGCTACGCCGAGTACGGGCTCTGCGAGGACAAGAGCAGCAAGCTAATCGCGGACACACTCAAGGACCACGGCTTCAAGGTGGAGAGGGGGGTCGCGGGGATGCCCACAGCCATACTCGCCGAGTGGGGCAAGGGGAAGCCCGTCATAGCCGCCCAGGGAGAGTACGACGCCCTGCCTGGGATAAGCAACAAGGTGGTTCCCCGTAAGGAGCCCCTCGTGGAGGACGGCATGGGCCACGGCTGCGGCCACAACATCCACGGAACCTCGGCGATGGCGGCCGCCATAGCCGTGAGGTACGCCCTCGAGAAGCACGGGCTGGGGGGCACCATCAGGTTCTACGGCACCCCCGCGGAGGAGAACTTCGGATGCAAGGTCTTCATGGTCCTTGCCCGGCTCTACGGCGACGTGGACGCCTGCATCAGCCACCACTCAAGCAACATGAACGTAGCTGATCTCAGCAGCAGCAACTCAACCAACGGCGTCAGGTTCCACTACCACGGTAAGACGGCGCACGCCGCGGGGAACCCCGAGATGGGGCGCAGCGCCCTAGACGCCATCGAGTTGATGAACATCGGCGTCAACTATCTGCGGGAGCACGTTATCCAGGAGGCCCGTATTCACTACGTTATTGAAAACGGCGGCGGCCAGCCCAACGTTGTGCCCGACTACGCCAGCAGCTGGTACTACATCAGGGCCCCGCGTAGGGATCAGGTGGACCCCATCTTTGAGAGGATCAAGAAGATCGCCGAGGGCGCCGCCCTCATGACGGAGACCGAGCTCAGGATAGACCACTCGGGGGGTCTCTACAACCTCATACCCAGTCGGAGCCTAAGCGAGGTGGTTACGGCCAACATGCGGCTGGTGGGGCCGCCCGAGTGGAGCGGTGAAGACCTGGAGTTCGCCGCCGAGATAGCTAAATCCTTCACCAAGGAGAGCAAGATCGGCGTCCTCCGTAAGAGAAAGGTGCCCGACTGGGAGAAGTACTTGGACGTCAACCTCGTATCCGACATACTGGACCCGTGGGACGAGGGTGAGACCAGCCCGGGCAGCACCGACGTGGCAGACGTGTCCTGGGTGACCCCGGCCATAGAGTTCGGCACCGCCTGCAACGTCCTCGGGGCGCCGGGCCACAGCTGGCAGTTCGTCGCATGCGCAGGCAGCAGCATAGGGCACAAGTCGCTGATATTCGCGTCCAAGACCATGGCGGGGAGCGTCCTGGACCTCATGGCGGCTCCTGACATTCTGAGGAAGGTAAAAGAGGAGCACAAGAAACGCCTAGAAGGTCAGGTCTATAAGCCCGTCGGCGACCCAGACAGGAAGCCGCCGCTGGAGCAGGCCCGAGAGATAGCCAAGAGGCTCAAAGGTAAAACCTAACTCCCTTTTCTAAACAACTTATAACGGTCTCACCAAAACTATCTTTGATATGGAACTGGATAAGCTAGCCGACTACCACCTCTGGGCGGACGACAGAGCCAGGGAGCTAATAAGAGGCCTGAGCGATGAGGAGTTCACCCGGGAAGTGGTGCCCCCCTTCGGCAGCGTCAAACGCCTCTGCATCCACATGGTCATAGCCATCGAGTTCAACCTCATGAGTAGAGTCCAAGGAAAGGAGGTGGACCCCTA
>CAYFYM010000257.1:0-10247 GCA_964347405.1 uncultured Candidatus Bathyarchaeia archaeon | reverse complement strand
CTCTCTCCTTCAGCCACGTATCCTATCATGTCGACTATGCCGCCGATGATGGCGGGTGAGAGGACGGAGAGTGTGGTTGTAATCACCACAAGCACCAGGACCGCCTTCACCTCCCAGTAAGGCGTTATGTAGCCGAATAGCCTGCGGAAGGTGCTCCACTCGACCTTCCGGGACCACGGGTCGCCGTGCCCTGACATTAACCCCGCTTTTCCTCCGTGGACTCTTCTATGATCTCCGACAGGCGGTGTAGGGCGTCCATATACCCCTGGTCCTTCATGAGCTGCATGTGGCTGAGTATGTGAGCCGTGTTGCGGGCCGCATACTTGCTGACCTCAGGCACGGTTGTCCTCTTAGTGATCCTCTCCTCGTAGGCCTTCTTCTGGCCGAGGTAACACCTCTGAAGAAGGGCCCTCGCCTCGTCTCTCCGGTTCTCGGGGATGGAGACGCCGTACCCGCTCAACGCCAGCAACATGCCGTCTATGTACTCCTCCTGCCACGCCGAGTAGTCGGGGTCCTGGCTGAGCGCCTCGGTGAGGCTGTAGGCCACGTGGAAGCTGGGGCTTACGCTCCTGTAGTAGGGCTGAACCATGTTCCTCACCTTCTCCTCGCGGGCGACCTCGATGAGCCCGGCGTCAAGCAGCTGGTTGAGGTGGTGGACGATGCTGCTGTGGTTCCTGTTCAGGGCCTTGGCGAGGTCCGTCGCCGATTGTTCGTCGTGTCTGAGCTTGTTCAGTATCTGTCTCCTGGTCTCGTCTGCAAGCAGCTTCGCTACATCGGGGTCTTTTATCACGTGGACTCGATGCCTCAAAATAATCGCTACAATACAGTGTAGCGCTATATTAATGTTTAACGTTTAAAGGGGTGAGAAAATAAGCTATTTTCTGCGGCTGAGGTTCCGCACCTTCTTGCCGGCGCTGGTCCTTCCCCTGAACGCCCTGCCTACGTGAGGCTTACCGGTCTGCCTCGGCTTGCTGAACTTTACCTCTGCCGCCTCAGCCGACCTTAAGTACTCCTTAAGGGCCTCAACGTTCTCGTCGTGGCTGGTCTTCCGGCGGGGGTCGTATGGTATGCCGAGGCTCCTTGCTTTCCCCGGTGTCAGCTCCACGGCCTTCAGCTCCCCGCCGCTGAAGCCTTTTCCCTCGCGGATCTTGCCCCTGCTCTCCACGACGGGTGAGATCAATCGTACCATATGGATCTACCTGTAGCTCTTCTGCTTTCTGCGCCTCGCGCCTGGGCCGCCGAACTTCTTGGACTCCTTTCGGCGGGCGTCTCCCGCTAGCATCGTCCTGTCGTACTCCATGTACCTGTTCCTGAGGCGTTTACTCCTCGTGTACTTGACGAGGCCCTGGGCTATGCCCATCCTCACCGCCTCCGCCTGGCTCATGACGCCTCCGCCGTGGGTCTTAGCCTTGATGTCCACCTTGTCTGCGTAGTCGCCTGCGAGCCTCAGCGACTCCATGATCTTCTCCCGCGCTATCCAGGGCGTGTGCAGGTGTATCGGCTTGTTGTTGATCCTAACCCTGCCTTTGCCCTCCGAGATCACGACCCTGGCCTTGCTCGTCTTGCGTTTCCCGACGGCTAGAACAGGCCTTCTTCTGCTTGACATGCTGTATCACTTCTTCCATCCGATGGACTCGGCTATCTCTCCCACGGAGACGTACCTGCGGCTCAGGTTGCTCGAGTGGATCTCCGGGATGCTCTCCCTCTCGGCGGCCTCCAGCCGCCTGGGCACGCCTATGTGGACCCTGAGTCTGCGGTAGGCGTCCCTGCCGTGGCTCTTCCTGTGGGGCAGCATCCCCCTTATGGTTCTTCGAACCATCCTGTGGGGCTGCCTGTAGTGTACGGGGCCCTTGCCGAACCCTCCCACGCCGAGGAACTCCTTCTCCTTCTCTATGACCATGTTGCGTTTACCGGATACGACGATCTTCTCGGCGTTGACTATGTCTATGGCCTCGCCTGCGAGGAGCCTCTTGGCTACCGTGCTCGCGAGCCTGCCCAGTATGAGGCCGTCCCCGTCGATCACTATTCTCCCGGACATCTTCTTCATCCTTGCTCCACTTAGAGCTGCCTAATGCACCCCTCTGAACAGCGTGTATGCGTATAAAGGTTTTCCAAACTCTGACGCTACGAGGACCGGCAGGATGATCACGTCAACATGGGACAACGCCTAACGAGCTGCAGCGTAAACTAGGTAAAGTAATTGTACGCCATAAGGTTATAGTCAGGTACCCGACATCACCATGACTCAGTGAAGCGACATGACGAAACCCAACTACATCGAGTACCGGCTAGGCAGCCAGACCGCCTACGTCCGCACCGACAAGCTGAGCGAGATCAGGGAGATCGATGTCATCGTCTTCGACTGCGACGGCGTGCTCATCGACATCAGCGAGTCTTACCCCAAGGCCGTGGCGAAGACCACGCGAGCCCTCGTCGAGGCGTTTACGGGTACCGTGCTATCGGAGTCTCTTTTTGACGCCAAGTTGAACTCGGCGTACAAGCAGAGAGGAGGGTTCAACAACGATTGGACTCTTGCCTATGCGCTGGTGATGCGGATACTAGCGGAGTCCCCCGAAGCAGGAAGTATAAACAATCTTGCCTTAGAGTCCCTAAATGTCCCCGACTTGTATAGCAGATACAGGTTCATCGAGGAGAACCGGGTCGACGCTAAGATGGACCTCTCCGGGCTATACGGCAAACTCATGGATTTTTCCATGGTACTGGACGAGACGGGTGTTGCGTCTGTGGACGCCCAGCTGCTTCCAGGGCTCGAGGGCGTCAAGAGGGCGCTAGGCCACCCTGGTGGGGTTGGTGAGAGCATGGTGTCCACGGTGTTCGAGGAGTTCTTTCTAGGGGCGACTCTTTTCCAGGAGGTGTTCAAGGCACCAGCCAGGTTCAACGAGTCCCACGTAGGCTATGTGGAAAACGGGAGGGTGGTGATCGCGGGTAGGGCGCTGGACTGGCTGGAGCCTCTCATCGGGGGGCCTAGGTTCGGCGTAGCCTCCGGGAGCCTCGCCGACGCGGCTAGGCACGTGCTCGGAGACGCCCTGGGGCGGTTCCACCCCGCCGCCCAGGTGTGGCACGAGGACGTCGCGTCGGCGGAGAGGGACGCAGGGGCTAGCCTCCAGAAGCCCAATCCCTATCCCCTGCTCAGGGCATCCGAGCCTTTCAGGCCGTACAAACGGGTTCTCTACGTGGGTGACACCATGGCTGACTGGCTGATGGCCGAGAACGCGGGGGATGGTTTCCTTTTCGCGGGGGTCTTCGGCGGCGTAGCAGCGAAGGAGGAGACCAGGAGCGCGTTCCTTGAGGCGGGCAGCGCGATGGTTCTGGCCTCGGTTAACCTGCTTCCGACTGTTCTCCGTCTGTTGAAATAGGGGGTTAAATCCACTCGGCGAGCCTACGCATCGTGCACACCAGGTCGCCGCCGATGCTTAGTGGCGAGACTAGGATGCCAGGCGTGTGCATGAGCCGGCCGTAGAGCCTCTCCATCTCCTCGTCCCTGCCCAACGTGAGTATCAGCGTCTGGACTCCTGACCTGCCCAGCGCGTCCAGAGACGCCACGGCCTTCTCGCAGCTCTCATCGGTGTCCACGCCGTCGATGCAGACGGGTTTGCAGTCGGTTAGTATCACGAGGCGCTCGGGTTCCAGCAGGTACACGTGTCTAAGCGCCCCTTCCAGCCTCGTCTCCGAGGCCTGCGGCTCCACGTCGTCTGGGCTGCGCTCCATTCTCGGGGATTCGCCGAAGCTGTAGACCGCTGCGTTGGGGTGGGACGCCGCCACCGCGTTCGCCAGGAACCTGGCCACCTTGATCTTCGTGTACTGCTCCCATAGGCTCCACGGGTCAGCCATGCTTACGCCTCTGTCTAGTAGCACCACCGTGCGTGCATCTCTGCTTTGTCTGTGCCTCTCGTGTTCTCTTTCCTCGGTGGCCGGCGTCTTGGTGGTCATGGGGTTGATGGTTCTCCCGTTGAACCCGGCGGGGTCTTCATCGGTCTCGGGCTTGTACGCCTCGAGGAGTCCGACGAAGTCGTGGTATCTGTTCTCTTCTATGAGCTGGATCGCTTTCCGTTCCTCGTCGTAGCTTGTGACAGGCTGCATCGATGGCTGAGCCCGGCGTGCCTCCTCGAAAGGCGATGACTGGGCCGGTTTCTCATCCGCTTCGGGGTCCTCCAGTATGGCCGCGTAGAACCCGCCGCTTCCCCGCACGGACACGAGCGTGGGCCTCCTCTCTCCCTCGGGGTCCAGGGTCAGTCTTCCCTCGTCGATCATGTCCCTTACCTGCTGATTCATCTCGTGTTTCTCGACGTATATGCGGCCGGCGGGGCTTCCGTCCAGCCAGGTCGAGCCGCGGTTCCTCACCCTGAACGCGAGCACCACGACGGGGTACTCGTCGCTGAACAGTATGCTCATATCTACTCCCAGGTGTACTCCATGACCCTGCGTCGGGCCTCCTCGTACTCTTCGACGCCGAACTGGTTTAGCACCCGCATCTTGAGCAGCCTGTCCACGGCCAGCTGTTTGACCTCGTCCTGGCTCTGGTACAGGTCCCGGTAGGCGTGGTACTCCTTGGCGAACTTGATGAGGTTCCTGACGCTGACGGGCGTCATATAGCTCATCTTGTCCACCTCCAGCTTCACCCATGTTATGAAGTCGAATACGTGGGAGGGAAGGGCGTTTCTGGCGACGAGCCCCTGGATGCTGTCCATGGGGGTCCTGCCCCACATTATGGTCTTCCCGAACCTGTCCAGCAGGCCCTGGTCCGGTGTGTCCTGTGTGACGCGGTCCAGGTCGCTGGCCGCCACCACGCAGAAGCCGTCTGGCAGCTTGATCCGTTTCCCGTCCACGGGGTTGGTGAATGATTTGCTGTTCATGGCCTCGTAGAGGGCGGCCTGCGTCTTGGGCCGTAGCTTGGTGACGGAGTCGATGTACGCTATGGGGGCTTCCTCCGCGTCTTGTGTTATCTGCATCAGGACGCCGTTGTGCACCGGGTTCTCCCCCACGAAGGCGCTGGGGTTGAACCCCGCCACGAGCTCTCTCTCGGTGATCTCCGTGTTGCAGTGGAGGTAGACGCCTCCCATGATCCTCTGGAGCTGGAGCAGGGTCTCGGTCTTGCCCTCCCCGTGGGGCCCCAGCAGGAGGACGTTGTCGTTCATCCTTATCGCCCTGAGGAGCCGCCGTATCTCGCCGTCGTGGCCTTTGACGTGTCTCGTGAGCTCGTTGAATGTCTCGTCGTCCTCCTCCCGGGCAGCCTCCTTATCCATTGGCTCCATCGTCTCCTCCATAGGCTCCGCCGCCTCGTAGAACGGTTCCTCGTGGACGTACTCCCACTCCACGCTGGAGTTCATTATCTCCACCATCTGGCACAGGTCCCCGTACACGGTCTCCTGCATGGACTTGGGGATGGAGTCCGAGGACACCATGACGGGGAGGTAGCCTCTGTAGTGGTGCAGCCTTCTCTGCAGCTCCCTCAGCTTGGCCGCGTCTTCTTCCGTCTCGCCGCCTATGCCGAGCTCGTTCCTCCGGGTCCTGAGCGTCGATATGTTTTCCTGCATCTTGTCTATGACGTTGCGGAGCCTGTCCAGTTCCTCCATGTACTCGTCGTCTGTGATCTCGCCTCTCTCCCGTTGGCCCTGTTTCTGCTCGACGAGGTTTCTGGTCTGCCCTAGTATCTCGGCTGCCTCGTTCACCTTGTTCCCGATGCCCGTGTACTGGTCCATGAGCTTCATGGTCTTGTCCATGATCTCCGTGTAGAGCTCGCTGAAGACTTCGTGGCTGATCTCTCCCCGGTCGGCCATCTCCAGCGTCTTTACCCTGTGGAGCATGTGCCGGGCGAGGCTGCCCCGCGGCTCCTCGCCGGGGGCGGCGGGGAGCGCCGCCTCCAGCTCCTCGGCGGCCTTCTCCTTGTTCTGCTCGGTTCTGAGGCTGTCCCTGAGGACCTGGAAGGGGTCCTCGACTTGCTGTTTCTGGGGCAGCTCTTGGCCGCAGTTGATGCATGCCTTGCCCCAGGGCACCACGGCGTTGCAGCTGGGGCATGTGAGGTGGGCGTCGGGGAAGGATACCATGGCGGTTTGTTGTGTAGGTGTTCTACGTATAACTTTTCGAGATCGGTGATCCAGTTTTGAGGGTAAGGATTATATCGGGTGTTTTGGTATTTGGGTTGGGCGACTGTAGTCTAGAGGCTATGATTTCTGCCTGCCACGCAGACGGCCCGGGTTCGAATCCCGGCAGTCGCACCAAATTATTCCCCGGCTGGCGACGCGTCGGGCGTGTCTACCGCCGCTATGTGGGGATGTTCTAGGTGCGTGGCGATGATTTTTTGCAAATCTGCGTTTTCCTTGTAACTGGTTACTTGTTATAAGCGTTTTTTCCGGCGGCCGATACACCGGATAATTATTTAAAATATGTTGTTTTTATTTAGATTCTGCTAAGTGTGAGGGTTGTGGGCGTGGCTCTCTGTCGGTGTCTCGGTCGGTCTCGTCGGCTGTTAACACGTAGCCCTCAAACACTCTGTTTCGCTGAGGACCTGTTCTCAATAGCCTCAATGTGTTCTATTAAAATGAATCTAACCAGCATTAAATCATGTTTTTTGATGAATAATTTATTTTAAACATACTTACTGAAATTTCTTCATTAATCTTTAGACAAGGTAATAGGCGCGCGCATGTACGTTGAGCCCGGAAATGATTTAAGATGTACCCAAAACTGAATCCAAGAAACACAGCGAGAATCGTTGGGATACTCTTCATAATCGCGACAGCAGCACCACTACTGAGCGTAGCCTTTGTACCAGCGATATTCGGACCAGAAAGCATCGACAACGTAGTGTTGTTAGCTGATAACGAAACCAGTACCCGCCTCGGCATACTACTAGAGTTCACCATGGCTGTGGCTGTAGCATCAATACCCATCGTCATGTACCCAATACTGAAGAGATTGAACCAGAGCATGGCTCTAGGCTACGTTGCTGGCAGGCTCGTTGAAGGTATAATGTTCACCATTGGAGCCATCTGCATGCTGGCTCTACTGTCTCTAAGCAAAGGAGCGGTTCAAACCTTCGCAGTTGACACCACGTGGACGCAGCTAACCTTAACCCTGTTATCCATACGCTCCGCGGAGGGCATCTTCGCTGGGTTCGCCTTCAGCCTAGGCTCATTGATGTTCTACTATATGCTATACAAATCTGAGCTTATCCCTCGCTGGCTTGCTGGGTGGAGTCTTATTGGGGCAGTCCTGTTCTTGGCTGCTGAGTTCCTTGTATTGTTGGGTCTAGACTCACGCTCAAGCCTCTATTTAGGGCTGAACGTTCCCGGTGCCTTGGGTGAGATGGTCTTCGCGTTATGGTTGATTATCAAGGGATTCAAACCATATGCAATCTCATCCATCGAAGTTGAGGATGAATTAACCTGATAACTATCTGGTATGCATGGAACTGGGTGATCTGATAACTATGAGGGCAGCTGTCTACGAGAAATATGGGCCACCAGAAATGGTGCAAATCAGAGACATACCAAAACCCACACCAAAAGACAATGAGCTGCTCATCAAAGTAATAGACACAACTCTCCACAGGGGAGACTCTCGAATGCGAAGCCTCTCAATACCCGGCTCTTTATTTGAGCAAACTATGGGGCGAGTATTCCTCGGAGTTACTGGTCCCAAGAGAAAAATACTGGGAATGGAGCTATCCGGTATAATAGAATCTGTTGGTAAGAACGTAACACGATTCAAAGAAGGCGATGAGGTCTTCGCCTCCACCGGGCTACGCTTCGGAGCTCACGCTGAATATATCTGCCTACCAGAAAACGGAGTAATCGCACATAAACCCAGCAACATGACGTTTGAGGAAGCTGCGCCTGTCCCAGCAAGCGGATGCGCGGCACTCGTATTCCTAAGAGATACTGGGAAGATCAAGACTGGTGACAATGTGCTCATCAATGGAGCCTCAGGAGCCTTAGGGACCTATGGTGTTCAGATCGCCAAGAGTTATGGGGCTGAGGTAACCGGGGTCTGCAGTACAGCGAACCTTCAATTGGTTGAGTCTCTGGGTGCAGATCATGTGATTGATTACACTATAGAGGATTTCACACAATCACAGAACCGATATGATCTCATCTTTGACGCAGTAGGCATGAGTTCCAAGTCAGAATGCAGTAAAATACTTGCACCAATTGGGCGATACATCAAAACCACAGGTCCAGAGCCAAAATCCGAGGACCTCGCTTTCCTAAAAGAATTGATAGAATCGGGTAAACTGTGGACAGTGATCGATAGACGATACTCTCTGGGTGAGATAGTGGAGGCTCACCGTTATGTTGATGGAGGGCACAAGAAGGGAAACGTAGTCATCAACGTCTCCGAAGGCGAATAATGTGATTCTAACAAACAACACGCGCGTTTATGAAAAGTATGGATGGTTGTGGTACCTTGCTCTTGGATTACTGTGGTTAGTGGTTGGTCTCAGCCAATTGTTCACTCCTAAAGTTTTACTTGAGGATGACGCTCAACACATCACAGGTATGTCATTGAGTGAATTCGAGGTTTCTAGCCCTGAGGCCTTTAAATTGATTCTTTGGCTTTACATGGGAATGGGCAATCTAAAGACAAGCTGGTCACTTCTAGTCATCGCCATAACACTAACGGGTTACAGGAAAGGGGAAAAGTGGGCTTGGTATACCCTATGGCTAGTGCCCACAATTTTAGTCAGCAGTGCAATCTATAACATTTACTTTCATGGTGACATCAACGAGGCACTACCATGGATCCCGATAACCTTTTTGTCAATTGTAGGACTTCTCCTTCCCTACAGGAAATTCTTCCCACATCCCAACCCAGGAGCATAGGACACTTGTTAAATACGAAATTTGTTACATGCGCGTGCGCGATTATTCTCGCCTATAGTATGCTTGGTGGCGGTAATCCCGATGCAAGGGTGGTTGGGATGGCGCTTGAAGTGATTAGTGGTGCTTCGGTTATAGGTATTGCAGTAATTATGTATCCATTCCTGAAACCATTTACCGAGCGTGTCTCTCGTTTGTACATCATTCTCATAAGTATTGAAGGCTCATTCATGATTATCACGGGATCATTATTCTTATCACAAAATCCCCAACTATTAGCGATTCGTGACGCAATCTGGGTTGGACACGCTTATGTTTTCATAGCAGGCGCAAATTTTTAGTCTTTAAATCGCTTTGATATGCTGCGGGAAATTCAAACGCATTGTTACATGGAACAAATCATTCTGTTGCTTATTCTTTTAATAACAGCAGCTTGAGTTCATTCATGCTATCGACTACGTAGTCGGGCTGCACTTCCATGAGCTGCTCCATGTTGTGGTAGCCGGTCAACATACCGACTGTCTTGACTCCCGCCTCCACCCCCGCCTTGAGGCCGAAGGCCGTGTCGTCCACGAACACCGCGTGCCTCTTGTCCACGCCCAGCCTCTCCAGCGTATGTAGGATCATGTCGGGGGCAGGCTTGGCGTTGGGCACGTCCAGGAACCCCACGACGAGGTCGAAGACATCGTTAACCCCCAGAATGGCCAGTATCCGCTTGGCCTCGCTGCTGGTCTTGTTGGTGGCGACGCTCTGCCTGTACCCCCTATCCTTGAGGTTCCTCAGGGTCTCCTCCACGTCGGGCAGCAGCCTGGTGAGCCGGGTGTCCGACTCCTGGAAGTGGTGTATGTACCTTTCCCGAAGCTCCCACTCCCTGCCCCGGTGCTCCACGGGCAGCACCTGCTCCAGTATGTGGATGAGGCCGTGCCCCATCAACGGCATGAGCCTGTCCTCCTCGTACGTCACCCCGATCTCGTTCAACGTCTTCTCGAACGCCTCGACTATGGCGTCCGTGGAGTCCACCAGCACGCCGTCGAGATCGTAGATTATGAGCTCTACGCCCCCAAGCATACCCCACCAAAGCCCCGGCGGCTTAAACCCGTTTCGCAGCCAACGTATATTAACCCCGGCTCCGGAGACAGTACCGTCATTATAAGGTGAAACGATTGACGGAGATGAACCAAGTCTACAAGTGCGAGGTCTGCGGCAACATCGTCGAGGTGCTCCACACGGGCGTCGGGCAGCTCGTCTGCTGCGGCCAGCCCATGAAGCACATGGAGGCCAAGCTCACTGAGGGGGAAGGCTACGAGAAACACCTCCCCGTCATAGAGCAGGGCGACGGCGAGGTCAAGGTGAAGGTGGGCAGCGTCCCGCACCCCATGATGGACAAGCACTGGATCGAGTGGATAG